>JANXZW010000063.1 GCA_025355305.1 Actinomycetes bacterium | reverse complement strand
GAGGTCGTTACCCTTGACCCTCTATGGGTAACGACGAAGTTCTAATAGAGGCAAAACAGCTGGTAAAGCGCTACGGTGACTTCACGGCGGTAGCTGGCATCAATTTCCAAGTCCGCAAAGGCGAGAGCTTCGGCTTTTTGGGTCCAAACGGGGCCGGTAAGTCGACAACCATGCGGATTATCGCCGCTACTCTGACCCGAACTAGCGGTGAAATCACCATCCTGGGCAAGGATCCAGAGAAATTTGGCCCTGAGATCAAAGCCCATCTAGGCGTCGTCCCACAGATGGATAATCTGGATAACGCTCTGACCGTTGAAGAAAACCTCTACATCTACGGCCGCTACTTTGGACTTTCGAAGGCATTTATACGGCCCAAGATTGAGGAGTTGCTGGAATTCGCGCAACTCGTCGATAAACGATCGGTCAAGGTGGAAGCGCTCAGTGGGGGGATGAAGCGCCGCCTCACCATCGCTCGAGCCCTGGTGAGCGAGCCAGAAATTTTGATGCTTGATGAACCGACTACCGGTCTCGATCCGCAGGCGCGTCATATCCTCTGGGACCGTCTCTTTAGACTCAAAGAGCAGGGCGTTACCTTGCTAATCACAACGCATTACATGGATGAAGCGGAACAACTCTGCGATCGCCTAATGGTGATGGATAAGGGCTTGATCATGGCCGAGGACTCCCCTGCTGGGATGATCAAGCAATACTCGACAAGAGAAGTCCTGGAGGTTCGCTTCGGATCTGATCGCAACGCGGTCGTCGCACCACAACTCAAAGAGTTGTGCGATCGCATTGAGGTACTTCCAGATCGAATCTTGATGTATGCCGACGATGGTGAAGAGTTACTTCATCAACTCAATCAAAAAGGTCTACATCCACTTACATCGTTGGTGCGCCGTAGCTCGCTGGAAGATGTCTTCTTGCGCCTCACCGGTCGCACGCTGATCGACTAGGGCGGTGACAAAGATGGCTCCTCGTCAAGGCTCTTTAAAACTTGTTAACACTGAACGGATTAAGTCGCGTGGTGCCTTGGCCGTAGTTGAGGCGCGTGTCATGATCTTTATGAAGTACCTGCCGGCGCTTCTCTCTGTCGCTGTTGCCAACCCATTTCTTTACCTACTTGCAGTTGGAATTGGTGTTGGAAAGTTGATCAACGCCCACTCCGGCGGTGTCGACGGTGTTAAGTACCTAACCTTTCTCGCACCAGCTTTACTTGCAACAGCGGCGATACAAAATGCGTTGGATGAAGTTGTCTTCCCGACTCTCGAAGGATTTAAGTGGAATAAGAGTTTCTTCGCAATCAACGCCACCCCAATTTCCGGCAAACAGATTGCCAACGGAGTGCTGATGGCGGCGATGACTCGTGTTCTCTTCTCAGTGACGGTCTACGGAACAATTATCTACCTCTTCCACGGCTTCACAACTGCGCGCGGCTGGCTGGCGATACCAACGGCTCTGGCAGCGGGCGCGGCATTCGGAGCTTTTATCATGGGAGTTGCGGCATGGACTAAGAATGACGACACCTTCTTTATGGTGCTTAATCGATTTGTGATTATGCCGCTCTTCTTATTCTCTGGAACGTTCTATCAATTATCGTCGATGCCGATCTATCTTCGCTGGGTGGGGTGGTTCTCACCCCTCTGGCATAGCACCGAACTCGGACGCTACTTGACTTATGGTCATCACATCAGTCCGTGGATGTTCGTCTTTCATATCTCGTACATAGTTGCAATGTTTGCCTTTGGAATGAATTTTGCTCACCGCCAATTTGAGCAGCGGTTATCTCAATGATCCTCGATAACGCCGTCGCGATAGCACAATCTCGTCGCGGTCACTTCGCCGAAGGCTCTTACGCCGGTCGAGCACATGTCCTCTTGGAACGCAGCCTTATGGCATTTAGGAACTCCGCTTGGCTTGCCGTGCTCTCTGGTTTCTTTGAACCAGTTCTCTATCTTCTGTCATTCGGTTACGGGCTCGGCCACTTAATTGGCAAGATTCCTTTACAAAATGGTCATGTGGTTACCTATGCTGCATATATTGCCCCTGGATTGCTTGCTACGAGCGCAATGAATGGTGCGATCTACGATTCGACTTGGAATGTATTTTGGAAGCTGAAGTTTGATCGGATCTACCAGGGCATGTTGCAGACTTCGCTCGGCTCAGTGGATGTCGCTCTGGGAGAGATTGGCTGGGCGCTTCTACGCGGCTTTGCATACGCCGTCGGATTCATGTGTGTAGTCGTTCCCGCTGGGCTAATTACAAACTGGTGGGCGATCATGGCGATTCCTGCGGCGGTACTTATTGCCTTCGGTTTTGCTTCGATAGGAATGGCAATCACTTCATACTTTTCAACCTTCCAGCAGATGGATTTCATCAACGTGGCAATGCTCCCGATGTTCCTCTTCTCTGGCTCGTTCTACCCCTTGACCGTATACCCTGGATTCCTGCAGGGAATTCTGAAGGCGCTTCCTCTGTGGCAAGCAATTGAGATGGTCCGTGATTTCACGCTTGGACTAGTGTCATGGGGGATCTTGTGGCATGTTCTATATTTCGTGGTGATGGTGGTTTTAGGAGTTACTGCAACCGCTAAGAGGCTGACAAAACTCTTCCTGCGCTAACCTAAAAAATTAATTCTCGTAGTTGCGACGATCCCAACGACCTTCTAAACGATCGCTCCATTTTGCTTTCTTAGACTTAGGTGCCTTCTTGCCACTCTTGCCGACCGAAAGATTGGTGAAGATAAAGAATGCACCAGCAAGAGCCACCAAGAAACCAAGAAGGCCAATGATGATCAACTTTGCAATTAGTCCAGCGAAGAGAATGACCATCCCAGCTAGAAGTGCAATTACTCCGTAGAGAACGAAACTGCCCTGTTTAGTGCGCGCGTTACCAGTCAGCGTTGAGACGAGGCGGGGATCTTCTTGTTCGAAGGCCGCTTCCATCTCCGCAAGGAGTCTGCGTTCGTGATCTGATAAAGGCATAGCCAAAGAGTAGAGCAGTGATAGCACGTGGCGCTATCCGAATCCGTGACTGCTACCTCTCAACTTCCTCACTAGAGCGCTCAAATAAGCGCGCAGGGCGCACCGAATCGGCGCCAAAGCGCGCCTTCGCCTGATCCATCGCGCGTGTCGCCTCCCGCCAGCCACTTTCCCGCTCACCAAGCTCAAGTTGCACTGGGGATCCATCCGAATCCACAAGGTTCTCTAACCCAATTCCAATTAACCGGATCCGTGCACGGTCGAGTTTGAGCGCTAGGTACAACTTCTTTGCAACTTCGTAACACTCCTGCATACCATCAATCGGCAGCGCCACCGTCTTTGATCTGCTGATCGTTTTAAAGTCGGCGAAGCGCACCTTGATCGAGATTGTCTGGGCCGCAAGTTTTCGGGCGCGCAGCCTGCCACTGGCCTTCTCGGTGAGGCGCAAGAGTTCGCGCAAGATCTCCTCCTCATCTTCTAGGTCACGAGAGAATGTTTCGGCGGCGCTAATACTTTTATCGGGTTCATCGGGAGTCACAGCGCGGTAGTCACGCCCCCAAGCAAGTTCGTAAAGATGAACTCCATTTGCCTCACCGAGTGCACGAATCAAAGTTTGCCGTGGGGTATTTGCAATATCTCCAACAGTGCGCAATCCAAGGCGCAACAATTCCTCATTTGTTTTTGGTCCTACTCCCCAGACGGCGCTAACAGGAAGTGGATGTAAAAATTCGAGAACCTTTGTGGGATCAACTTCAAGCATGCCATTTGGCTTGCAGGCCTGGGATGCCAACTTTGCAATGAACTTCGTGGTGGCGATTCCCACCGAGCAGGTGATGCCAGCTTGGGCAAAGACATCGGCGCGAATTCGCTTTGCAATTACGGGAGCGTCACCCATTAATCTGCGCGAACCAGTGACATCGAGAAACGCCTCATCGAGCGAGATCGGCTCTACGAGCGGCGTGTAGTTGCCAAAGATCTCCATGATCCCGCGGGAGATCTCGCTATAGCGATGGTGATTGGGTACAACGAAGATCGCATGTGGCGCCATCCGCTGCGCCCGTCCAACTGGCATGGCGGCGCGTATTCCAAATTTGCGCGCCTCGTAATTGGCTGAGAGAACCACTCCCCGCGCACCTGCCCCAACAACGACCGCTTTACCACGGAGCGAAGGATCATCTCTCTCGGCGACTGAGGCGTAGAAGGCATCCATATCAACATGGAGGATCGTTGCGATCTCATCCATGCTCTGGCTCATAAACTGGCAGATTACGCCACTTCTCATAGGAGTTGGTGAGTTCCCACGCCTGCGTCGCGCGCAATGAAACTCCACGCGGGCCGGTACGCCTGATCTCACCGCGCACCAAGAAGAGCGAGGAGCGAAAGAGCAAGTTGCCACTGCTGCGCTGAATATCTTCAAAAAAGGTTACATCGTTACAGCCATGGCCATCATCAAGCGTTAAGAAGATGACGCGCTTACCCGAACGGATCGGTGGCATCTGGAGCGCTACCTTCACCCCTGCGACCAAGACAGATTCGCCAGAGCGCTTATGAATCAGATCGGAGGAGCGCACCGCTCCGACATGGTTGAGGAACTCGCCATAGAACTCCATCATGTGGCGCGAAATATCCATACCGGTGAGATCAAGTTCGTGGTGAACCTCTTCGGCAGATGAGAGAGGTGGTAAACCACTCGACTCAAGTGGTGGCGGAGTAAGACCAAGCACCATCTGATTTGTGGCGCTCCCGCGCACACTTGCACTCGATAACTTATAAAGATCTTGAAGATGCAGAAGTAGATCACGACGATTGAGGGTGCTTTGATCTAATTGATGGAGTTCATCAAATGCGCCGACCATGATCAACGCTTCGCAGATTGGGCGGCTAGCGCTAGAGCGCGCCACGAAATCTGCTAAATCTAGGTAAGGACGCGAGCGCAGAATCCCTTTGATCTCAGCCTCATTAATCCCTGCGATATCGCGCAGCGCCATTCGGATCGCATATCCCCGCGCATCGGGTAGCGACAGACTCTTGCCGGTGCTGAGCAGATCAGGAGCTAGATATGGCGCGCGAGTATCACCATCAAGATCCACGCGCTCGACTCGATAGTCGCGCTCTGATTTATTGATGTCGATCGACTTGATCGCGATACCCCACTGCCGCGCCTCATCCAAGATCAAGCGTTTGGGATACATACCCGGGTCATGGGTCAGCAGCCCTGCAATAAAGGGCGCCGTGAAATGGGTCTTGAGCCATGCCGATTGATAGGTAGGCAGGGCAAATGCCGCCGCATGAGCCTTGCAGAATCCAAAAGAGGCGAAAGATCGCAAGATCTCCCAGACCTCATCGATCACGCTGCTCTCATATCCCCGCGCCGATGCTGCTGGGTAGAACCAATCGCAGACCTCGACCTGTCCGTCGGGATGTCCCATCTGCCGCCGCCGCTCATCTCCTTCGGCCAAGGTGCAGCCCGACATGATCGAGATTATTTGAATCACCTGTTCGTGAAAGACAACAACGCCCTCGGTCTCGTGCAAGACATCGTAGAGATCGCGATGGATCAGATCGCGCGCCTTAAGCCCCTGCCGACCATTGAGAAATGGCACGATCATGTCGCTCTTAACAGGCCCTGGTCTGAAGAGTGAGATATCAATAATCAGATCGGTAAAGGTATCGGGGGCAAACTTACCGACAAGCTCACGCTGCCCCGGACTTTCGATCTGAAAGATACCAAGGGTGCGTGTGGATTTGATGAGATCAAAGGTAGGTGCATCATCAAGTGGAATCTGATCAATCTCAAGATCAACACCATCAACTCTTTTAATCTCATCAACGGCATATGCAATAGCTGACTGCATCCGCACTCCAAGGATGTCTAGCTTGAGTAGACCAATCGCTTCGACATCATCCTTATCAAATTGCAGCATTGGGTACCCACTGGCATTGATCTCGAGTGGTGCATAATCAAGTAACCCCGGGTCCGATAAGACAACGGCACAAGGGTGCATCGCCAAGTGGCGCGGTAGACCATCGAGTTTGCCCGCTAACTTAATCGCCATCTTCAAGATCGGAGTATTGAGATTAAGGCTCTTTAACTCTGGCAGATTCTCGAGCGCCTTCTGAATATTGCTCGACCTCACATGCGGCATCGACTTGGCGATCAGATCGATCTCCATTGGTGCGATCCCAAGCGCCGCACCAACATCGCGGATTGCATGGCGTGCTCTATATGTTTCGACCATCGCAACTGTCGCTGTCGAACTATTGTCACCCGGCTTGTACTTGGCGCTCTTAAAGCCATAGCGATCAAAGACTGCACTATATATTTCTAGGCGGCGATCAGACTCAACATCGATATCAATATCGGGTAGTTCTGCCCGCAAAACCGAACAGAAGCGCTCCATCAAGAGCCCCTGATTAATGGGCTCTACCCCAGATATGCCCAATAAATAACAGATAAGAGAGCCCGCGCCAGATCCACGCGCTGCAACTCTGATCCCCCGTGCCCGCGCCATATCGGCAACAGCAGCAACGCTAAGAAAGTAAGGCTCAAAGCCGAGAGTGGTAACAGTTTCGAGTTCTTCCTCTAAACGCACAGCAGCTTTAACAGATAACTCCCCGGTGTAGCGAGATAAGGCGGCACGAGTGCGATGACGTAACTCAGTCGGATCTTTAATATGTGGCAGATGAATTGCACCCAGCCCAACATCACGCCGCACCGATAAGCGCAAGCGGTGCGAGAGATCTTCGGTATCAGCTATTAAGCGATTGCCATTGCGCTCCCCCGCTGCTCGTGCGATCTCATCGCCCACCCAAGCCATCTCGGTAGGGCTCTTTAAATATGCCTCACTATTACTGCGCTCTACATGCTTATGATGCAACGGAACCAACTTGCGCGCCGAATCCAAGATATCTGCCACCGGCCCATCGGCGCGATCTAGCATTCGTACCGCATTACTTAAGATCGCAGGCAAGTTGTGATCGCGCGCAAAGCCAAGCATCCGCGCCGCATATGTTGTTGATAGCGGCCCCGTGCCTGAGCGCAGATGTGAGGTGCACTCAATCACCTGTCCCGCAAATAGATCAGAAGCTGCTCCATAGATAGATAGCGCTTCTTCGACCCTGCGAGCGCTGATCGCACCAGCTAACTGCGACTCAACTCCATGGACCAGAATCAACTGTGACGAATACTGTGATGCCTCACTCAAGGTTTTGTAGGTCAACAACTTGTCATCACTCAAATTGATACTGGTGATCAAGCGATACAAGGCCCCAAGTCCATCGCCCTGCGCAAAGATGGTGACACGATACTTCTTTTGCAGAAAACTTAAGTTGACCCCGAGGATCGGTGCTAGACCAAACTCTTCACAGCTCTGTGCAAACCTGATCGCTCCCGCCGCTCCATCGCGATCGGTCAGAGCGATAGCAGTTGACCCATGCTCGGCAGCCCGCTCGACCAACTTCCGTGGCAAGGCAGTCCCATATTTAAAGGAGTAACCGCTGGCAACTGAGAGGTGTGTAAAGGGAAGTTTCATAAGGGTCGAGAGGTGGGGTCAGCCCAAGCCACCCTTGGAACGTATCCAGAGGCCGCGGATGGGTTTAGGGTTAATTCGAACATATGTTCGAAAGATAGTCCCCTCGGCAGACAGAGGCAAGGCGCGGCTTTACCAGGTGGCTCTGAGCGTGCCTTCTAAGGGTTTGCGTCTTTAAGGCAGGTGTCATCCATCTAGAAAGTAATGGATTCGTCCCACCACTCCAGCATGCGGCGCAAAGATTCATCAGCGGTCATCTCGAGTTTTGTTTGGTGGGCTAACTCTTCCTGCCACAATCCAGCCACAGACCTATCCATCATCTCCCTGCTAATTCGGAATCCCATTAAATTTTCAATTAACTCGCGAGCACTCTCTGTCACCAACCTTTCGCGGGACAAACCTTCAAGATCGAATAAGTCACGCGGGGCACGCCTATCGAACCACGCCAAGGCTTTCATGGCGACAAATCCATCAAATGTGGGAGTGAGTAATCTTGTTGATGGCACATCAGAATATCGCTGATGAATTTCTGTTAACTCTGTCGGCACCCCCTGCCAACCGCGAGTAACTGAATCAACAATCTGAACCTTTATTTGAATTGAAGAATCACAAACCAAAAGCGAGCTGACAGGATCCTTGGTCTGAGAAGGCAACACATCCCAATTAGCCTGCGGAAATTCCTCTTCTAGTAAATTTGGTAATCCGTCCATCTCAATACACAGCGCATCTCGATCAGCAGAGTAGAGGTCGATATCTTCCGATAAACGCCCTTCGGTTAAGAAAGTCCGAGAGAGCGCGGTGCCACCAAAAAAGATAAACCTGGTCTTAATCTGCTGTAGAGCAGCGAGGACATGACTTATGGCGTGATCTCGATTGACTTGGGCTTCGTTAACATTAAATAAATCTTGGATCTTCTGGCGCTCGCCCGCATTAATCATTATTAACCCAGTGTGTAAGTCGACTTAGCGCTGAATTAAGGCGCTGATCTTTTGCAATTGAATCCAACTTAGTTTTATTGCAGAGAAAGTACAGTGAATGAGCTGCTTCTTGAGCCACCTGAGACATGCCTTTAACCAATTCGGGGCGCCCAGCTAAATCAAGTGCAGTTTGTTCCTTATTTGTGGACCAACCTTCCCCCAGCTCTGTTTTCACTTTAATGCGCTTTAGCCGGAGAAGATCTCTCTTCACAAAAACTATTCGCCCATATGGTGTTTCCAGGGTGGGCCTCTGTTTTGGAACGGCGACAACCCCCACTGCGATGGCGCGGGGAATCGCACCTTGAAGCCGAGCGGCGGATAGGTGCATAAGGATGGCTCCATTGACGCCGTAATCTGCCTGAGCAATTCCAAGTGCCAACGATTCAATTTCTGGGCGCCAGTTACTTCCTCGACTTGCCTCCGGCACGAGGGCGTAATAGCCGTGAGCGACTTTAAGGAGCACTCCGTCCTCTTCCAGGCGCCTAAATTGTAAATGTGGTTGGGTATAAATATGGGCGGCATCTTTTGGCCGCAATACTCCCCGTCTTAACGATGCCAAGGTTGTTGCCATTTCCAAATAGTACTATGAAACATACTTAATAGATATGTTTCATAGTACTATTTGACCCAAACGTGGTCCTTAAAAGTGGAAGTTTCATGAGGGTCTAGAGGTGGGGCGGATCTGCCACTTGCCAGTGATTTCATCGAGTTCGATCTCAAAGGTGGCTAGCGCCCCCTCGGGAGCTGCCTCAACCCGCCAGATCGCCTTACCCCCATCATTAAAAATGACATCTTCGAGTGGAGCCTTCTGCAACCGACCGTCATCGATCCGGTTCCACCACCCTCCAGATTCACGCCAGCGCGACACAATGGCGTGAACATGAAAGCGCCGCCCCTTGTACATGAACTCAAGGGGCTCACCCTGGGGGGCAATTACCCGCGCCCCAGGCGTCGGGCCAGCCTCGATCGCCCCAGGGACGGATCCTGGAGTTTCGGGGTTTTTGGCTGGTTCGAACATATGTTCGAAAGATAGTCTCCCTAGGTGACAGGGGCAAGTAGACCCCCGAGAGGGGCTAATTCCAACGAATGTACCTGGCTAAAGGGGAGAATCTAAGGAGCTGAATTGCATAAGTTGCGCTCTTCTAAAGATGACCGGAGGCCCCCCTATCCCATTGCCCCCTATTTAGAATTACTCGGCTACTAACACCACTCTTGTAACCTCAGTTGCCCGTACGCGCAACACCTGCTCCGCCTGAGTCTTGCCGCCATAGAAGACAAACCAGCCATCCTTGAGTTCATACACGACAGCCTTAACTTGCTCACTCGCCTTATCACCGTAGTACTCGATCTGGTAGGTAAAGATTTCCATATTTACTCTCTTCCTTAGAGCTCAATTGTATCGACTATGAGCCGCACCGGAATGGGGGCATAGATGTGAGGATAGAACTCTCCCTCTCCCCCTTCTTCGAAGCGGACCGCAATCCCGGCCGAAGAAAGTTTGCTTTGACTTAGGATTAGTACTACTAATTTCGCAGCGAAGTTGCCGTAGACAAAGTTCTTCGTCTCTTCTAACTGGATCGCTGTTGAGGCGTGTATAAATCCCACATCATCAAAGGATTTGTCTTTGGTGGAACGGTTGTAGATCCCGGAGAGTTGGGCGCTGAGCCAATCGTGCTGAGTTGTGACATGGTAAATCAGATCGGTTGTATTGAAATCCAAATCTGATTGCTCCATGGACTTATTCTATTAATTTAGTACTTTAGGGTTTTCCGAGATACTTCCCCAGAATAATTCCAAGCGCGAGGGCAACTGGAGGGAAGATCCAATACGTCAGGTTTTTAGCGCGCATCCACTTGCGAGAGACCTTCTTACCGCGCAAAATCCGCGTCGATGAACGTTTTTGCAGCTTTCCAAAGGAGTAGAGGAACCAGAAGATCAAGAAGATGAGTGCACCGACTGGAGGGTAAGCGGGCCAGACCGGAAGGTTCCAGTAATCAACCTTTGCCACTACCAGAACAGTTGTGATTGTAACCAGCAGATATTCAACCCACCAGAAGGAGCGCAATCTGTAATAAGGAGTGTGTAAGCGATATGGTTTTAGCGATGCCCGTAAATTATTGACGCTCATCATCTCTTGATGGCCTGCACTATAAGAGAGTTCTGCCTTATCTCGGCGCAGCGCAATGGCCATAGGCGGATTTTCCGTTTGAATCGTCAAATGAGAAATTTCAAATTTCGTTGCATCCGCTAAATCTTCAATGAAATCGGCGCTTACGCCATCGCCAACGCTGATATTGATGCCCATCCCCCAACGCTCCCACTCATCGACCAATGCCTCTAAGTCGTCGAGATGGATCCTCACATGGCCTAGGGATTCGCGTCGCCGGCGTAAGTGGTCATCTTTTTTAGAGTGAATGGCCATAGAAACAGGGTACTAAACATCGAGAAGTCGAGTCGCAGACTAATTATTTAATTTATTTAATTTATTTAATTGTTGCATAGGACAATCATAAAAATTCTCTAAGTTTGCACGGCGTTCAGACTCCGTTAAATAACCTCAAATCAATCCCGTGGAGGCCGGGTTACATCAACTACTTTCGTTTGATTCGAGTTGACGATTGCGCATCTAACTTTGTATAGGCATGGATAAACCAAGCTGTAATCAAAATAAAAGTTAGGAGCGTAACCATGAGTATCGTGGTTGAGAACGGTGGCGGAGGTGGTGGAGGTGGTGGAGGTGGAAGTTGGCCGAGGCTCTTTAGTAGTGGCGGTGGCGGCCTTTGTGAACCTTGCAATCTGTCATCGGCGAAGATGGCGCCCATAATCACAAAGGCGTAAATCCACGCCCAAAATATCTTCAAGCGATAGAAGGGCGTTCGAATTTTATGAGCCTTGAGTGATTGCCTAATAGTGCTTATGGTGACCCGATCCTCGGGCTCATCAGAGTAAGAAATTTCGGCACGATTGTGTTTGAACATAACCGAGACCGTCGGATTTTCAGCTCTAATCATCAGATTCGAAAGTTCATCATTTGATACCTCATAGAGGTCCTCAACATAGTCAGCGGTAAGGCCATCCCCGACTGTGATCGTCACTGAAGAGCAGAGCCTCTGCCAACGCTCAACAATTTCATCTAAGTCTTCCAGACTCAACCGGAGATGGCCTAGGGATTCACGGTGCCTTCGAGTGTGACCACTTCGGGCGGAGTGAAGAGGCATAGGGGGAATTTACAGGTTCGTTGCTCTCGGCGCAGGTGAAACGTGATAAATCTATTCAGCTTTTTATTTGTAAAAATTGATCAATGAATGGTGGAAGATGTACCCGTGAATGCGCTTCTCGCGATCCTCTCCGGAATTTTCATTGGTTCGGTCTTGGGATTCGTCGGAGCGGGTGGGGCACTTACCTCCGTGCCGATCTTGCTTTATGTATTTCACTTCACGCCAACGCAAGCAACGACTGCGGCACTCGCCATCGTCTTCTTAGCTGCCTTTTCTGGGGCGCTGCCCAAGATGAGAACCCACGAAGTTCTATATCGAGAGGCATTTTCTATTTGGGGTATCGGCTTAGTAACAAATATTGGTGGGGCGATCCTCTCAAAGCATCTGCCCAATTCAGTTATAACCAGTGGTTTTGCCTTGATCTTGATCGTCGCAGGTGTTGCTACCTTACGAAGGCCTGTGAAGGCTGATGTAGAGAAGCGAATGTCACTTGGAGTCCTGATCTTGATCTCCTTGATTATTGGCTCATTGACCGGGGTCTTTGGTATCGGTGGTGGGTTCCTTGCGATTCCCGTCCTGGTCCTCTTTTATAACACTCCGCAGAACAAGGCAGCGGGGACTTCCCTACTTATCATCTCAATCAACTCTTTGACCTCTTTCGTGGGCCACCACGCGATCTGGCATCAAGTTAAGTGGGGCGCTCCAGTCGGTATTGGGGCGGTGGCAATCGTGGTCTCCCTCATCGCATCCCATAACACCAAACGGGTACCTGTCCCACTCCTGCGCCGGCTATTTGTCTACCTACTTTTCTCCCTGGCGCTTTTCACGATCGCTAAAACCTGGATATTCCACTCCTAGTCAGGCAAGGTAAAGTTACAAGCGTGAAACTCTCCTATGAAAGCTCTGGCTCTGGAGAGCCTCTTGTCCTCATTCATGGCATGGGATCTGGATCAACCTCATGGAAGCTGATCACCCCCGCACTGCAAGATAAATTCCAGGTCATCGCATTCGACCTTCCTGGTCATGGCAATTCAGCGATGGAGCCTAATCAGGCTATGGATCCTTACTCCCTTGGACTCCTTCTAGTAGAGCAGTTGGACACGATGGGGATCGAGAAGGCGCACTTCGCTGGAAATTCTCTCGGTGGCTGGATCGCCCTTGAAATCGCGGCTGCTTATCCAGAGAGAACCAAAACCGTCACTGGTCTCGCACCCGCGGGTCTCTGGCTCGTACCGACGACACATCGCTCGGTCATGGGGGCTACATCACGAACCATGGCGCAATACACCTACAAGTATGCAGACCAATTGATGAAGCAGGAATGGGCGCGCAAATTAGGATTCTTTGAAGTTAGCCCACGCTGGCGCGAGCTTCCCCATGAAACGATCGTTGACGCGGTTGTCGCCTACGGCTCTTCGAGTGGTTACTTTGCAGCATGGGACGGAATGCTAAAGCGCCGCTTTGATAAGCCCATATCGAGCCAGATCCCGATCACCATCATTTTCGGGGATAGCGATAAGACTCTTCCAGCGCAGACTTCCCAGGAGCGAACTTTGCTACCGATCCATTCACGATGGGTAACTCTTTCTCAATCCGGGCATGCCCCTATGTGGGATAGCTGGCAAGAATGTGCCGCTGAAATTACGTATACCGCAGCGCTGGTTCAGTGATTACAGTCATATACCTCTGGCGCATTGCTGCCAAGCGAGCGCCGCAGGCGATCTGGCACATGGCAAGTGATCGCCGCAAGCTCAAGAGAGATAAGTCACTGGGTTTTTTCAAATTAATCGGTACTGGTACCGGCCAGACCTTCACACCTCGTGATGCCGACCCTACGCTCTGGGGATTGATCGTAACAATTGATGCGGATGCCTTGCTGGAATTTGATTCAGGCCCGGTAGTCGAAGGTTGGCGCTCCTTTGCTAAATCTGAATTGAGATATCTAGCCACTCCGATCTCCTCGCACGGCCAATGGTCAAAGCAAGAACCCTTTGAAGTAGATGTGGAACTGAGCAAGAGATGGCAAGGCAAGATTCTGGCACTGACTCGAGCGCGCATCCAATGGCAGAAAAATCTGCAATTTTGGCGGGCGGTACCTCCCGTTATCGAAAGTCTGCGCGGATGCGCCGGAGTTGAAAGCGCCATTGGAATCGGTGAGGCGCCGCTTGGTCTGCAAGGAACGCTCTCGATCTGGAACAGCGGGACGGCCCTGCGCGAATTTGCTTACAAGGACGCTGCCCACTCAGCGGTAATCCGAGAGACGAAGGCGCAACGCTGGTACTCCGAAGAACTCTTTGCCCGTTTCGCACTTCAAGAGGTTCGCGGCGCCATTAGCAGGGCTAAGTAAGGCAGAATTAAATCGTGACTACTCGCAACTATCGCCTCCGACGCAATGGGCGCTATAAGAAGCAAACAATTTCAAGTCAGCAGACCTTTCTCCTCTACTTGGGGCTGCTCTCGGCAATAGGTTTACAAATTGCGTATCCATTAGTCCATGGGACCGTACTACGAGACATCACTCTTGCAACCGTCTTCATTGGCGCGGCCACAATGATTCTCCATTCGTATCTTGTTTATGGTCCATTCTTCGCGGTTACCTTCACCCTCGTGACATTTTTTTATTCCCTCGCGATTGAAGCGCTCGGAGTTAAAAGCGGTTGGCCCTTCGGTCGCTATCACTACGACCATTCGCTAGGTGTACAGATATTCGGCGTACCGCTTCTCGTTCCTTTTGCATGGATGATGCTTTCGTACCCCATACTTATTGCTGCTCGCCGTGCTGCAGGTAGTTGGGTCTTTTTATATGGCGGAATCGGATTGATGATCTGGGATCTCTTTTTAGATCCTCAGATGGTGGATGCGGGTCGCTGGAGTTGGAAACTCGTAGGGCCGCATGTTCCCTTTGAACCGATGATTCCTCTCTCCAATGCTGCCGGGTGGCTCTTTGCCGGGATGGGCCTAATGGCGACCTTGCACCGCTTCTTACCTCAGGAGCGTCGCAAGAACGCCATTAATTCACAAGTACCAAATATCTTGCTCTTCTGGGCGTTTATTGGCGGAGTAATCGGAAATATCTTCTTCTTCCATCACACCAAGATTGGTGAGTTTGTCGGCATCATCTTCGCCGTCTACCTTATCCCGTATATCTTCCAACTTCGCTTTGGTCGACCCGATACCGCTTAGCCAATGCTGATTCTTCTTGTACTCGTTGCAATTCCATTGATCATCTCTATCCTCAACGCCTTCACGATTCGAGTTGTCAAAGCAAGTCATGCAAAAGAAATTCAATCTTCAGTATCGATTCTTGTTCCCATGCGCAATGAGGTCAACAATGTCGATGGAGTCATCTCGTGCCTCCTCGCTGCAACATCACTTCGCAAAAGTGAGGTGATTGTTTTAGACGATCATTCAATCGACGGAACAAGTGACCTTCTTGCGACATACCCTGCAGTTAGAACAATTTCTGGAGTAGATCTCCCTGATGGTTGGCTAGGAAAAAACTTTGCCTGCCACCAGCTCGTTGCTCATTCAACCAGTGAGTATTTAGTCTTTGTTGATGCCGATGTAAGAGTTGCGCCCAGCGCCATCGCTGCATCCATTGCCAATATGGAGAGGTTGGGTTGGGATTTCATCTCTCCCTACCCGCGCCAGATCGCTGAGAGCCTCTTTGAGAGGTTAATCCAACCCCTCCTGCAATGGTCATGGCTCTCATCTGTGCCACTGCGCTTTGCCGAAAACGGGAAATTTGCCTCCATGGTTATCGCCAACGGACAATTTCTGATCGTGAAGCGCGCCGCATACCTGAGCGCTGGTGGCCACAAGGCCATTCGTCATGAAATCTTGGATGACCTCGAACTAGCTCGTCTTCTCATCAAGAATGGGTTCAAAGGCGCAGTTGCCGAAGGCAGTGAGGTAGTTGCTTGTCGCATGTACGAGAACCGTGCAGATCTCTTTAACGGATACAAAAAATCTCTTTGGCGCGCCTTTGGCTCCCCACTTGGCGCAGTAACTTCGTCGCTCTTTCTCTTTCTCACAGGCGTGCTCCCATTCTTGCTCGCTATCCTTGGTTATCACGCGGCGTGGATCGCATACTTCGTGATCGTGCTCACCCGCTACATCGCAGCGGCACGAACGCGATCTAATCCGAGCACCGCACTTCTCCATCCACTGGCTATCCTGACTCTCTTGTATCTCATTGGAAAATCTTGGCACCAAAAATCAACCGGCCAACTAATCTGGCGGGGACGGAGCGTGGCATAAGTGGCGAAGATCGTCGTGATCGGAGCAGGGGTGGGTGGAATGACCGCAGCCGCTCGATTGGCACGCCAGGGTCATAACATCACAATCTACGAGGCTTCTGAACGTACTGGTGGCAAATGTCGTACCGAGTGGATTGGTGACTACGCCTTCGATACAGGACCCTCACTGATGACCCTTCCGGCAATCTATAAAGATTTCTTCCTTAAAACTGGCCCGCGCTTAGAAAAAGTCATGACACTGCAAGCGGTCAATCCGGCATTTACCTACAACTTTACCGATGGCAAGAGCGTCGACTTCGTCAACCTCGATCTTTCCCGCACCTGTGCCGCTATCGATGAATCTTTTGGATTTGCTGCCGGCAATGCCTGGCACTCTCTCATGCAGCGCGCCGAGGTGATGTGGGATATTTCTCGAACTCCATTTGTACAGTCCGAATTAACATCTATCTGGAGCCTGCTCAAGCGTCGCGATCTGATCCGAGGAATTCGACAGATTTCCCCTTGGAAATCGCTCCACTCAGTCACCGCTCAATACACCAACGATAGACATATCCAGATGATCATCGATCGATATGCGACATACACCGGTTCTGATCCGCGTAAAGCTCCCGCTGCTCTCTTAACCATCGCCTTCATCGAGGCGACCTTCGGCGCTTGGCATATCTCTGGTGGAATTGGAGAGCTCAGCGCAGCGCTAGAAGATCGTTGCAGGCTGCTCAACGTTGGAATCCACCTCAACTCCGCCGTCACCTCTATCAACACGAAGGCCGGTTCGGTAACAGGAATCACCCTCGCTAGCGGTGAGGTGGTAGCAGCCGATTTAGTAGTAGCCAACGCCGATGCTGAAATCATCTATAACCAACTGTTAGCACCATCGGTGAAGGAAGCAAAACCGGAACGGAGAAAACTCAGGCGGGCAGAGAAATCTCTGGCCGGCTTCTCACTACTCCTTGGCCTGGACAATTCTAAAATTACTGGGGTAGTACCAAAACTCAATCATCACACTATCTACTTCCCCGCAGATTATGATGCCGAATTCGACGAGATCTTCACTAAAAAAATTCCGGTAGCTGATCCAACTATTTATATCTGCGCTCCGAACGATCCGCTTATGGTCAAGCGCCCCAGCACAGAGAACTGGTTCGTTCTCGTCAATGCCCCCAGACACGATCCCGAATCAGGATGGGACTGGAGTACCGGTGGAGCGGAATATGCAGAGAAGATAATCACAAAACTTGACGAGTTAGGCCTGCGCGTTAGCGAGCGACTCGATCTTATGGAGTTTCGCACTCCGCTCGATCTACAGAACAGCACCAACGCGCCAGGTGGATCTATCTATGGCACCTCCAGCAACGGCGCGATGTCGGCATTCATGAGAGCGCGCAATCGCTCCCCCGTTAAAGGACTTTTCTGTGTTGGAGGATCTGCCCATCCAGGCGGAGGACTTCCTCTCGTTGGAATGAGTGCGCAGCTAGTCGCTGACGCTATCGGGAGCGCTGAGGCGGTTGTAACCGCTGCGCATCACCATCACTAGAGCTACACCCTGTTGAACTGACCACAACACGGCGAGTGTCGTTGCAGCCGCGATCTGTAGATCGAAGGCAACGATTGCGATCGCTAGAAATGAGGCGCGCACTGGACGTTCAGCAATAGTGACAATATCGATGCGGTAATCACCAAGTCCGGCAATGCGAGCGCGCGCGTACTCCTGTGTAAATGCGAACAACCAGGCAGTCGCAACTACCCAAGCGGGGGCGCCAAGTTTGTAGAAAGCCAGGGCCCAGAGCGTTTCACCGATACGATCACAGATCGCGTCAACCATCGCACCGCGCTTGCCCACCTTGCCACTTAAAATAGCCACAGTGCCATCAATGCCATCACTCAATAGCGAGAGTGCCAGCAGTGCAATGGCATAGCGGTGCTTCACTTCGGTATAAGTAAAAGCCGCCGCCGCTACTCCAAGGAGGCTGAGAAGATTAGGGGATATCTTCAGGCGCACCAGCGGCGCACAGAGGCGGTAGGAGATAATTAACCAAACTTTTACTATGCCAGAAATTTCAGCGCCCCCGTGGATCTCACTCCAGCACGTGAAGTACCTCTCGCGCTTCATCGCAGCCCCGCATTCTTCACAATCGCCGCCGTTGCCGCGGCGCTGTTCATAGTATAAAAATGAATTCCTGGCGCACCCGCATGGATCAGCTCACGGCATAACTCCGAGGCGATTTCAATTCCCAATTCAATAACCGCCTTCTCATCTCCCGCGATCTTCTCAAACTTCTCAATAATCTCATTTGGAATCGGGGTGCCACCCAACTCCGCCATGCGCGCAAGTTGCTTTACATTTGTTATTGGTAAGACCCCAGCAATAATAGGAAGTTGGGATCCCGCCTTCTCCAACGCCTCCACCAATTTCAGATAAGCAGCGATCTCAAAGAAGAATTGCGTCGTTGCAAATGTGGCGCCGTGCGCCTCTTTGCGAATCAGTGTCGCAATATCCTGAGCAAAGTCCCCACGTGAGGCGGGATGACCATCGGGAAAGGCGGCGACTCCCACGGTGAAATCTCCACGCAGGGTAGCCAGATCAACCAATTGGTCGGCGTGATCAAAACCGCCTGGCGTTGTCGACCAAGGAGCACCTGGACTCCCAACGGGATCGCCCCGTAGAGCCAAGATTGTGGAGATATTCGCCGCCTTGTAGTGGTCAAGAATCTTCGCCAATTCTGTACGCGTCGATCCAACACAAGTCAGATGCGCAACCGTGGGAATTCCCGTTCGCGATGTCAGCTCTTCTGCAATTCGAATCGTTCGGTCGCGAGTGGATCCACCCGCGCCATATGTCACCGATACAAAGTCCGGCGAGAGGGTCGCGATTTGAGTGACCGCCTCCCATAGGCGCGCCTCTCCTAATTCATCTTTTGGCGGGAAGAGTTCAATAGAGAACGTGGGCTCCTTCTCAGTTCTCGGGTTCATAGCGAAGCAGGGTACCGTTACGGCGTGGAATTTGACGGGATTCATGGGCTAACAGAGGTTATCAACGGTTCGTTGCGCGAATTTTTCGATGAAGAGTCCCAGTACCTCCGTGAGATTGGTAGCGAGCTCGATCCCGTGGCCGACGCGCTGGGTCACTTCCTACTCGATAGCGGAAAGAGATTACGCCCCCTCTTCGCAACGATCGGCTTTTTAGGGGCAGGTGGGGATCTCTCTCCCGCGATAATTCGCGCTACCGCAAGCCTTGAACTCATCCATGTCTGCGCCCTGATTCACGATGATGTCATGGATGCCTCAGATACCAGACGCGGGGCTCCTGCAATCCATAAACAGTTCCAATCCCTTCACCAAGCTCAGGCCCTGCACGGCAACGGCGAGCAATTTGGTGCGGCGGCTGCGATTTTGCTCGGTGATCTTGCGTTGATCTGGGCCGCAAAGGCGCTACATGAATCCGGGGCTCCAACGCAGAGCATCCTGCGTTCCCTGCCCGTTTACGACGAGATGCGCGTTGAACTAATGGCGGGGCAATACCTTGATATCTACGAACAGGCGCTGGCCAGCGAAAGCGTTGAACGCTCTTTGAAGGTGGCCCGCTTCAAGTCTGGTAAGTACAGCATCGAACGTCCTCTTCACTTTGGCGCTAGCCTCGCTGCCAATCTCTCTCCAACGCTTATCGAAAGCTATTCCAATTACGGTTTACCGCTTGGTGAAGCTTTCCAATTACGCGATGATGTAATCGGAGTCTTTGGGGATCCCGAGAAGACTGGTAAGCCTGCTGGCGATGATTTACGTGAAGGCAAGCGTACGGTCCTCGTCGCAACTACTCTCTCTCGAGCAAACGTGACCCAACGCACAGAGTTCTTAAACCTCTTTGGTCGTAAGGATTTGAATCTCAACGAGATCGAATCTTTGCGTGCGCTGATAGTTGAGACAGGTTCGCTTGCGGAGTTGGAGTCGATTATCCAAGAGATGACTTTCAAAGCGCACAAAGCGCTGACTACTGGTGGAATTACGCCACAAGCAGTTGCGCTATTAGCCGAGATGGCCGTCGCGGCAACTCAAAGAACTGCGTGAGTTAAGGGGGATTCTGTGCGTCAGGTAAAGGGAAAGAGCGATCACGTTGTCATAGTAGGCGCCGGCCTAGGTGGGCTGAGCGCTGCGCTGCGCCTGGCTGGAGCTGGACGAAAAGTCACCGTCATCGAACGCGAATCCGTTCCAGGTGGTCGCAACGGATTGCTACAACGCGATGGGTACTCCTTTGATACTGGCCCATCGGTCTTAACCATGCCCTCGCTCATTCAAGATGCACTTGCCGCAGTTGGAGAAGATATTAAGGATTGGCTCGACTTAGTTCCCGTAGACCCTCTCTATCGTGCCTTCTATCACGACGGCTCGCACCTCGACGTCCATGCCGATACCAAGCGGATGCAAGAGGAAATTGCAACGAAGATCGGTGCAGAGGAAGCCTTCGGATATGGCAAATACGTTGACTTCGTCACCAAACTTTATAAGTACGAGATGAGCGACTTCATCGACCGAAACATTGATTCTCCGCTCAACCTCCTAACTCCAAATTTGGCAAAACTGGTAGGGCTCGGCGCCTTCCGCCATCTCGCTCCCAAGGTCAATCAATTTCTTAAAGATCCACGGACACAGAAGGTCTATTCATTCCAGGCCATGTACGCTGGCGTTAGTCCGCAACAAGCCTTGGCGCTTTATGCGGTGATCGCTTACATGGATTCAGTGAATGGCGTCTTCTTCCCGAAGGGAGGAATGCATGCCGTGCCGCGAGCTCTCGCGGGAGCGGCAGAAAAACACGGTGTAACCTTCAAATACAACTCCACTGTTACCTCCGTAGAACATAGCAATGGACGCGCAACTGCGGTCTTAACAAGTAGCGGAGAGCGAATCGAGGCAGATGCCTTCATTCTTAACCCCGATCTTCCTGTCGCGTATCGCGATCTTCTCGGGACGACCCCGCGTCGTGTCAAAAGCCTCACATACTCCCCCTCCTGCGTAACCCTCCTTGTCGGCACCAAGAAGAAGTACGACCACCTCACGCATCACAACATTCACTTTGGGCAGTCGTGGGAAGGCGTCTTCGATGAGTTGATAAAAAAGAAAACCTTGATGACCGATCCAAGTCTCTTGGTGACAATTCCAACCTATGACGATCCCTCACTAGCTCCTGAAGGCCACTCTTCTTACTACATCCTCTTCCCAACCCCCAACCTTGATGCCGACATCGACTGGAAGATAGAGGGCCCGCGCTATCGCAACGAGATGCTTCGCGTCATGGAATCGCGTGGCTATGAAGGATTTGCCGATTCAATTGAAGTAGAGCAACTCACTACTCCCCTAGATTGGCAAGAGCAGGGGATGGAGCGAGGTGCTCCATTTGCTAGCGCCCACACCTTCTTTCAAACCGGTCCCTTTAGGCCACGCAATCTTGCCGTGGGCTTTGAGAATGTGGTCTTTGTGGGATCGGGAACTCAACCGGGAGTCGGGGTACCAATGGTCCTTATCTCAGGTCGCCTTGCCGCGGAACGAATCGTAGGAGCAATTCAGTAACGTGGATGAGTTAACCGCCGCAGGGATTCTAAATCCAGATCTTCGCGCCTCTTATACAGAGTGCAAGCGGCTTAACTCACTGCATGGCAAGACCTACTACCTCGCAACTCTTCTCCTCCCGAAGGCAAAGCGACCACACGTTCATGCTCTCTACGGCTTTGCACGTTACGCCGATGAGATCGTAGATGACCTAGGTTCCACTCTCTCCGTGGAAGAGAAGTCTCTACTCCTGAAGAGTTGGGGAGGCAGGGTTCTTGACGATATTCGAAGCGGCACGAGTCAAGATCATGTTGGTCGTGCTCTGGTTGATACCGTCCACAGATTCAACATTCCCATCGAACTCTTTGAAGCTTTCTTACACTCAATGACCATGGATCTCTCGATCACTCGATACCAGAGTTATGAAGAGCTCACGGAATATGTTTACGGTAGCGCCGCCGTCATTGGGCTGCAGATAGTACCCATCCTCGGAGCTTCTGAACCTGCGGCTTACCTGGCAGCTGAAAAATTGGGGATCGCTTTTCAACTCGCAAATTTCATCCGCGATGTCAGTGAGGATCTCGACCGTGGACGGATCTATCTGCCGCTTGACGAGTTATCGGCCGCAGGAGTCACCGAGGAGATGTTGGCTGCAAAGAAATTGACTCCAGAGATTAAGACCGCGCTCAGCTTTCAGATAGACCGAGTTCGCCGCCTGCAGAGAGAGGCAGCAGATGGCATCAAACTCCTGGATCCCGCCAGCCAACCCTGCATTACAGCAGCATCAGAGCTCTACTGCGGAATAGTCGATGAGGTAGAGAAGATCAATTACCAGATCTTCACGCATCGGGCCGCAACCTCATCCTGGCGCCGGCTCAGAGTTGCATTGCCCGCTTTTCTGCAAGCGGTGAGAGAGCGATAGAGTTATCTCAACGGGAGCCGCTTGAAGTGGCTGAGAGGACCTGATCTCCAGGTCGACCGTATGACCAGTTCGGTAATGCGAACTGCGGAAGGGGTTTATTCATGCACTCCATAAATCACACACTCATGAGCGTTTTTTTCACCGCGTGGGGTTATCAACTCACCTATTTAGAATTCCTCGCCTTTGTAACTTCGGTCGTCGGAGTTGCATATGGGATTTTTGGCCCCCGCATTACCTGGCCATGGTGGAATATCAGCAGCCTTTTATATGCTGGACTCTTCTTTGAACAGAAGTACTACGCCAGTGCAGTCCTGCAATTTGTCTTTGTTGCTGGAGGGATCTGGGGTTGGTTTGGTTGGGGTCCTAAGGGGGCTAAGCCCGCGAAATTATCCCTCAAGAGAAACATCTACTGGATGATCGGCTATCTCATCGCCTGGTTCTCTCTCTATCCCTTTCTCCTTCACATCGGTGCTGCGGCATCGCTGACGGACGCTTTTGGTTTCGTCGGTAGCTGTATCGCGCAGGTCTTGATGTGCCTCGAGCGTTATGAAGCGTGGCCACTCTGGTTCGTCGTTGATGGCGTCTATGCGTATCAGTTTTGGCACGGCAAGTCATACCTCACCTCCATGCTTTACTTCATCTTTGTCGCTCTGGCCATTGGAGGATGGAGACGTTGGCTACGCATAGCTAATCGTGAAAAGAGCGCCGTGTAAGAAATGATCATCACAATTGATGGGGTGGCTGGCGCCGGCAAGACAACCCTTGCAGCATTTATGGCGAGTGAATACGAAGAGCGCACTGCGGTACATATCATCCACATGGATGACCTGTACGAGGGTTGGGAGGATCCACTCGGAGTGGCTCTCACAGAGAAACTTGTCGCGATTGCGCGGGGCCATAGGGAACAAACTTGCGTTCGAACCCGCCGTTATGACTGGCACGAGCAGCGCCCCGGAGAGTGGTTCTCTATCGAGCCCACACAACTTCTCATCCTCGAGGGAGTTGGATCTGGACAGAGTGCGATCCGAGAATTGGTGGAGACAAAGATTTGGATAGACCTTGAACCCGTCGTAGGACTGCGCCGCGTCTTGGCACGCGATGGTTTTGCGATAGAAGAGCAGATGCTCGGCTTTCTAGCGGCGCAACATACTCACTTTGTGGAGGAAGGCACACGGGATGCAGCGGATTTTCACCTGAATGGCTGGAATTAACCCCTAGAATCTCAGCGTGTCAGATCTTTCCGGCGAGATTATCGATAACCGCTACGAACTCATATCGCTGATAGCTGCTGGAGGAATGGCCTCCATCTATAAGGCGACAGACCAGCGTCTCGATCGCTTGGTCGCTGTCAAAATTATGCATCCACATCTGGCCAATGATGAGGAATTTGTTAATCGCTTTATTCGTGAAGCCAAGGCGATCGCCTCGCTCTCCCATCCAAATATCGTTTCGATCCAGGACCAGGGCTGGAATGAGGGCGGCACCCCCGCGGTCTTTATCGTCATGGAATATATCGATGGCTTTACCCTGCGCGAGCTTCTGACCGAACGCGGACATCTCACCCCTAGTGAACTCCTGCATTACGCCATCCCGGTGGTGAGTGCGCTAGCCCAGGCTCACAGCCTTGGCATCAATCACCGCGACCTCAAGCCAGATAATATTTTGATCTCAAAGGAGGGGCGGATCAAAATTGCGGATTTTGGTCTAGCTCGCGGAGCTACTCTCGGTGGCACGATGTCGGTCGAATCAAGCATTGTTTTGGGTAGCGTTTCATACCTCTCCCCCGAACAAGTGGAGCGCGGAATTTCAGATGCGCGTAGTGACATTTACTCTCTAGGAATCATGTTCTACGAACTTCTCACGGGTCACAAACCATTTGATGGGGATACCCCGATTCAGATTGCATTAAAACATGTCAACGAGAGAGTTCCAGCACCCTCACTCTCCCAAGCTGGCATCGCCCCAGCCTTGGATGATCTCGTGCTGCGCGCGACGGCTCACAATCCCGACAAACGCCAGCGTAACGGTGCGGAGTTACTCGAAGAGCTGACCCAGATTCAAATTGCTTTAGATCCGAAGCGCTCACAACTTACCCTGGACTTAGATCTCCCTCCGCAGAGCCCAGTGGCGAAACCTCCGCCAACTAAGCGCAAGAGCGCGCGCCCCGAAGTTCGAATCGGCAATACCTTAGTTACCAAAGTACGCAATTTCACCGAACCAACCCGTATCCCGCGCGAAGAGAAGAAGCCCACCTTTATCTCAGAAGCAAAGTTAGAAGTTCCTCTTGCCCTTCCTAAAACTATCGCCGGCAAGCGGAAGACTTCTAGGCGCGTGCAACGCAATCGCTACTTCGCAATTAGCTTCTTGATCTTGGTAGTGGCTGGCGGGCTTTACCAATTGGCCGGACAAATTAATGGAATCTCCCTCCCCTCCGTTGTCGGTATGACTATTGCAGATGCAACTAGCACTCTCTCCAATATAGGAATGCACGCCGTTATCGCGCAGAAGGAGTTCGACTCCAGTGTCCCCGTTGGAGAGGTGATCTCTTCCTCCCCAGGTGGCGGTGCTCGCCTAAAGCGCGGTGGAACTGTGGCGCTCACTATCTCAGGCGGAGTCCCAGCCCAACCAGCACCAACCCCGACTCCTTCCGCTGCGCCTACATTGGGCCCGACGCCCACCTCAACCGCTTCAAATACCCCCATCTCCATCTCTAACTATGTGGGGCTAACGAGTGATCAGGCGCAGAGCGAATTGACCGCTGCCGGCCTCGTCGTTAACCAAACTTTTGCCTACAGCAACACAATCGCAACCGGAAGCGTTATCTCACAGACACCCGATGGGGCTACGCCAGTGGCCCCTGGTTCTGCGGTAAGAATCGTGGTCTCACAAGGAACGGCAAATGTCTATATCCCGAACGTCTATTCACTCTCAGGCAGTTACGCCACCAAGGAGTTAGAGAACCTGCAATTAAAGGTTACCGTGCGAAAGATTGGGAACGGTAAGCATGTTACGAATGTATCTCCAAAGGTTGGCTCCTTGGTTAAACGCGGCAGCACAGTGGTTATAACGCTCGGGTAGGCTCACCCCATGAGCTCAACCCCCCGCACTGCTCCACGCATCGGCGCCCACACCCCGACCTCAGGAGGGATGGCGAAACGTTCTATTGAATACGCGTTGGCTACCGAGGCGGAGGCGATTCAGGTTTTCGCTTCAAATCCACGCGGGTGGGCGATGCCAGAGCCAAATCTGGTAGCCGATACCGCTTTCCGCGATCGTGCAGGTGAATTAGATATTCACACATATGTACACGCCCCATTTTTGATCAACCTCGGTTCACCAACACCGGCAACGTATGAGAACTCCCTTGCATCAACCGCCTATTCGCTCAAGCGAGCGCGCGAAATTGGCGCGCTAGGAACTGTGATTCACACCGGCTCAGCGGTGGATGTCGCACACGTACCTACCGCTTGGAAACAGATCAATAAGGGCATGTTGCCCGTGTTGAAGAAGTTGAAAGAAGATGATCCTTGGTTGCTGCTTGAACCAACCGCTGGGCAGGGTCAATCACTGGTGAAGAAGCTTGATGATCTTCTGATGTATTTCCAAGCTCTGGAGTGGCATCCCAAGGTCGGCGTATGTCTCGATACCTGCCATGTCTTTGCCGCCGGGCATGACATCGCCAAAAAAGGTGGAATGACCGAGACACTTGATCTGCTCGTCTCACTCGTAGGCGTCGAGAGAATCAAACTTATTCATACAAATGATTCGATGGATGTCTGCGGAGCGCTTAAGGATCGCCATCAGAATCTGGGTGAGGGCAAGATCGGCCTAAAAGCTTTTGAAGAGCTGGTTGCTCACCCTGCGGTTGCCAATGCACCTCTCATCCTTGAGACACCCGGTCAAGAACCGGAGCACGGCGCCGAGATCAAGCTTTTGAAAAAAATGCGAAGCAAGCGAAAGTGAATTTCAAAGAAAATAAAGGTATCCCGACAGCCCTACTTCTCATCGTTGCAATAGTCTGGGGCAGCACCTTTGCCATTATGAAGAATTCCCTTGATCGCATTGATGTGAACTCTTTCTTGGCTTGGCGATTCATCGGTGCCGCAATCCTGATGGGCCTATTGCGCCCTAAGGCATTTCGCCATATCGATTGGGCTTTCCTACTCCGCGGAGTTGCCGCTGGCCTCCTACTCGGGGCCGGATACATCTTTCAGACCTTTGGTTTGACTCTCACTACAGTGGCGAAGACCGGGTTCATTACCGGGCTCTATGCAGTATTTATTCCATTAATAGCCGCCACCTTCTTCAGGCACCACATTTCGAAGGTGCAATGGGCGGCGGTCGGGCTTGCCACGATCGGAATGGGCTTTCTCTCCCTCCATGGTCTGTCGATTGGGCGGGGTGAGTTATTGGTCTTAGTGGCGGCTCTGCTCTTCGCACTCCATTTCATCGCATTGAGTCGTTGGAGCCCCGATCGGGATTCTTATGCGTTAACCATGATTCAAATGGGAACTGTTGGCCTCCTTGCGCTCCTTGCTTCGCTCAAGAGCGGATTTCATGCGCCGCATGACCAGGGAGTCTGGGCGGTGGTTATCTACTGCGCCATCTTTGCCAGCGCATTTGCCTTCATCGTGCAGACTTGGGCGCAATCCTTTATGTCGGCGACGAACGTCGGAATTGTTCTCACGATGGAGTACATCTTCGCGGCAATCTTCGGCATTCTGCTGGCACACGAGCACTTAACTTGGAGAACCCTCGTGGGTGGCGTATGTATGCTGATCGGTCTGTACCTTGTTATTTTATTCGATGAAGGAGACATTTCTGTCACACCCGCGGGCCATGAGAAGATTGAGACATGATTGATCTTCGTTCCGATACCGTAACCAAGCCAAGCGCCGAGATGCGTGCTGCCATGGCCAGCGCCGAAGTGGGCGATGATGTCTACGGCGATGATCCCACCGCTAACTCCCTTGAAGAACGGGTCGCTGCGCTCTTCGGTTTTGAGGCTGCTCTCTTCACACCCACCGGTTCCCTCGCTAATCAACTCGCTATTCGGCAATTAGTAAAACCAGGTGAAGAGTTAATCACTGAAACTTTTTCACACATTGTCCGCGCTGAACTGGGAGCAGGAGCCGCGTTTAGTGGCATCACAACTCGAACATGGGAAGCGCCACTAGGAGCCTTGAAATCTGCAGACCCGTTGCGTATTGCTCGCCCCGATTCTGGTCCTTACCAAGTCTCAACAACCGCTATCGCAGTGGAAAATACTCACAACTTCGGTGGCGGTACCGTGCAGCCAATCGATGAGATTAAAGCTTTGCGGGCGGCATCCCTCAAGATGGGTCTAACGATGCATCTCGATGGTGCGCGCATCTGGAATGCCCATATCGCCTCCGGAGTTTCATTTCTGGAGTACGGAAGGCATTTCGATACCGTTTCGGTCTGTCTTTCCAAGGGACTCGGGGCTCCTGTTGGTTCAATTATGCTCGCGAACAAAGCTCGAGTCGCCAGCGCTCGCATATGGCGCAAGCGCTACGGCGCTGGAATGCGACAGATCGGAATGCTCGCGGCGGCCGGACATTTCGCTCTCGACCACAATATTAAACGTCTAGCTATCGATCATAATCATGCCCGCTCTCTAGCAAGCGCGGTTCACGCAGTTGCCCCGCGCGTGGTAGATCCTGCGCTAGTAGAGACGAATATCGTGATCTTAGATCTCGCTGGTTGCGCAATTTCAGCCGCGGAGATTAACGTTGAACTTAAGAACGCAGGGATTTTGGCGAGCACTGTTGGTCCAACAATTTTGCGATTAGTGACTCATCTAGATGTCAGCAGTGACGAGATTGCAAAGGTAAATTCCGTACTTCCAGAGCTAGTGGAGCGCGCCTTCAAAGCGTAACAACTCCTCCTTGTAGTGCAGTCCGTAGGCGTAATTGCCGAGTTCTCCCCCGGTCTTCACAACGCGATGACACGGTACAACTGGCGCTATCAAGTTGCGAGCACATGCACTTCCTGCGGCTCGTACCGCGGCGGGTGAACCAGCACGCGAGGCAAGATCTGCATAACTCATGGTTTTTCCTACAGGAATCTTGCGCATCGCTTTCCAAACTGCCTGCGAAAACTCAGCGCCAGGTTGGCGTACCTTAATTCCATTGAGAGCCGCAAAATCACCATCGAAGTAATCTTTAATCAGATCTGTGATGATCGGGATCTCTTTGGCAGGCTTCATACCTAGGTCATAATCAGATTTATCAAGGCGTGCGCTCAATTCGCGCAACGGACCCCAGCCTGCGGCAAGGAGAACATGCTCATGTGCGATTAGTTGAAGGGAACCAACTGGTGTCTTCACGCTTGAAGTCAGGAGCATTTGCGAAGCCTATTTCACCAACTCGGCAAATGAAAGACCTAAATTTTTTAGCGGTCCCGCAACATCTCTGCCACCAGAAATGCTAATTCGAGAGATTGGGTGTGGTTCAGACGGGGATCACAGGCGGTCTCGTAGCGATGGGCGAGATCCTCTTCTGAGATCTGCTCACCTCCTCCGACGCACTCCGTGACATCATCACCAGTAAGTTCAATGTGAATACCACCAGGATGGGTTCCAAGTACCTTATGTACCTCAAAGAATCCGCGGACCTCATCGAGCACATCATCAAATCGGCGGGTCTTGTACCCGCTCGGAGCTTCGTATGTATTGCCGTGCATGGGATCACAGACCCAGAGCACATTAGCTCCAGACTCTGTCACAGCCTGTACCAACTTCGGCAACTTCTCACGTACCAGGCCTGCTCCCATACGGGTGATGAAGGTAAGTCGCCCAGGCTCATTGCTCGGGTTAAGTATCTTGATCATCGTCAGAGCATCTTCTGGAGTGGACTTAGGACCTAATTTGATACCGATTGGATTGTGAATCTTCGCCGCGAAGTCCACATGTGCGCCATCAATCTGACGAGTGCGCTCCCCGATCCACACCATATGCCCCGAAACATCGTAAGCATTGCCGGTACGAGAATCGATGCGCGTCAAAGCCTTTTCGTACTCAAGGATGAGAGCCTCGTGGCTGGAGTAGAAATCAACCTTCTTAAAACTCTCCGGGTCCACGCCAGCAGATGTCATAAAGTTGAGTGCACGACCAATCTCATTTGCCATCTGTTCGTAGCGTTGGCCAAAGCGCGGATCATTTGCAAAACCTTTGTTCCATTCGTGGACCTGGCGCAGATCGGCGAAGCCACCTTGGGTGAATGCGCGCACGAGATTGAGCGTCGCAGCGGAGGTATTGTAAACCTGTACCAGGCGCTGTGGGTTGGGTTGGCGTGATTCAGCGGTGAATTCAATATCGTTAACGGCGTCACCACGGTAAGCAGGAAGAGTTACCCCGTCGCGGGTCTCGGTATCGTTACTCCGCGGCTTAGCAAACTGCCCAGCCATGCGACCAACTTTGATCACTGGCAATGACGAGGCGTACTGCAAAACAGCGGCCATCTGCAGAATCGTCTTGATCCGATTGCGGATCGAATCCGCGGTTGCCGCAGCAAATGTTTCAGCACAATCACCACCTTGGAGCCAGAAGGCTCGCCCAGCTTGGGCTTCGGCTATCTTCGCCTTGAGGTTGTCACACTCTCCTGCAAACACAAGCGGCGGTAATTTCTTTAGATCAGCCACAGCTCGAGCGACTGGTTCGCCATCTGGACCGCCGGGCCATTGCGGCTGCTGCGCCGCAATGAGGCCAGGGGTAAAAAGCGTGTCGAGATTACTCATGAGAGGAGCCTAGGGAGGTTAGCGGTCTGGGTGACGACTAATTATCCGAAGAAGACCTCGGACTCTGCGTAGCGCGTGAGATCCACGAGCTTGAGTTCGCCAGTTGCGGAGGCAAGCGGAACCATCTCAATCTTTGTTCCATGCAGCGCCGCCATAGTGCCCCAATTACCTTCGTGAGCAGCCGTGATAGCAGCCAAACCAAAGCGAGTGGAGAGAACGCGATCGAATGCAGTTGGAGTTCCACCACGTTGGATATGTCCAAGCACCACCGTACGAGTCTCTTTACCGGTCTTGGCCTCAATCTCTTGCGCGAGCCAATCGCCAATTCCAGAGAGCTTGACATGTCCGAATGAGTCGAGGGTCTGATCTTTCACCTTCATATCGCCATCTTGTGGGATAGCACCCTCGGCGATCACGATTATCGGTGCGAAGCCATCTGCAAAACGGGAGTTAACCCACTCTGCAACTTTGTCGGTAGAGAACTTAACTTCAGGAATCAAAATTGCCGCCGCTCCTCCAGCGATGCCTGCATGAAGTGCAATCCAGCCAGCGTGGCGACCCATAACTTCCACAACGAGTGCGCGGTGGTGCGACTCAGCGGTGGTGTGGAGGCGATCGATCGCCTCCATCGCAATGTTTACTGAGGTATCAAAACCGAATGTGTAATCTGTGTTGTTGAGATCGTTGTCTATCGTCTTTGGAACCCCGATGACCTTGACGCCTAGTGCATCAAGTTTGGTCGCAACACCGAGGGTATCTTCTCCGCCGATGGCGATGAGCGCGTCAATTCCAAGGCTCCTCAGATTCTCTTGAATCTTCTCTACGCCGCCCTCAATTTTGAAAGGGTTGGTCCGAGAGGAGCCAAGGATGGTTCCACCTTTAGGCAAGATGCCCCGCGTGGTTTCAAGGTTGAGGGGCATTGTGTTCCCCTCAAGTGGGCCCTTCCAGCCATCGCGGAAGCCAACGAAGTCGTATCCGTACTCTTTAACGCCCTTGCGTACTACCGCGCGAATCACGCCATTTAAGCCTGGGCAATCTCCGCCACCTGTGAGGACTCCAAAACGCATTTACGAAACTCCAGCCGTTAAATCAAATCTCGAATAACGGGAGAAGGCTCCCGCCTGTAGTCAACGTTGACGAGGAGAGTCTACCCTTGCGCTATGGCCCTAGTTGCAGGCGTCGATTCTTCGACCCAGTCCGTGAAAGTTGTCATCCGAGATGCTGATAGTGGCGCGCTGATCCGCCAGGGTCGAGCTGCCCACCCTGAAGGGAGCGAGGTTGACCCACAAAGTTGGTGGAGCGCGCTGCAGGAGGCACTCGCCTCCGCCGGTGGGCTAGCTGATGTAGCAGCCATTTCAATCGCTGGACAGCAACATGGTCTGGTCGCCATGGATAGCCGAGGTCAAGTTCTCCGCCCCGCCCTGCTCTGGAATGACACGCGCTCGGCCGGCGCGGCGAAAGACCTCAACCGCGAGCTCGGCGGCGATCAAGCCATGGCCGATGCCACCGGGTCGGTCTCGGTCGCCTCCTTCACCGCCAGCAAGGTGCGCTGGATGGCCGATCATGAACCAGATTTGGCGGCACGGGTAGCCGCGATTGCACTCCCCCACGACTGGTTGTCGTGGAAACTTCAAGGCGGCACCGACTTCGCCGGGCTCTTTACCGATCGAAGCGACGCTTCTGGCACTGGTTACTTCGACCCAGTGACATCCACCTATCGCCACGATATTTTGGGGTTGGCCCTTCGAAATAATCGTGAGGTCTACCTCCCACGAATTGTAGCCAGCGACCAATTCGGCGGAGTAACCCCCGATGGAGTTCAGATCGGTGCAGGAGCAGGCGACAACGCCGGCGCCGCCTTCGGAGTACAAGCGACTCTTGGCGATGTTGTAGTTTCCCTTGGCACGAGTGGAACAGCCTTCTCTGTTTCAACAACCCCAACCCACGAAGGAACCGGAACTGTCGCGGGCTTTGCAGATCTCACTGGAAACTTTCTTCCTCTGGTTTGTACTCTTAATGCTGCGCGCGTCCTAGACGCTGCTGCTCGAATTTTGGGAGTGAGCTTTGATCGTCTCTCTGAACTTGCCCTCAATGCACCAGCCGGAGCAAATGGTTTGAGCCTCCTGCCTTATTTTGAGGGAGAGCGCACGCCCAATAGACCGACTGCAACTGGAGTTTTCGCTGGGATGAATCTCGCTAACTCCAATCCCGAATCACTTGCACGAGCAATGATCGAGGGAATGCTCTGCGGCTTAGCAGACGCGGTTCAAGCACTATCAGCACAAGGCGTCGCAATTAATCGAATCTTTCTTGTTGGTGGAGCAGCAAAAAATCCTGCTGTCGCACAAATAGCATCCGCGCTCTTTGGCCACGAAGTGATTATCCCTCCGGTCGGTGAGTATGTCGCCGATGGTGCGGCTCGCCAAGCGGCTTGGGCTTTATTAGGCAACGCCCCCGCTTGGGATTTGGGTAAAGTCACGCATGTGCAGAGCGCTTCAACACCTGACGTTCTCGAAAAGTATCGCACCTTACGCGATGCGACCGTGGGCTGGTGAAGCGCAGTAGCTGGATCTACTTCTGGGTGACTGGAGTCCTTTGGGGAGTTCCATATTTGCTGATTCGAGTGGCGGTTGCTCCTGGCCAATTCACTCCTGCATTCGTGGTCTGCTCCCGCGTTGCCATCGGCGCAGCCCTTCTTATCCCATATGCCCTTCAGCGCGGAACTCTGAAGCCAGCGCTCAAAGAATTTAAATGGATTGCCGCCTACGCGATCCTTGAGATGGTTGGTCCCTGGGGCTTTGTCAGTCAGGGCGAGACCAAGATTAACTCTGGGTTAGCCGCACTCTTAATTGCGACAGTTGCCATCTGGGCCACGCTGCTCAATGGTGCCCTGGGAGATAAGACGGTCTGGCACTCCACACGCCTAATCGGGTTGGCCGTTGGATTCGTGGGGATCTGCCTGGTCGTGGGTATCGAGAGCTTGCAAGGCAAGGTAAATATGCTGGCAATACTGTTGCTCATTCTTGCAGCGATGGGTTACGCGCTTGCCCCAACTCTCATTCGTGCGAAGGCTCCACAGCTCGATGGCGCTGCGGTTAATGGACTCGCGATGGCGACCACCACACTTATTTATCTGCCCTTTGCCATTTCGCAGTGGCCAGATCACCACGTGCGCCCTAACTCCATCTTCTCAATCATCGCCCTCGGCATCGTCCCTACCGCTATCTGTTTCGTACTCTTCTTTAAAGTCTTGGCAGACATTGGCCCGACGCGAGCTTCGCTTGTCGCATATGTAAATACCGGAGTCGCGGTCTTGCTAGGAGTAATTGTCCTACACGAGAAGCTGACGACCGGAATTATTATTGGGCTTCCTCTGGTGATGATTGGTTCGTATTACGCCAGCCGGAGGAAAGTTACTCAGTAAATCCAAGTCGGGCTAAGGCCTTAGGGTCGCGCTGCCACTCCTTGGAAACCTTTACATGCAGGCCTAAATAGCTTTTCCCATCAAGAAAAGTTTCAATTCCTGCGCGGGCGCGCACTCCAATATCTTTGAGACGACTGCCCTGCGGACCAATAATGATTGATTTCTGTGAATCGCGCTCTACATGAATCGTCGCATGGATGTCGTAAAAATTCTTTCCTTCGCGCTTGCTCATCTCATCAATTGTCACGGTGACCGAGTGCGGTAACTCTTCATACAAATCTTGGATTGCAGCTTCACGAATTAACTCAGTGATATGCAGTTCCGCGGCTTGGTCAGTATCTATATCCTCTGGATAGAGAGAGGGAGATACTGGAAGCGACTTTACGAGAAGACCAAGCAAGAGATCGGTCTGCTCCAAGTTCTTGGCGGAGATTGGAACGATCTCCTGAACCGTTATGCCAGTCTTTGAGACGAAGTTGGAGATCTCTACCAACTTTGAAATGAGATCATCATTCTTTGCGGTATCGACTTTTGTCACGGTAATGTAGAGATGGCGGATGTGCCCCAACTGCTTCACAATATATTCATCCCCCGCCCCGATCGCTTCATCTGCGGGCAGACAGAGCAGCGCCGCATCAACAGATTCGAGATTCTCTTGGACCATCGCGTTAAGACGTGTTCCAAGCAGAGTCTTTGGCTTATGAATTCCTGGAGTATCAACCAAGATCATCTGGAAGCCCGAGCGAGAGATAATCCCCCGGATCGGATTTCGAGTTGTATTTGGGTGCGGCGAGGTAATAACAATTTTTTTACCAACTAAAGCGTTTACCAGGGTGGACTTACCCACATTTGGGCGCCCAATGACCGCCACAAACCCTGCGCGGTGCTCTTCACTCATGGCGTTAGTCTCCCATCAATACGCCAGTGGACCTACCAATTCCATCAAATCTGAAACGGATGTAACTATTTCTGCGCTTCGCTCTCCTATCAAACGATGACATCCATCACTTGTGGGTGAAGTTATTGGACCGGGAACTGCAAAGACTGGTCGAAATATCTCGGCAGCATCCCTCGCAGTTCGCAGCGAACCGCTCCGAAAGGCAGCCTCAACAACGACAGTTGCGCGTGAGATGGCGGCAATCAATCTGTTGCGGATTAGAAAGCGGGCAGGGATAGCGTGCACACCTGGTAGCACCTCAGAAATGAGAAGGCCGTTATCCATAATTTCACGAAATAATCGATCATTCCCGCTAGGAAATACCGCGTTGACTCCAGACCCGAGGATCGCAATCGTTTGACCTTCTGCGAGAATTGCACCGCGGTGAGCTGCGCTGTCGATCCCAAAGGCACCACCGCTCACAACGCTCCACCCTCTATCGACAGCGCCTGCCGCGAAATCACCCGCAATGCGTACTCCATAATCTGTTGGATTACGCGTTCCGACAATTGAGAGGGAGCGCTTCATTTCAGACAAAGAGCCACGCGAGCCGCGACAAATCAACGCGATGGGAGGAGCCTTTAAGTCGTCTAAAGCAACGGGCCAATCTGCATCTTTGCGAGTCACTACAAATGCATCGCAGGCCGCGACCTGGTCCAGCAACTTTTCAAGATCCAACACCTCCAATGTGGAGGCCAATTTCCAACCACTTTGCTTATGTTGGGTGTAGCTACCCTCTTTAATGCGCAGAAGAAGTTCCTCCGCCCCAAATTGCAAGTACTGATCGCTCCAGTATTCATTACCCCCTTCGAAGAGAGCGAGAAGGGCTAAATGAGCTGCCCGTTCCGCTTCACTCATACCGGATCACTCATACCGGATCGATTCCCTGCCGCAGTTGGTAGGCGCCTTCGACTTCCTGCAAACCAGGTGTCGTTACCCCACTTCGGTCGGCGATACTCCAGGCTAAGCGAAGAACTTTGTGATAACCACGCGCACTTAAACGTTCATGATCAAGTTCAGAGTGTAAAAATGCTAGCCCTTCGCGTTTGACCCGGTAACGCTCTCTCAGTTGATTGGCGGGAATTCGCGAATTGAGGGTCCAACTCTCTCCCTTAAATCTCTCCCGTGCTATTTCGCGTGCCACGATCACCCGCGATTTCACCGCCTCACTTGATTCACCTGGCTCACTAGTTGCCAGATCTGCGCGCGAAGGTGCTTCTACATAACTTCGGATATCGATGCGATCCAATAGAGGTCCAGAAAGTCGTTGTAAGTAGCGTCGAATCTGCAGCGAAGAGCATGTGCAAAATCGCCCCTTCCCATTAAATCTTCCACACGGACAGGGGTTGGCCGCAAGGACGAGGAGAAAACTGGCAGGAAATCGGATGGTTCCGGATACCCGGGAGATGGCGACCGAGCCAGATTCCAAGGGTTCTCTGAGCGAATCTAGAACTCCGGAGTTGCACTCAGGAGCCTCATCGATGAAGAGCACTCCTCCATGAGCCAAGGAACACGCCCCGGGCTTGATGAGGTGTGCCCCTCCTCCGATCATTGCGGTTGCAGTTGTTGTGTGGTGCGGCGCCACAAATGGTGGAATATTAGAAAGTAGGGGTCTCTCTGAAACCGCACCAGCGATCGAGTGGATCGCTGCGACTTCTAATGATGTACTTTGTGAGAGAGGGGGCAGCACGGTGGGCAGGCGTTCGGCAAGCATCGTCTTTCCAGTCCCAGGGGGGCCAATCAACAGGAGATGGTGACCTCCAATCGCAGCAATCTCCAGAGCGCTGCGTGCGCGCTTCTGCCCGGCCACCTCACTAAGATCGACATGCTGGGAAATTATAGATCTGCTCTCTCTTTCATTGAATTCCGGTGCCACCCCATCTTTAACGAAGTTCAAGAGCTGCCCCAAATCTGCAAAGAGCAGTGATTTGATACCAGAAACCGCGTTCGCTTCCTCCATATTTCCCAATGGAACTATTGCCGAAGTAATTCCCAGCTCCAGTGCAGCCAGTAGTGCAGGTAGGACTCCTCTGATCGGTTTAATGGAGCCATCGAGCGCCAACTCCCCCAAAATAATTTGGTCTTGAAACTTTTCCTGGGGAACGATCCCTTGTGCTACTAAGAGAGCTACAGCTATTGGGAGATCAAAACCCGATCCGCTTTTATGCAACCAAGCTGGAGAGAGCGAGACGGTTACCCTCTTATTAGGCCAAGGTGATCCGGAATTTTGAAGTGCAGATCGAACTCTCTCGCGCGATTCTTGGAGTGCGGCATCTGGCAATCCCAACAGAGAGTACCCGGGTAGTCCATCTGAGATATCGACTTCAATTTCAACAATCTCGCCCCTAATTCCTATGAGAGCCACACTTCTCACGCGCGCCAGCGCCATCAGAGGACTCCCGCTCGGTAATCAATCTTCGGATTGAGTCGTTCGCTAAAGTCAACCGCGGCACAATCAATCCGGTAGTCGGCACCCCATAGGTCATGAGTCGCTATCCAGGCTAAAGCTAAGCGCTGGAGTCGATGGGCTTTCTCATTGTCGATAGCTTCTAACGGGTGGCCAAATTTTGCGCTGCTCCGACTCTTCACTTCAACAAAAAGCAAGGTACCGTTGAGGCGCGCAACTAAATCAATCTCACCTTCCTTGATCCGCCAATTGCGTTCAATTACCGTCGCCCCAAGTAACTCCAGATGAGAAGCAACTAAAGTTTCTCCTGCCGCTCCTAGCTCAATGCCTCTTCGACTCACACTCGAAAAATACAGAGAGAGAGTCACTTAGAGTGAAAATTTCTTTGTAACTGTTGAAAACATTTACATGTTAATTACAGAAGCGCTGCAATGTTTGAAAAGCTCTTGCGGTGAATTTCAGTTGGACCCAATCTATGAAGCGCGGTCGTGTGCGCAGTCGTGATGTATCCCTTGTGCCTGGCGAAACCGTAGCCCGGATACTTGATATCCATCTCGCGCATAATCCGATCGCGAAAGACCTTTGCAAGGATTGAGGCGGCGCTAATACTGAGGGAAACTTGATCTCCCTTCCAGACTGCCAGGTTCGAAATGGCTAATCCCTCAATCGTGTAGCCATCAGTTAACACATATTCTGGGAGCACCCTTAGCGCTTGTATGGCACGGCGCATTCCCTCTAAGTTGGATTTATGCACTCCAAAGAGATCGATCTCTGCGGGTGAGATCTCGATTATCGAATAACTGCGAGCTTCTGAAAGTACGACTTCAAATAGTTCTTCCCGAACCCTCTCGGATAGCGCTTTGGAATCTTTAACTCGGGCGAGCTCAGGGGATTGAGAATCCTGCAAGATGATCGCTGCTACAACTAAGGGGCCTGCGCAGGGGCCTCTTCCCGCCTCATCAACTCCCGCGATTGTTGTAATACCGCTCGCGCGCAGCGAACTCTCAATACCCGGCATAGCCGCTACTTCTTGACCGGTACCCTCGATAAACCATGACTGACTGATAGGAATTTAATGTGATTGAGCGGCCAGACCACGAATTCAGCTCGGCCGACTACGTCACTGAGAGGGACAAATCCTTTATGAACGTCGTCGGTGTGGAAGCGGGAATCTGCACTTGCGCCACGGTGATCGCCCATCACCCAGATAAAACCCTTGGGAACAGTTACATCAAATTTGGAATCGCTCGGGGTATTGCCTGGGAAGAGATAATTTTCATCGATTGAAGATCCATTAACTTGTAGCCGACCCTTGGCATCGCAACAAACCACGTGATCTCCACCGACTCCCACCACACGCTTTACCAAATATTGAGTCGCAGGATCAGGAAGCACTCCAACATCGACGAGGGCGCGCTTGAAATCGCGAGTTACAACGCTTCCTACTGGAGCGGGGGCCGAACCGAGCCAACCAGCAGGATCCTTAAAGACCACTACTTGACCACGCCGAATATCACTAAACATCGCCGAGAACTTATTTACCGCGATGCGATCACCAATCCCTAAGGTGTTCTGCATGGAGCCGGAGGGCACAAAGAAGAAGTGCACAAAAAAAGTCTTGATAATGACGGCAACAACAAGGGCCGAAATCACAATAATTGGAACTTCGCGGAGCAACGAACCTTTTTTGGGAAGGCGCAATTGGAGATTAATTAGGCTTGTTCGGCTGGTGTCTCAATGACTGCCTCTTCGACGGCAACCGCTTCGACGGCAACCGCTTGGACAGTTACCTCTTCGACGGCAATCTCCTCGACCAAGACATCTTCAACAGTGACATCTTCAACAATGACATCTTCGACAATGACATCTTCGACAATGAATTCGTTGTTCGCGCCACGACGCTCTTTAATCTTTGCAGCCTTACCGCGTAAGTCGCGTAAGTAGTAAAGCTTTGCGCGACGGACATCGCCGCGGCGAACCATCTCAAATTTTTCAATAACTGGGGTATGAACTGGGAAGGTACGCTCAACTCCCACTCCATAGGAGAGCTTGCGAATGGTGAAGGTTTCGCGGACGCCAGCGCCTTGACGGCGAATGACTACGCCTTGGAAGACCTGAATACGGCTCTTAGAACCTTCGATAACACGAACGTGGACCTTGATCTCATCGCCAGAGCGGAAGTTGATAATGCCCTTTTTGAGCGAGGCGGCATCAACCGCATCCAATACGTTCATGGGTAATCCTTTGCTAAATGGACCTCCAAGGGAGGATCCGCCAATGTAGAACTGATTGCTGAAGGTCGTATCTTGCCATAGTCGGGCAGGGCTAGCCAATTTCCTCCGTCAGCAGGGCATGAAGCGCTGGCCCAGCGGCGATGACCATCGCCTCCCCCGCCGGGGAGCCTTTTCGGCCGCTCACCAGGGCCCCCGCCTCGCGAGCGATCAACCCGCCAGCGGCGAGATCCCACTCCTTTAAGCCCGTTTCGAAGTAGCCATCAAGAGAGCCACTTGCTACATGGCAAAGGTCGACCGCTGCAGCCCCAAGACGCCGGATATCTCGCACTCGCGGTATCAAGGCAGCGATCTGCTCCCCCTGCCGAACTCGCTCTGCTACGTCGTAGGAGAACCCCGTTGCGAGCAGCGAGTCCTCTAGAACCCGGGCGTTAGAGACGTGTATTGGGCGACCATTTAGAAAGGCACCACCGCCACGGCTGGCGTGCCAGAGAGAGTTGAGGGTAGGCGCGTAGACGATCCCGATCAGGACCCCCTGCGAATCCTTAGCTGCGATGCTGATATTCCAGCCGGGCAGGTTGTAAAAATAATTCACGGTGCCATCTATGGGATCGATAACCCAGGTGATTCCAGATTTACTCTCTCTATTCGCTCCCTCCTCGCCAATAATTCCGTCATCGCAACGCGCAGCGAGGATTTCGGCGACAATCAATTTTTCACTGGCATGGTCCATGTGTGTCGCGAAGTCGCGTGCTGAGCTCTTCTCGTTGATATCAAAGTTTTCGGGGCGAATGCTCAACATCTCTCCCGCTCTTTGGGCGATTCCCTCTGCAAGTTCGAGGAGTTCATTTACTAGTGCAAGTTGGGAACTCTGCTTCATGGCTAGAATCTAGGTATGTTTTCACCGTATCGCAAACTTTTCGCGGTACCTGGAGCCCTACGTTTCTCCATCGCCGGCTCGATAGCACGTCTGCCGATTTCCATGACACTGCTCTCGATAACTTTCGTCATTGTCCATGTAAAACACTCCTACACATTGGCGGGAACTGTCGCAACGGGCGCTGCTCTAATCTCTACCATCTTTAGCCCAACTTGGTCTCGGTACGCCGATCGCTTGGGACAACGAAAAGTCCTGCGCTTCACGATTCCCTTTTACATCGCCTTTGACCTGATCTTTTTAATCGCTATCAGCCATCACGCTCCGACGTACATCTGGATGTCAGCGATATTTCTCGCCGAGGTCTTCCTTCCCAATGTGGGTGGCTTGACGCGTCGGCGCTGGCTCTGGATCCTCGGCGAGGATCGAATTCTCATCAATACCGCTTACTCATATGAAGCATTGATGGATGAGATCATCTTCATCATCGGTCCGCTCGTGGCCACCTCCGCAGCAACATTCATATCTCCCGCGGCAGGCATGATCATGGGCTTCTCCTTCATGGCCGTTGGAACGACTCTCTTTATCTCGCAGCGTTCAACAGAGCCAGCACCCTTCAAGAAGGATGAGAGCGGAAAGCATGGCTTTGTCCTAGCCATGCCAGTGGTACAGGCCGTCTTCTTCCCATTTATCTTTATCGGAGCATTCTTTAGCTCCACCAATCTCGCCGTAGTGGGCTACGCACAGCAGCGACACGACACGCCTTATACGGGGTTAGTCCTTGCAATTTGGGCGGCTGGAAGTGGAGTAGCCGCAATCTTTAATGGATCTATTAAGTGGAAACTCAAAGATGCCTCTCGCTTTCGCATCAATCTCGTAGCTATTTTGGTGCTCTCAATTCCATTTTTCTTTATCCACTCTATGGTCGCGCTTTCAATTGCCCTCTTCCTTTCGGGCATAGGTGTCGCCCCGCTCATTGTCGCCGGCTACAACGTGACAGAAAAATCTGTCCCCGCAGAAAAGGTAACCGAAACCCTCTCTTGGGTCATCGCCGGCCTCTCATTGGGCGGAGCACTTCCTGGGACCCTTACTGGACATATCATCGACTCTCAAGGAGCGAGCAAAGCCTTCATTGTTCCGATGGCCTGTCTTCTCCTCGCCAATCTCGCAACCCTTCCTTACTTGCGTACCTGGCGCCGAATCTCAGACCACTGAGCCAAAGCGCCCTCGCTTCCACCCCTTCACGGCAATCATGTGGCACTCTTTGCTCGTGAGTGACTTACGTTTAATCGGACGATCGGGCGATGGCAAGAGCCTTAATTTTCAGTCGGGCGATGGCGCTACCTTCACTGTTCAACTTGATGATGAGCTGCGCGCGCTCGTCAACCAACCCAGACTTGTATCTGTGGCCGATGCGGATGAACACTCTGCAGTAACTGTCAAAGAGGTTCAGGCGCGACTACGCGCCGGGGAGAGCGTTGATACGATCGCTCGTTCTACCGATTGGACGCCCGAGAAGGTTGAAAAGTTCTCTGGGCCAATCTTGCAAGAGCGGGCCTATGTCATTGGACTAGCGCTCATTGCACAATTGCGAAGAGAGAAGCATGCACCAACTCTCTCTGCCGCGACAATCTCTCAACTCGCCCCGCGCGGAGTAGATATGACTTTAGTCGAGTGGAATACCTGGCGAGTACCTGATGGATCTTGGAACATCGTTCTCTTCTACCCAACAAAGGGTGGCGGAAGGAGCGAAGCTAATTGGTCCTTTGATCTCCCTAATCGCAACCTTGAAGCGCTCGACGAAGGCGCTGCCTGGATCTCTGGCGATGATTTTGAAGCGCAGCTGCCATCTCCGTCCCATGGAATCGTCTACCCCTCTCCAGCGCCGCGACTAGTCGCTGTTCGCGAACCTACCGAACAATCTGAGGCAAGTGAAAACCCAAAAAATTCTAGTTTGGACGCCATCATTAATACCGGCCCAAGCAAAGTTGAAGAAGTTACAGAGTCCGAGAAGCGCGATGGAATTACAAAGCGTCTAAAAATTCCCTCATGGGATGACATTATGTTTGGCGGATCTAAAGGAACTTCAGAAGAGGAATAGCGGTTTCATCTCTCGTGACTCCTCCGTGATGTCCAATCATGGCGGATTCTTGCGGAATCCTCGTTGGGTCTATCAAAATCATCTCTCCATTAGCGATTGCAACAAAATCACCCATTCGATCATGACTCTCTGTAGAGATCTGGTTGCCAAATAAGTGGCTCTCAATGATCTCCGTTTTAGAGTAAATAGTGGCGCGCTCCCCCAAAAATTCTCGCCACTGCAAAATCGTTTTCTCAAGTAACAGATCCGATACATACATATGACGGGCCCGGGGTTCACCACCAACGAGCGTAATGTTCTCCATCAGAGGGTTATCTACGCCAATCACGATTTTTTCTCCAACATTCACCATGCCATGGTCTGCAGTCACGTAGAGATCCGTGTTCTTGGGAAGGCGCTCTTGAAGGGCAGCAATCAACTCTGCAACTTCTGCAAGCGCGAGCAACCACTTCTCGCTGCCCACCCCATCATTGTGACCCGCGTGGTCTAGAGCGTTGATGTATAGATAAGCAAAAGAGTTGGGTTCAGCGAGAGCAACTGCCGCAGCATTTACCATCTCGTTTCGACGATTTGCCCCTACGTAGAGCGCACCACGTAGGGCGGCCCGGGTGAATGCGCTACCCTCATAACGCTTCTCTGCAATGTTTGTCACCGTAATTCCATGTTCCATCGCCCGCTCAAAGAGCGTTGGAACGCTCTGCCACAAGAGCGGATCAATGCGCTCATCCCACTTCAAGGGATTGAGAAGTCGACCGGGCGTTCCAGAGTTTGGCACGCGCACCGTATAGCCGAGCATTCCATGCACTCCCGGCAACTCCCCAGTACCTAGACTGGTCAGGTTTGTCACTGTTGTGGAAGGAAAGTGCGAGACTAGTTCGCTAGCACTCTTAGCCTGCAAAAAAAGTGGAAATTGCGCGCTATATCGTTCAAGTAATGCGGATCCCATTCCATCGATTAAAAGCAGGCAGGTTCGCCGCGACTGGTCGAGACTGAGCCTGTTGAGCGCTGTTGGAAGTCCAAGTGAGGCGAATATCGATTGCGAGAGATCCGCTAGTCCTAGGCCCACCTCCCCATCCTGCCTTATTTGCGTGGCAAGATACGCGCCATGGCACGAACCCCTAAAGCCGTTCTCCCAAAAGCTGGAGAGAACCCCGGCAAGATCGTCGATATCGACGTCTCACAAGAGATGTCCGACTCGTTTCTGGAATACGCATACTCCGTCATCTACTCTCGCGCCCTACCTGACGCCAGGGATGGCCTGAAGCCGGTCCAGCGCCGGATTTTGCACCAGATGTTTGAAATGGGTCTACGCCCCGATCGCGGCCATGTGAAATCTGCCCGCGTCGTTGGCGAAGTGATGGGTAAGTTGCACCCGCATGGAGATGGAGCCATCTACGACGCCGCCGTTCGTCTCGCCCAACCCTTCACCACTCGCCTACCGCTGATCGATGGCCATGGAAATTTTGGATCGCTAGATGCTGGCCCTGCCGCCATGCGTTACACCGAGGCGCGCCTAGCCTCAGCGGCTATGGCGATGGTTGATGAGACCGATGAAGATACCGTCGACTTTGGTGGCAATTACGACGGACAGTTACTCGAACCACTAGTTCTTCCCGCTGCCTTTCCCAACCTGCTCGTCAATGGAGCAACCGGAATCGCCGTTGGAATGGCTACCAACATAGCGCCCCACAACCTCGGTGAAGTTGTTGCAGCTGCCAAGTACCTCATTGATAACCCCAATGCGACCCTCAAATCGCTGATGAAATATGTCCCAGCGCCAGATTTTCCGACAGGTGGCGAGATCATTGGCCTTGAAGGGGTCGCAGATGCATATGCCACAGGCCGTGGTTCCTTCAAAGTCCGCGCCACAGCGGTGGTCGAGAAAGTTTCCTCTCGCAAGCAGGGAATCGTCATCACCGAATTTCCCTTCAACATTGGTCCCGAGAAAGTTGTTGAGAAGATCGCTGACCTCGTCAAGGCGAAGAAGATCCTCGGTATCTCAGACATTATCGATCTCTCCGATGGGCAGCAGGGAACAAAGGTCGTCATCGAGATTAAGAATGGGTATGAGCCCCAGGAGATCCTCGAAAAGTTATACAAGTTGACCCCGATTGAGGATCAATTCTCAGTCAATGCGGTGGCTCTGGTAGATGGTAAACCGCTCACGTTAGGTTTGAAGGAGTTACTCGAAGTCTTCATCGCTCATCGCATCGATGTGGTTCGCCGTCGCACCGAATTTCGCAAGGCAAAGGCGGAGGGTCGATTGACTTTGGTAGATGGACTCCTAAAGGCCATCATAGATATAGATAAGGTCATCAAGATCATTCGCGGTTCCGAAGATGCCGCCGCTGCCAAGGAGGCTCTCATAAAGGGCTTCAAACTCAGCGATGAGCAGGCGACATACATCCTTGATATGCCGCTGCGTCGGCTGACAAAGGTGAGCAAGTTAGAACTTGAAACCGAACAGGCGGCGCTCAGGGAGGCGATCGCAACGCTAAAAACTCTGCTCTCCAGTGAAGCGAGAATCAAATCTCAAGTCTCTGCCGAGTTGACTGCGGTAAGTAAGAACTTTGCTACTCCCCGCAGAACACGGATCGGAAGAGCCTAGAAATTATAAGTTAGGCATCAATTCGATCGCGATCGATCTCGGCAGAAGATATAAACTCTTTACGCGGAGCGACCTCATTGCCCATCAGCAGTTCGAAGATCGACTCCGCGGCCTTGGCATCCTTCATCGTCACTCGGCGGAGCGTGCGCTTCTCTGGATCCATCGTGGTCTCACGTAGCTGATCAGCATCCATTTCGCCCAAACCTTTGTAGCGCTGGACCGGCTCTTTCCAACGTTTACCCGCCTTCCCGAGATCTGCTAACACCTTCTTCATCTCAAGATCGGAGTAGGTGTAATAAAGCTCACCACGTTTGCCACCGACAACATCAATTCGGTGCAAAGGTGGAATTGCCGCAAAGACGCGACCATCTTCAATGAGGGGCCGCATATAGCGGTAGACCAGGGTGAGGAGAAGGCAACGGATATGCGCTCCATCGACATCGGCATCTGACATCAAAATAACCCGACCGTAGCGTGCATCATCCAATGTAAATGAGGCTCCAGAGCCCGCACCGATTACCTGGATGATTGAGGCGCATTCATTATTTTCCAGCATCTGCGAGAGGGATGCTTTTTGCACATTTAAAATCTTGCCACGTATCGGCAAGATCGCTTGAAACTCTGAATTACGGGCCGCTTTAGTGGTACCAAGTGCCGAATCTCCCTCGACGATGAAAAGTTCAGTGCGCGCCGTGTCATCAGAGCGACAATCCGAGAGTTTGGTAGGGAGCGAGCTATTTTCTAGAGCGCTCTTACGGCGCTGCAGATCCTTATGGGCGCGCGCAGAGATACGCGTGCGAGATGCCGCAACAACTTTCTCCAAAATGAGGCGACCCGTTGCCTTATCAATTCTCTTGGTCGAATTGAAGAAAGCTTTTAACTCATCGCTCACCACGGTCGCAACGATTTTTGTGGCTGCGGCGGTTCCTAACACCTCTTTTGTCTGACCTTCAAATTGTGGCTCTGACATTCGGACTGTTACAACGGCGGTAATTCCTTCGAGTACATCATCTTTAATAACATCAATCTCGTTGTTCTTGAGAGTCTTGGATGAACGGAGTGCATCGTTAAAAGCCTTTGTGATTGCTCTTTCAAATCCCTGCGTATGGGTTCCACCCTTAGGCGTCGCAATGATGTTTACAAAAGAGGTCATAGTTGTATCAAAAGCATTTCCCCACTGCATGGCGATATCTACCCCCATAGTGCGGTTTACCTCCGTGGGCACCATATGCCCTTTATCGTCCAGGACAGGAACATTTTCGGTGTAATCGCCGTTGCCAGTAAGGCGAATAACCTCACCTACAGCTTCATCGGGGCGCAGGAAGTTGCAGAACTCCGAGATTCCACCCTTATGAAGAAAGATCTCTGAACTCTTGCTCTTCCCTCGATGATCATTAACGGTAAGTTGTAAACCCGGAACGAGGTATGAGGTTTGGCGGGCGCGGGCGTGAATATCCTCAATCGAGAGCTCTGCCTCCGTAAGAAAAATCTGCTTGTCAGCCCACCATTTGGTTCGAGTTCCAGTCACTTTAGCGGCAACCTTGCCGATCACGCGTAGCCCTGATTTCTCTTCAAATGCGGCCTTGGGACCATCTCCATCAAATATTCCTGGTATTCCGCGCTGGAAAGACATCCAATAAATCTTTCCGTTGCGATCTACCTCAACATCAAGTCGGGAGGCGAGTGCATTAACAACAGAGGCACCAACACCGTGCAATCCTCCCGACGCGGCATAAGATCCCCCACCAAATTTTCCACCAGCATGCAATTTTGTCATTACAACTTCAACACCGGTCAATCCGGTCTTTGGCTCTTTATCAACTGGGATTCCACGACCATTGTCATGTACTTCAACAGAGCCATCTGCCTCTAAATTGATTTCAATCTTGGTGCAATGTCCGGCGAGAGCCTCATCTACAGAATTATCAATAATCTCCCAGAGGCAGTGCATGAGACCACGCGAATCAGTGGTACCGATATACATACCGGGGCGCTTGCGAACAGCATCAAGCCCCTCGAGGACTGAGAGGTCCTTGGCGGTATAGCCATTGGCTGTCGTTGCGGTCTTATCATCAGTGGCCATGAGGCGCAAGGTTATAGGGCAGATCTCATGGAATTTGGTGAATGGAGGTGAAAATGGATAGTTTTTTCTGTGAATTGAGTTAAACAGGCGATTGTGGCGCGCGGGGAATAAACTAAGCATGCTTTACTGTTCCACTACCGTCCGAAGAAGTTACAAAGTTGCCAGAACCGCATAAGCAGAGACAGGAGCAGTCGATGACCGAACAGTTGATCCTCGAACCTACCCCACTAAGCGCCGTCGATCGTTGTGACCGCTGCGGGGCTCAAGCTTATGTGCGTGCAACTCTGCTCAATGGCGGAGAACTTCTCTTCTGTGCACATCACGCAAAGGAATATTCAGCAGGTCTCAAGCCGCTCGTTGCAAAGATTCAGGACGAGACCGCAAAGTTGATCCAAACCCCCGCTATCGCGGAGTGAGCACATTCTCAGATAATTACGATCTGCTAGAGAGATCTGGAAAAAAGATGTGCTCGACCGTCAGTGAGATGGCGTAAAGCCAATTCTCCTGGTTGATATGCGTCACGGTGAAATCATCTACTGCGCGTCCCAAGCTGTAAGCCTGAAATAGCACTGCTGCGGTTCGAGGTTGCAAGGCCGGGTTACCGAGGCCACGGGCCTGTAAATCACGATAGAGATCAGCAATCGTCTCGGTTAAACGCTCTTGCTCATTTCCCAAGACGGCAGCCATCCGAGGGTTATGCATCACCTTGGAGATCGCTGTTAAACGCTCGATACGAGAATTGGCCAGGTTCGGTGTTTGAAAGACCTTGGCAACTTCAGTTAATTTTTTGACCAACTCTTCCCTAGTTTCCACGCTGGTTAAGACCTCTGTGAGCACCGCGATCGAATTGTCGACGTAGTTGGAGAAGCGACGGACTTGGGCGAGCTCGAGAAGCTCGGCGAAGTCTTGAAAGTGATGATAAAGCGAGCCGCGCGAGATGCCCGAAATCTCAAGGACTTTCTCACTGGTTATCTCATCTAGAGTCAGATGGTCGAGCAGGGCCACGACAGTCTTGATCAATTCATCTTTGGTTGGGTGAATTCCATTTCGTGCTTCGCGCGCCTGTGCAGTGAGTGAGGCCATTGAGGGTTTCCTTCTCTTGGTCAAAAAACCAACTTCATCGTCGGCTCTTTCCGTTTTTGCTGCCAGCAACGGCTTTTAACGAGTTCGCTGAATTGTCCGACTCTAATCTCCCACAACCTCTAATACAAGGAATCTAGAGTTAAATTTAGATTAGTTAACTACAAAAGTTGCGCTAAACAAGCGTTTTACCCTCTAGCTCCCTTAGAACTCAAGAAAAGTTCTCTTTATGTGAACCATCGCAGAATGGCTTTTCCTTAGACCTCCCGCAACCGCAGAGCTTAAAATCGGTCTTGCTCTCGATGAGCTCTCCCTCGGCATCGACAAAATCTGCAGTTCCAGTAAAACGCATGGAACCACTCTTCGGGTTGCGATAGATCTTTGGAGTCTCACTCACTTGAAATGCTTTCCTAACGGTTAGTCGAGGTAATCACGCAGAACTTGGGAACGTGAGGGGTGGCGCAACTTCGACATCGTCTTTGATTCAATTTGGCGGATCCTCTCCCGGGTTACCCCGTAGACCTTTCCAATCTCATCAAGAGTCTTTGGTTGACCATCGGTGAGGCCAAAGCGCATTGCAACAACTCCAGCTTCACGCTCCGACAGGGTGTCTAGCACGGAGTGCAACTGCTCCTGCAGGAGAGTAAAAGAGACGGCATCCGCAGGAACAATCGCCTCGGAGTCTTCGATGAGATCTCCAAATTCGGAGTCCCCCTCTTCTCCCAGCGGGGTATGCAACGAAATAGGTTCACGACCATATTTTTGTACTTCCACTACCTTCTCAGGAGTCATATCAAGTTCTTTAGCGAGCTCTTCTGGTGTTGGTTCCCGTCCTAGATCTTGCAACATCTGGCGCTGTACCCGTGCCAACTTGTTGATGACCTCGACCATGTGTACCGGAATACGAATTGTGCGCGCTTGGTCTGCCATCGCGCGAGTAATTGCTTGACGAATCCACCACGTCGCGTAGGTCGAGAACTTGTATCCCTTGGTGTAATCAAATTTTTCCACGGCACGAATGAGACCTAAATTACCCTCTTGAATCAGATCCAAGAAGAGCATCCCTCGGCCGGTATAGCGCTTGGCGAGTGAAACCACGAGACGCAGATTTGCCTCTAAGAGGTGGTTCTTAGCGCGACGCCCTTGCAAAACCAACTGCTCGTACTCGCGTCTTAATTTCTTATCGAGCTTCTTGTCGTGCGCCAATTTCTCCTCAGCAAAGAGGCCCGCCTCAACCTGGAGCGAAAGTTCAACTTCCATCTCAGCATTAAGAAGTGGGACACGTCCAATAAGTTTTAAGTAGTCCTTTACCGGATCCGCAGTAGCTCCCGCGGTTAGAACTGTTTGAGCAGGCGCATCATCTTCTTCAGAATCCTTGATTGTGAATGCGTTCTCCTCATTCTGAGATTCCTCCGCGACGTTAACAACGCGAATCTCAGCCTTCTCTTCCTCTTCTGCAACGATCTCTTTTACCTCTTCGACGAGGGTTTCAAGATCTTCTAACTCAATCTCTTCGAGTTCCACCTCTTCGCCATCAATCTTGGTGACGAGGGGTGCAGAAATTTTCTCGGGCGCAACTTTAGGAGGATTCTTCGCCGCCTCCTCCGCAGCGCGGCGCGCCTCTAACTCCGCCTTTGTGGGAAAGCGACTCGCCGCTCTTCGTTCTGCCTTTGCGCGGTCTTCAGCTTCGCGCTCTATCTTCAACGCTTCTAACTCTGCTTTAGTAGGGAAGCGATGTGGGGCTGCCGGAACTTTCTTCGCTACCGCTTTTTTAACAGGATTCCCCTTCGCGGCAACTTTCTTCATCACCGCTTTCTTGGCAACCTCTTTCTTCACAACCTCTTTCTTTGCAACAGCCTTCTTAACCACTACTGACGATGAAACTTTTTTTGCCGCAACTTTCTTGACAGCGCGGCTCGAAGCTACTGCGGTACTTGCCTGCTCGCCTTTTTTGGGCGCACGAATTGAAGCCACGGAGCATCCTTTGGTTTACCTGGCCTAACTTTACTGACCAGTGGAATCGATACCCATATTATAATTTGTCCACAGCCCTAAATGCACATTCAAGGGCTGAAATTGCTAGCCATTTTCGCGATTGAGCGCCTTTCGCAGCAATTCGCCCATCGATTCCACCTCTATCAGGAATCCATCGTGGCCAAAGGGAGAGGAAATGCTCTCGAGTGGACGTGCCGTCGGGGTCAATTCAACGATTTCTTCCTGAAGACGAGTGGGGAAAAGGCGATCGGTATCGATCGAAACTACTGACACGGGCACTGAAATCCCTCCCAGCGCAGCAGCAACTCCCCCGCGCCCCCGCCCCACATCGTGAGAATTCATCGCCTCGGTGAGCGAGATATAGGTATTGGCATCGAAACGTCGCGCCAACTTGGTCGCCTGGTGGTCCAGGTAGGATTCCACGGCATAGCGTCCGGTCTCATCCCCCTGTAATTCACGCCCGAAGCGGACATCCATCTCCGATTCTGTTCGGTAGGTCAGGTGAGCGATACGACGCGCGATTCCCATTCCAGAGACCGGTCCGCTCTCCTGTTCGTAATAGTCCCCGCCGTTGAAGTAGGGGTCGCTCTTAATTGCACGAATCTGAATGGAGGCCCCACCGATTTGATCTCCAGTTGCAACCGCTGAAGAGCCAATTGTGCAAATTGCCGCCACGCGATCCGGGTGATCGATCGCCCATTCGAGTGAGCGCATGCCCCCAAGGGAAGGCCCAACCGCCAGTTCATAGCGATTGATTCCAAGCAGATCTGTCACTCGGAGCTCTGCGGCAACCATGTCTCGGATCGTCAATACTGGAAATCTCGACCCCCAGCGCTTTCCGTCGGGGGCGAGAGAGGAGGGACCAGTACTTCCTTGGCATCCACCGATTACATTGGGGCAGATGATGAAATATTTATTGGAATCAAGAGGAAGCCCAGGGCCAACTATCGAGGGCCACCAACTTGGCACATCCGACCAACCGGTGAGCGCATGATTGACCAGAATGGCATTAGATCCCTCGACATTGAGGGTTCCCCAAGTTTGATAAGCGATTGTTACATCTGGAAACACCTCACCCGATTCAAGGGTGAGGTTCCCTATCTTTATGAATTGGCGATCCCCGGGGTCTTGGCCTTCTAGCCAGGCACCTGTAACGGGACCATCACTCTCACTCATCATAAGTTTTACTTTGCCGCAGCAAAGCCACCTTCAATATCGGCCTTAATGTCGACGATATTTTCTAGACCTACAGAGAGTCGAACCAATCCCGGCGTGACTCCTGCGGTGAGCTGCTCTTGCGCACTCAACTGAGAGTGTGTAGTTGAGGCAGGGTGGATAACTAGCGAGCGCACATCCCCGATATTGGCGACATGTGAGTGCAGGGTCAGACCCTCCACAAACTTCTTGCCTGCCTCAATTCCACCCTTGATCTCAAAGGAGAGAACTGCGCCAGCGCCGTTAGGAGCGTACTTCTGTGCCAAGTGATGCCATGGCGAGGAAGCTAGATCTGCGTAATTTACTTTTTCGACTTGAGGATGTGCCTCAAGGAAGAGCGCAACTGCCTTTGCATTTTCGATATGGCGCTCCATACGCAGCGATAGAGTCTCCAGACCGAGTGCCAACAACCAAGCGTTGAATGGACTTACCGCTGCACCGGTGTCGCGGAGCAAGGTGAGACGAATCTTGAAGATAAAGGAGAGGTTGGCTCCAAAGGCGGATCCAACTCCAAGAGCCTGCGCGTAGACCAGGCCGTGATACGAAGGATCGGGTTGATTAAAGTAAGGAAACTTCTCTTTCTGTTGGGCATAATCAAAGTTTCCTGAGTCAACAATTGCACCAACAATGGAGTTGCCGTGGCCCGACAAAAATTTTGTTGCGGAGTGGATGACAACATCTGCGCCATGTTCAATAGGACGAATTAAGAAGGGGGTGGCCACCGTGTTATCAACGATCAGCGGTAAGCCGTTTTCGTGAGCAACTTTTGCAACCGCCTCGATATCCAAGATGTCATTCGTTGGGTTTGAGATGGTCTCACCGAAGAAGGCCTTCGTGTTTGGGCGGACTGCTTTACGCCATGACTCAGGATCATCGGGGTTTTCCACGAAGGTAACCTCGATACCGAATTTAGGTAAGGTGTAGTGGAACAAGTTATATGTTCCCCCGTAAAGCCTCGGTGAAGAGACGATGTGATCGCCAGCCTCGGCAACGTTGAGAATCGCATAGGTTGTTGCAGCGGAACCAGATGCAACTAGTAAGGCGGCAACTCCGCCTTCGAGTGCAGCGATGCGTTGTTCAACGGCATCCTGTGTTGGATTCATGAGGCGGGTGTAAATATTTCCGAGCTCGGCTAGGCCAAAGAGATCAGCGGCATGCTTTGTATCGCGAAAGACATAAGCCGTGGTCTGAAAGAGTGGAAGGGCGCGTGCCCCGGTGGATGGATCGGGAACTTGGCCCGCGTGAATTTGGCGAGTCTCAAAGGCCGCGCTCTCTGGTGAAAATGACATGAAGTACCTCCCGTGACATAAGGGGGTGCAGAAAATAGAGGGGTTTCCCCAACTATTTCAGACCCACGCTTGCTAATTGCACCGTGCAACTAGCCTGGTCTTCACCCGGAGCACCCCACCGTGGTGGAGGGTTGCCGTCCAGTAAGCCGGGGCTAAAACCTGGAACTCGTGACCTTGCCAAATCTTAAGCAGGAAGGGCCCAGATGACAAATTTTCTCGAAGTTCGGTTTACTCCAGTGGAAGGTTCTCGCGCCAGCCCGAGGTGATTGGTAGCCGCCGGTCCTTTCCGAATGCGCGGCGTGAAATTTTCGGACCCGGTGGGTACTGGCGTCTTTTGTATTCGGAGCGATCCACCATCTGAATCACTCTGATCGCCAAACTGGCATCAAAACCGGCATCTAGGAGCCCCTGTAGCCCCCCATCATTTTCAATGTAAATAGTGAGTAGTTGATCGAGGAGGTTGTAATCAGGCAGGGAGTCGCTGTCCTTCTGATCGGGGCGCAACTCTGCGCTTGGCTCTTTATTGATCGAGTTAACTGGAATAGGTTCCTGCTCCCCGCTAGCAAGAGCTACTCGGTTACGCCAACGCGCAATCGCCCAAACCTCTGACTTCAGTAAATCCTTTATCGGTGCGTAGCCCCCGACGGCGTCGCCATAAAGGGTGGAGTAGCCCACCGCTAACTCCGATTTATTTCCAGTGGCCAACACAAGATGGCCCTCCTGATTGGAAAGCCCCATCAAGGTAGTTCCCCGCACACGTGCCTGCACATTCTCTTCTGCGAGCCCCGTGAGGCTAAGAGCGTTTAAGAAGCTATTGACCATCGGTTGAATCTCGATCACACGAAAGTTAAGTCCAATCCGTTTAGCGCAATCTGCTGCGTCACTCAGTGAGTGATCTGAGGAGTACTGGCTCGGCAGCGCAACCCCGAATACATGTTTGGCCCCAACGGCATCGGCGGCAATCGCAGCAGTCACCGCGGAATCAATCCCCCCAGACAGGCCCAGGATCACGGAGGGAAAACCATTCTTTTTTACATAATCGCGCAGACCCACGACGAGTGCTTGCCAAATCTCGCCTTCGATCTCTAAGCGAGAGGCTACGCCATGAATAATTTTTAAGTATCCACCAAGGCGGGCTTCGCTGATGACAAGATCAGGTGTACTTGTGGCTGCTTTCGCATCAATATCGATAACCATCAAGCCGTCATCAAACTGTGGAGCGCGCGCAATTAATTCACCATTAGCAGCCATGGCGATACTGTCTCCATCGAAGACCAGGTCATCTTGTGCCCCGGTCATATTTACATAAAGGAGCGGCGCCCCGATCTCGCGCGCTCTACGACGCACTAGCGCGGCCCTTAGATCATCTTTATTTCTCTCAAAAGGACTTCCGTTGGGGACAAGAACTAAACCAACGTTGCGCTCCGCGAGATCAGCAACCGGACCCTTCTCGCGCCAAATATCTTCACAGATTGCAATTCCAACATCTATGCCGTGAATGCGTACGACCAAAGATCTCTCTCCGGCTACGAAATTGCGAAATTCATCGAAGACTCCGTAATTAGGTAGATGGTGCTTTATATAGGTAGCGACCACCTGACCGCGGTAGATAACAGCCACAGCATTTTGTGGGCGGCGCGAGGCACTCTCCTCTAGATAACCCACAATGCTGACAAGGTCTCCATAATCTTCTAACTTCGTTACCAGTGCCGCGAGCGCCTTCTTGGAAGCCAGACGAAAGGTTGCGCGATTTGCCAGATCTTCAACCGGGTAACCTGTAAGCACCATCTCCGGCATAACGAGGATATGGGCCCCAGCACTTGCGGCTTTGCCAGCATATTCAAGGATTAAATTAGAGTTGTACTCAAAAGCTCCCACCGTTGGATTTACCTGTGCCAAACCCACGCGCAACTGGCCGATCTGCTGAGGGCTCATGGGCAAATCCTACCCGCGTGGGTGAAAAGGGCGAGGGCTCGGTAGACTAGGTGAAGCCGCGGACCAGTTTTGGCAGCGAGCTTTTAAGGGGAAATCATGTCTAATGGCCAGACCCGTCGTGTCTCAATCACAGACCTCGCCGCAAAGAAAATTCGTCGTGAGAAATGGGCGATGATTACCAGTTATGAGGAGATGACCGCCTCGATCTTTGATAACGCAGGTATCCCGGTACTTCTCGTGGGAGATAGCGCTGGAAATAATTTTCTCGGTGAAGAGAACACAATTCCCGTCACTCTCGAACAGATGATCATGCTCTCTCGCGCCGTCGTCCGCGGATCAAAGAACGCGATGATTGTTGCCGACCTCCCCTTTGGAAGTTATGAAAAATCTCCCGATCTCGCTTGCGAGAGTGCGACTCGGCTATTTAAAGAGGCCCAAGTGCAAGCGGTAAAAATTGAAGGTGGAGCGAGAGTTATCCCCCAGATCAAAAAGTTGATCGAATCCGGGATACCAGTCATGGGGCACCTAGGTCTCACTCCGCAATCCGTCCATGCCCTCGGCGGTTTCAAAGTACAAGGTAGAGGCGAAGGCGCCTCACAAATTCTGAGCGATGCCCTAGCGCTGCAAGAAGCGGGGGTCTTCGCAATTGTTCTAGAACTTGTTCCCGCGGAATTAGCCGCCGAGATTTCAGAGGCGCTGCACATTCCAGTGATCGGAATTGGGGCTGGTGCAAATTGTGACGCCCAAGTCATCGTCTGGACCGATCTCATGGGATTAACTGAGAACCCGCCAAAATTTGCAAAGGCCTACCGAAATCTGAGATCCGAGATGAGCGCAGCGGTTCGAGAGTGGGCAGATGATGTTGCTGCGTCTAAATTTCCTTCGGAGAAAGAAACCTTTCACTAGGCTCCCCCAATGGCGCGATTTACAGTAGATCTCTCTCCGCTGCGCAAAAACAAAAATTTGCGATTTCTCTTTATCTCTGGAGTTGTTACGCGTTTTGGTTCAGCGCTCACCCTCGTTGCCCTCCCCTTTCAGATCAAAGAATTGACAAATTCCTATATTGCCGTCGGCGCCATGGGAGCGGTAGAAATTGTTCCCCTCGTGATCTTCGCTTTGTGGGGTGGGGTGCTAGCCGATTCAGTAGATCGAAAGAAAATGGTTTGGCGCTGTGAAGCGGGAGCACTCCTCTGCTCTGCCCTCCTTTTCGCCAACGCACTACTTCATCACCCCAGCCTGATGTTGCTTTATTTTGTTGCTGCAGGATTTGCTGCGGTGGATGGCTTATCAGGGCCAAGTTTTAGCGCGATGATTCCTCGCCTGGTTGATCACGAAGATCTTCCCTCAGCCATGGCCTTGATGTCGCTGCGCTGGCAATTTAGCGCTCTTATCGGCCCAGCTATTGCTGGAGTCATCATCGCTATAAGCGGTGTCCGAAGCGCATATGGGATCGACATTCTCTCCTATGTAATCTCGGTGACCTTACTTCTGCGAGTGTCAGCTGTACCTCCTCTGCAAGAGGTCGCATCCAAATCCATCAAGGCCATGTTCGGCGGTTTACGGTACGCCGCCTCTCGCAGAGATCTCCTCGGTACCTACATCATTGATCTCATCGCGATGTTCTTTGCGATGCCAAATGCTCTCTTCCCTTTCTGGGCCGATCAAATTCATTCGCGATGGGCCCTCGGACTCTTCTACTCTGCAGGGATCCTTGGCGCACTACTCGTGACTGCAACGAGCGGTTGGATGAAAGATTTCACCAGGCACGGCTGGGCGATCACCCTCGCCGCGATCGGTTGGGGGCTCTGCATCACCTTGTCTGCAACTACAAACCATCTATGGGTCGTACTGCTCTTTCTAGGATTAGCTGGGGCATCTGACCAGGTCAGTGCCCTCTGTCGAAATACTCTCTGGAATCAGACGATCGACGACGAATATCGTGGCCGTTTGGCAGGATTAGAACTACTCTCTTACTCCGTGGGTCCCCTCGGAGGGCAATTACGCGCCGGTACATCCGCGGCGATCACCTCGCTGCGCACCTCAGTCATTTCGGGTGGCCTCTTATGTATTGGTTTAGTTACTTTTTCCGCCGCAAAGTTGCCAGAGTTTCGAAATTTCGATTTAAAAACCAATCTTGATGCAATTGAACAACGCAGTAAACGAAGAGGCCCACAAGAGAGCGACGAGGAAAGTTCTTAGCAAAAACCCCAAAGAGCACAAAATATTAAAAAAATAATGTTGCGACACGCACTCACATTTATGTCGAAAATAATGGCATCTGACTCTTTTTGCTGTCACGATTCTCCTTGAACAGGTTCGGTGACGGATCGAACCATTCTGATAGGAGATGTAAATGGTTGCAGCTAAGAAAACTGCTCCAAAGCGTCGCAAGAAGGCAGCTGCTAAAGCAGCTCCAGCTCCAAAGCGTCGCAAGAAGGTTGCTGCCAAGAAGGCAGCTCCAGCAAAGAAGGCAGCTCCAGCAAAGAAGGCTGCTGCTAAGAAGGTGGCTGCAAAGCCACGTAAGAAGGCCGCTGCAAAGCCAGCTGCTAAGAAGGCCGCAGCTAAGCCTCGCAAGAAGGTTGCTGCTAAGAAGGCCGCTGCAAAGCCAGCTGCTAAGAAAGTTGCTGCAAAGCCACGTAAGAAGGCCGCTGCAAAGAAGTAAATCCACATTGAAAAACCCCGTCACCAAAAGTGGCGGGGTTTTTTATTTTACAGATCTGCTGAAAAGTGTCACTCGCCGCAATTCTCGCCAAATTGCTCCCGCATCTTGGCGCTAACCCGCTCAAAAATACGTGCTAAATCTTCCTGATCTTTGACGGTCAGGTGGTCGATGAAGCGGGATCGAATACTGGTGACATGATCAGGGGCGGCTTTCACAATTGCTTTCCACCCTTTCTCGGTCATTATGGCAAATTGTCCGCGTCTATCCATTGCGCAAGCCTCGCGGCGAACCCATCCCGCATTTTCCATGACCTTCATGCGATGCGAGAGTCGCGACTTGGAAATCATGGCGCTCTCGGCCAACTCACTCATGCGAATTGCTCGCTCTGGAGCTTCGCTCAGGTGGACCAAGATCTCATAGTCAGAGAGTGACAATTCGTGAGGGGCTAAATCGACCTCCATCGCATCCCAGAGGCGGCGCGAGGCGACGATGTAAGAACGCCAAGCCTTCAGCTCCTTGGGTGAGAGCCACTTCGGCTCTATCTTCTTCGCGTTCATCCCTCAATCTTACTTTGCATTCCAGATACTTGAAAGTCATAGTAATTTCGACACGATAGAGCTCTGGCGCTCTATTAGGCTTCCCGCATGACCCCTCAGAGCCAACTCTCCAGTGGAATTTTCCACGATCATTTCGATACCACCGTCTCCCCTCGCGCAGACTTCTTCCGCTACGTCAATGGTTCATGGCTCAAGAACTTCGAGATTCCTTCCGATCGCTCGGGATACGGATCCTTCACAATCTTGCGCGAACAGAGTGAAGCCGATGTGCGTGAGATCATCGAGGAGCTCTCACACTCCGTTTCGCCCTCTGGGAGCAACCCCCAGAAAATTGGCGACCTATTTCGCTCTTTCATGGATGAGCAGCGCATCGAAGAACTTGGAATCTCCCCGATCGCCCAAGATATCAAGAGGACTCTCTCAATTGCATCGGTAGCGGAATTTCTGGAAACTATGGGATCTTTAGAGGCACGTGGTCTCGGTGGGCTCTTCTCTATCGGTGTGGAGGTCGATGCCCACGACAGCACCCGCTACGTGATGTACATGTCTCAAGGAGGAATAAGTCTCCCCGACGAGGCTTACTATCGTGAGGAGCAGTACGCAGCGATTCGCGAGGCTTTTTTGCTGCACGCAGCAAAGATCTTCGCCCTTGCCGGAATTGCCGGTGCGCCTGAACATGCAGAGCGAGTCCTTGCGATTGAGACGAAAATTGCCGCTAACCACTTCGATCAAGTCAGAGATCGCGATATGAGCTTAGTTCTCAACACCTTTAACTTCTCTGGTTTGCGAGAACTCACCCCGGGCTTTGATTGGCCACTTTGGATGAAGGCCGCTCTCGTTCCAGATCACGTCATGGAGAATTTGATCGTGCAGCAGCCCTCGCACTTTGCAGGAGTTTCTGAACTACTCTCTGAATTTGATTCTGATTCCTGGAGTTCATGGCTTACTTGGCACCTCATTTCGGGAAGTTCTAGTTATCTCTCTCGAGCCTTTGTTGAGGAAAATTTCGACTTCTATGGTCGCACTCTCTCCGGAACCCCCGAGTTGCGCGAACGCTGGAAGCGCGGAGTTGCACTCGTCGAAGGCGCGCTTGGCGAAGCAATCGGCCAGGAGTATGTAAACCGCCACTTCCCGCCGATAGCAAAAGAGCGGATGAATCAGCTCGTGGAAAATCTCATCGAGGCCTATCGTCATGACATCACCAGATTGCATTGGATGAGCCCCACCACCAAGCAGAAGGCGCTAGAGAAACTCAATAAATTTACCCCCAAGATCGGCTACCCCAATAAGTGGCGCGACTATTCCAAACTCACAATCGTCGCTGACGATCTGATGGCGAATCTAGAGGCGGTAACGAAATTTGCTCAGGAGTACAACTTCTCCAAGATTGGTGCCCCGATTGATCGCGAAGAGTGGGGCATGACCCCGCAGACCGTAAATGCCTACTACCACCCTCTTTACAACGAGATTGTCTTTCCAGCTGCAATCTTGCAGCCCCCATTCTTTGATTTAGCGGCCGATGATGCGGTCAATTACGGAGGAATCGGAGCAGTTATCGGACACGAAATCGGACATGGTTTTGACGACCAAGGTTCAAAATTTGATGGAGATGGAAATTTAAATAATTGGTGGAGTGAGGAGGATCGGGAAAAATTCGATCTCCTCACCAAGAAGTTAATAAATCAGTACGAGCAATTGCACCCCACAAACGCTCCTGATGTGCACGTCAATGGCGCCCTCACGATTGGCGAGAACATCGGGGACCTCGGTGGAGCCTCTGTGGCACTCGAGGCTTATCAAATTTCGCTAGAGGGGGCTTCTCCGCCCGTTATTGATGGTCTGACGGGCGAGCAACGCTTTTTTATTGGTTATGCGCAGATCTGGAATGGAAAATTGCGCTCCGAGGAGGTCAAGCGCCGGATTGCGACAGACCCCCACTCGCCGGAAGAGTTTCGCTGCAATCAAATTCTCAAGAACCTTCCAGAGTTCTACGATGCTTTTGGGGTCACAGAGGGCGACCCACTCTGGCTTGCAGAGGACGAGCGCGTTCGGATCTGGTGATTACTTAGAAGCCAGACGAGCCTCACGGCGCAACTTCTGCTCCGCAGGATCTGGAACCGGAACGGCGCCGATGAGACGCTGGGTGTAAGGATCCTTTGGATGCTTCAGAATTTGATCCCGAGTACCGACCTCGACCAACTTGCCATTCTGCATAACCGCAATTCGGTGAGAGAGGATGTCGACGACTCCTAAATCATGGCTAATGAAGAGACAGGCGAATTTCAATTGGGCTTGTAACTCTTGTAAGAGCTCAAGGAACCGTGCCTGAACTGAAACATCCAGAGCAGATGTTGGCTCATCGGCGATCAAGATATCTGGGGTCAGGGCAAGTGCCCGAGCAATGCCGACACGCTGGCGCTGACCGCCTGAAAGTTCGTGTGGATAGCGGTTTCGGTAACTGCGGGGCAGTTCGACACTAGCGAGAAGATCCTCAACACGCTTATCTAACTCTTTATCTTTGGCGATCTTTGCTAAGAAAAGAGGTTCGCCGATGCTCTCACCTATTGGAAGACGCGGATTAAGTGAACTAGCGGGATCTTGAAAGACAATTCCAGTGCTGCGCCGAATCGAACGTAGATCTTTCTGAGAAGCGCCGCTGATGTCCTGACCAACAACCTCTAGACGGCCTGATTTGATGGGAAGCAGCCCGATGGATGCACGACCCACTGTGGTCTTGCCAGAACCTGATTCACCGACGAGTCCAACAATCTCACCGGGATAAATCTCAAGTGAGAAGTCTTCGACGGCAACAAAGGCAGGAATTCTTCCGCGCTTGGGATATTCGATAGTGACATTGGATAATTTCAGAACAGGTTGAGCCGTGGCTTGACTTGGCTCGAGTACGCGCATCGCGGTGCTGCCGAGTTTGGGTACCGAAGCGAGAAGTTGTTGGGTGTAAGGGTGAACCGGACGATTGAAGATCTGGTCTGCAGTTCCATGCTCCACCATATTTCCACTCTGCATCACCATGATCTCATCGGCCATATCTGCGACTACACCCATATCGTGGGTAATCAACAAAATTCCCGAGTTCAAACGCGTGCGCAGACCGCGCATGAGATCCAAAATTTCAGCCTGGACCGTTACATCAAGCGCAGTGGTTGGTTCATCTGCAATCAAAAGCGCAGGGTCGCAAGCCAGAGCCTGGGCGATCATCGCGCGCTGACGCTGTCCACCTGAAAGTTGGTGCGGATACTTATCTA
>JANXZW010000056.1 GCA_025355305.1 Actinomycetes bacterium | reverse complement strand
CACTCCAAAGCTCAACACCTAAAAGCACTGAGCGTTCGATTGGTATCTGAGTACAACTCAGAAGTTCCGGGCAAGTTAGATGACCTAGTTACCCTTGCAGGGGTCGGTCGCAAGACGGCGAATGTTGTTTTGGGACACGCCTTTGGAATTCCTGGGATCACAGTTGATACACATTTTGGTCGATTGAGCCGTCGCTTTGGCTGGAGTAATTCGCAAGATCCGGTCCAGGTGGAACGAGATGTAGCTCTTCTAATCAAGGAGTCGGAGTGGACCAACCTTTCACAGCGAATGATCTGGCATGGACGTCGTATCTGTCATTCGCGCAAACCCGCATGTGGAGCGTGCCCACTGGCCGCGCTCTGCCCCTCATATGGAATTGGTGAGGTGGATAAGGTTAAGGCACTAGCACTAGTGAAGAGAGATGAGGACTTTCGATGAAGAGAGTGGTTCTCGTTCTCTCTCTCGCCTTACTTGCCCTGCAACTTCCAGCGCTAGCGCAGGCGAAGAGTGGGGCCGTGGTCGGGTGCTCTTTGATAAAAGTTAATAACTCGGTAAAGAAGGGCATCTCTCTCCCTTGCCTCGACAATAAATCCAACGTGGTTTACCAAGGGATCCGAGGCCCCGTTGTAGTCAACGTCTTTGGATCTTGGTGTGAACCATGCAGACAAGAGATTCCGCATCTTGTAGCTCTGCAAGCCACCCATAAAGTTTCTATGATCGGCATTGACGTGGAAGAGCCCAATATGCAGGTAGGCAAGGCTTTCGTAATTAGAACAGGAATCACCTGGCCCGTTCTTTTTGATACAACGAGCGTCACGCGTGCCATCTTCGGGCTGGGAGTTCCGGTTACTTGGTTTATCGATGCCAGCGGGAAGGTTACCTACCGGCAAATTGGAGTTATCACCTCTACCAAAGAGTTGAACGATGAGGTAAGAAAGTACCTAAAAATTAAATTATGAAGAACTGGGTAGATGTGGTCTTTGCGATTGCCTTGTTACTCTCTTTCTTTCAAGGGTATCGCGCCGGGTTTCTCGCCACGATCTTTAGTTTCATCGGTTACATTGGTGGCGGATTACTCGCCCTATATTTCGGGCTTCACCATTTTCACTCCCAGGGCTTCACCAGATTTCTCTTTCTCTTTTTAGTGGTCACGGTCGGTTCAGCGATCGGAGAGAGCATTTTAAAGAGGGTGGGAAAGCTCTTTCACAACAAGATTCTCTTCGCTCCCTTCTCCTGGATAGATTCAATCCTGGGAGCGCTCTTCTCAATCTTGCGGACCGCCGTGATGCTCTTAATTTTGGGTCATCTGCTCTTGATCACCCCATGGGGTTGGGTGCACCAGATTCCAAAGAGCGAGATCTACTCTCGGTTGAGCGCGCAGGCCCCCGCAATCATCTCCGATATCACCAGGCGGGCAAATCTCCAAATTCACTGATGACTCTCAGCGAGGGATCAGCGCTCTCTGAAGTTGAAACCTTAGGTTATTGAGATGAAAAAGCAACCCTTTGTTCTTCTCTCCGCACTCTCAGTCGCGGTCCTTCTCTCCACTCTCTCTGGTGGTGTTGTGCAAGCGGCGAGCGCTCCGGTGGCAAGCACTGGGGCTCTTTGTGCTAAGGCCGGTGCGACCACGACAGTTGCGGGTAAGTCATACACCTGCATCAAAGTACTCAGTGGCAAATTGGTATGGAGTGCGACTTCGCCAACTACTGCAAGCGGCGGCGCGAAGCCACAAATCAGCGGAGGTGCTAGTGGAGAGAGTGAAGGCCCCGATGGCGGCCCAGGAGGCCCCGGCAAAGATGGCATAAATGGCAAGAATCATGCGGCTCGTGACCTCGGCCGACAGACGGCTCTGAAGAAGTACAACGCCTGTTTGATTTCACACGGAGGCGTAGCAGTCGCAGCCTGTGCAGCGCTCGCCCCTAAATTGCCTCCACGCGGAGATGATTAATCTTCAGATTTGCTGCTCTGCAAACCTTCGCCGATTAACTTCATAATATTTGGATCAGCGAGGGTTGTGGAGTCCCCAACGGTTCGATGTTCTGCAACATCTCGTAGCAAGCGGCGCATAATCTTTCCACTTCGAGTCTTTGGAAGCTCTGCCACCACCAAGATCTGCTTGGGACGGGCAATCGCACCGATCTCCTGTGTTACATGGGCTTTTAGATCCGCAATAAGTTCCTCGCCACCGACACTGGGAATTCCACCTCGCAAAATCACAAAGGCAACGATCGCTTGCCCGGTCACGGCATCATTTGCTCCAACGACCGCAGCCTCTGCAACGTTGATATGTGAAACAAGAGATGACTCCACCTCGGTTGTTGAGATGCGATGTCCAGAAATATTCATGACATCATCAACTCGTCCGAGTAACCAGATTGCACCATCGTCATCGAGTTTGGCACCGTCCCCAGCAAAATATTTTCCGGGAAAGCGAGACCAGTAAGTTTCGCGATAACGCTCCGGCTCACCCCATACTCCCCGTAACATCGCGGGCCATGGTTCGGTGAGTACTAAATAGCCACCCTGCCCATTGGCGACATCGCGACCCTCATCATCGACAACTTTGGCGCTAATTCCGGGAAGCGCCGCCATAGCCGAACCGGGCTTTGTTGCAGTAACCCCGGGAAGCGGTGAAATCATCAAACCTCCAGTCTCTGTCTGCCACCAGGTATCCACAACGGGGCAGGCATCTGCGCCAATAACTTCGCGATACCACATCCACGCCTCTGGATTAATTGGTTCGCCAACAGAGCCGAGCAATCGAAGTGAGGTTAAATCACTATCAGCGGGGTATTCATCTCCCCACTTCATCCAGGTGCGGATCAGAGTAGGTGCGGTGTAGAGAATCGAGACTTTGTACTTCTCAATCAGTTGAAAGAGGCGATGCTTCGTCGGCGAATCAGGAGTCCCTTCATACATCACCTGTGTCGCACCATTGATCATGGGTCCGTAAAGAACATATGAGTGGCCCGTGATCCAACCAATATCTGCCGTGCACCAATAAACATCGCTTTCGGCTTTTAGATCAAAGACGGCGCGATGCGTGAAAGATGTCTGCGTGAGATAGCCACCAGTCGTGTGGAAGATCCCCTTGGGTTTAGCGGTGGTGCCTGATGTGTAGAGAATAAAAAGGACGTGCTCAGAATCAAAGCCCTCTGCAACATGTTCGGCGCTCTGACGATCGACAATCTCGTGCCACCAAATATCGCGCCCGCCTACCCAGGCAACTGCCTGGCCGGTGCGATTTACGACCAGAACCTTTTTGACGTTGTGATCTCCGCCGGCGAGGGCTGCATCAACAACTGGTTTCAAAGGGAAAGCGCTGCCCTTGCGATATCCACCATCAGAGGTGATCACCAAAGTTACATCTGCATCGAGGATACGACTCTTGAGAGCCTCTGCACTAAATCCACCGAAGACCACCGAGTGGGCAGCGCCAATCCGTGCGCAGGCAAGCATCGCTACCGCTGCCTCTGGAATCATGGGCATATAAATTGCGACGCGGTCGCCCGCACCGATTCCCAATTCCAAGAGCGCATTTGCAGTTTTCTTCACCTCAACGAGCATCTGGGCGTAAGTGATCGTCCGGGTATCACCAGGTTCACCCTCAAAGTGGAAGGCAACCCGATCCCCCCGACCCTCAAGAACGTGGCGGTCTAAACAGTTGTAGGAGGCGTTGAGTTTTCCACCGAGAAACCATTTGGCGTTTGGGAGCTCCCACTCCAACACCTGATCCCACTTGCGCTCCCAGTGCAGCAGCTCGGCTTGGCGGGCCCAGAAGGCGAGGCGATCATCGGCCGCCTCCTGGTAGAGGGTTGCTTGGGCATTGGCCTGGGCGGTGAAGGCGGGGGTTGGGGGAAATGTCCGATTTTCGTGCGAGAGATTCTCCAGTGAGCTCATGTCGGCGAGGTTACCTCTGCCCCTGCCTGCTCACAAGCACTCCCCGCCGGAGAATTGAGCGAGAAAAGATTCTGTATATTTCATGTGATTTAGCCCACATTTTCCTAACCTTCGGGAGCATACTTCTTATGGACCATCAGAGTAGATGGTTGCAGGTTGTCCAATAAGGAGAATGAATTATGGCAAGTAATCACATGGTCGCTAATCCGGCGCCATTAGGTCTCGCTGCCTTCGGAATCACAAACTTCTTGCTAGGCAGTCAAAACGCTGGTCTTTGGCATAGCGTGGGTGGTTCGGCGCTGATTGGAACAGCACTCGCCTTCGGTGGCGCTGTGGGGCTTCTCGTCAGCATCATGGAATTCCTCCGCGGAGATGCGATCGGAGCCACCTTCTTTGGATCCTTTGGAGCTTTCTGGCTCTCACTCTTCTATTTCACCACCCATCCAGCGACGGCAGCGCCCGGTGCACTTGGGGTACTCATCCTCGGCTTTGCCGTTGCAAACTTCATCTTTTGGATGGCAGTTATGAAGCGCAGCATCCATCACAACATCTTCGGGGCGCTTCTAACTATCACCCTGATTCTGCTCGCCTACGGTAATTGGTCCGGCGGACACTCCGGCGCAGTAAAGGCAGGAGGTTGGTTCGGGCTGGCAACTGCTCTCGTAGCTCTCTACATGGGTGCCAAGGCGCTCATCAACGAGGAGTACGGAAGCGTGATCCTTCCTTAAGCTGTAGAAGCAATCAGTATCCACAGCGGGGCCACTCTCACAAGCGTGAGGGTGGCCCCATTCGCGCTCTGGCGTAATCTCGTAATTTTGCCCTCTTAACACGCTCGCCGCCCCGGAGATCTGGGGCGGCGCACAACATAAAGGGGGCACCGTGTTTTCTCTACTCAATGGCGCATTTCGGGTCATCGCACATCTTCATACAATCGAGGTAGCTGGACGCTGGCTACTCAAGGGCGGCCACGCCATCATGCACTCAAACTTCGGTCTCTTGGGGATAGATCGACTTTTGAGTCACCTCGGAATAAATTAAATCAACTAATTTAATTAAATGAATTAAATCAGTGAGGGGCGCAGCCTCGTAGGTTTTCCAATCCGCCCTGAAATGTGGTGGGATTAGCCGTAAGCAAGACAGCCTGACCGGGCTCGGCCAAAGGCGTCCTCTTACAGCCGTCCTTAACCTCAACAGGGAGAACTTTAAAGATGCCAATCGCAACCCCGGAAATTTATGCCCAAATGCTGGATCGCGCGAAGGCAGGCGCTTTCGCCTACCCAGCCATCAACGTCTCTTCATCCCAGACACTAATTGGTGCGATTCGCGGATTTGCCGAGGCGGAGTCAGATGGAATTATCCAGATCTCTTGGGGCGGGGCGGAATACCTCTCAGGTTCAACAGTAAAGAACATGGTCGATGGCGCAGTGGCGCTAGCCGAGTTCGCACACATTGTTGCCAAGAACTACAAGGTGAATATCGGAATTCACACCGACCACTGCCCGGCCGAGAAGCTGGACGGATTTATACGTCCACTCTTGGCATTCGGTGCAGATCGCCTTAGCGCTGGCAAGGCTCCACTCTTCAACTCACATATGTGGGATGGCTCAGCGGTTTCAATGCCAGAGAACATGACGATTGCGAAGGAGCTGCTCGAGAAGTCGAAGGCTGCTAACACAATTCTTGAGATTGAAATTGGCGTCGTCGGCGGGGAGGAGGATGGCGTCGAGGCGAAGCATGATGCAAAGTTGTACTCAACTCCAGAAGATGCACTCATGACGATCGATGCCTTGGGTAATGATCCCCATGCTCGTTACATGGTGGCTGCGACATTTGGAAATGTTCACGGTGTTTATAAGCCTGGCAACGTTGTTCTGCAACCAAAGATTCTACAGACCCTGCAAGATGCGGTTGCAGCAAAGTTGGGTCTTCCAGCTGGATCAAAGCCAATGGATCTTGTCTTCCACGGTGGCTCTGGCTCATTGCTCTCTGAAATCCGGGAATCTCTCGATTACGGAGTTGTGAAAATGAATATCGATACCGATACCCAGTATGCCTTTACACGCCCCGTCGTTGATCACCTCTTTAAGAATTACGACGGTGTATTAAAGATTGATGGCGAAGTAGGAAATAAGAAGGCCTATGACCCACGCGCCTGGGGTAAAGCCGGTGAAGCCGGTCTAGCCAAGCGCGTTGGTGAAGCCTGCGCAGATCTCCGCTCCACCGGAACTTCTCTCAACAAGTAATTCACTTCCATGCACGATTCGTTAGTCCGTTAAGCCTTTAAGCCGTTAAGCCCTCAAGCCGTTAAGCCCTCAAGAAGGTTAGGAAAAGATGCCTGCTCTAGTACTGCTCGGCGCTCAATGGGGCGATGAAGGTAAGGGCAAAGCCACTGATATCTTGGGGGATCGCGTTGATTATGTAGTGCGCTACCAAGGCGGCAATAACGCGGGGCACACCGTAGTTATCGGGGATCAAAAATATGCCCTGCATCTTCTTCCATCGGGGATTTTGAGTCCCAATGTTGTTCCCGTTATCGGCAACGGCGTCGTGATCGATCCCTCGGTTCTCTTAGAAGAGATCCGCGGTTTAAATGAGCGTGGAATCGATACCTCCAAGCTGAAAATAAGTACAAACGCTCATCTCATTACTCCTTATCACCGCACCATCGACAAGGTATCTGAGCGCTTTCTCGGTAATTCCAAGATTGGAACCACAGGTCGTGGAATAGGTCCAGCTTATGCTGACAAGATCAACCGCATCGGTATTCGAGTTCAAGACCTCTTTGATCCTTCAATCTTGCGACAGAAGATTGAAGCGGCCCTAAAGGATAAGAACCAAGTTCTGATTAAGGTCTTTAACCGCAAGGGCATTGAGGTTGAAGAAGTCCTCAGGGAATATCTCGCTTACGCGGATATCTTGCGCCCGTACGTGACCGACACCGTTCTGCTCCTTGATCAAGCTTTAAAAGCCGGTAAGACCGTTCTTCTCGAAGGTTCACAGGGAACCTTGCTCGACGTTGATCACGGCACTTATCCCTTTGTCACCTCATCAAATCCCACCGCCGGCGGGGCATGCACCGGATCTGGAATCGGTCCAACAAAAATCACGCGCGTGATTGGAATTGTTAAGGCTTATACGACGCGCGTCGGCTCTGGACCATTTCCCACCGAACTCTTTGATGAAGATGGTGAGAAGTTGCGCACCATCGGCGGTGAAATTGGAGTAACTACTGGCCGCGCACGTCGCTGTGGTTGGTATGACGCCCCGATCGCGCGCTACGCAGTCCGCGTAAATGGCCTAACAGATTTCTTCCTGACCAAGCTTGATGTCTTAACTGGTTGGGAGCAGATTCCTGTCTGCGTCGCCTATGAGATTGATGGAGTTCGAGTGGAGGAGCTGCCATCCTCGCAATCAGATTTTCATCACGCCAAGCCAATCTATGAATATCTACCGGGTTGGGAGGAAGACATCTCTAAGGCGCGAAAGATAGATGATCTACCAGCAAATGCCCGCGCCTACGTAAAATTCTTAGAAGAGATCTCTGGAGCGCCTATGAGTGCAATCGGGGTTGGTCCGGGGCGCGATGAGACGATCGTCGTTAAGGATTTCATTTGAAGGTTCTTCTGATTGGATCAGGTGGGCGGGAACATGCCCTCGCGCAGGCGCTGCGCCGCGATCCCATATTAGAAGAGTTACACGCCGCTCCGGGCAATCCGGGAATCGCGGACTTTGCCACCTTGCATGCAGTTGATACCGACGATAACCCCACGGTGGTTGCACTCGCTAAAGAGTTAGCAATTGATCTTGTTGTGATTGGTCCCGAAAAACCATTGGTAAACGGCCTCGCCGATGCGCTGCGTAAAGCGGGAATTGCCACCTTTGGCCCCAGCGCCATGGCCGCTTCCCTGGAAGGTTCAAAGGATTTTGCCAAACAGGTTATGCACGATGCCGGGGTTCCAACTGCGCGTAGCTTCACCTGTTCGACGAAGGCCGAGATAGAGGCAGCGCTGGATACCTTTGGAGCACCCTATGTCGTCAAGCACGACGGCCTCGCTGCAGGCAAGGGCGTAGTCGTAACGGAGGATCGCCAGATTGCACTCGAGCATGCTTACCTTTCCCCTAAAGTCGTGATTGAAGAGTTTTTGGATGGACCAGAGATCTCGCTCTTTGGCATCTCCGATGGAACGACGATCCTTGCGATGCAGCCCGCCCAGGATTTCAAACGCGCCTTCGATGCAGATGCCGGTCCAAATACTGGCGGAATGGGCGCCTACTCACCTCTGCCATGGGCTCCGCAAGACCTTGTCGAGCAGACCTTGCGCGAGGTCCTAAAGCCCACCATCGCAGAGATGCGCGCCCGCGATACACCTTTTATTGGGCTGCTTTACGCCGGACTCGCCTTAACCTCCAAAGGGTTGAAGGTCATCGAATTTAATGCTCGCTTCGGTGACCCGGAGACCCAGGTCCTGCTGCCGCGTCTTAAGACTCCGCTCGCCACTCTTCTCTATCAAGCAGCCACCGGTCACTTATTGGAAGCAGCTCCCCTGGATTGGTCCACCTCCTCGGCTGTGACTGTCGTCCTAGCGGCCGAGGGGTATCCGATCGCTCCAAGGACAGGAGACCCGGTCACTGGAGTTTCGGCGGTGAAAGAGGCCTTCGTCTACCAGGCGGGTACCGCACTGGCAGATGGGACTCTTTACTCAGCTGGTGGTCGCGTATTGGCAGTAACTGGAGTCGGCGACTCCTTGACCGCTGCCCGCTTGCAGGCATACGAGGGCATCTCAACAATTACCTTGCGGGGTAGCCACTACCGCAGCGATATCGCGCTGGCGGCTTCCGCCTCCGACAAAGTACGAGAGAATTAGCCCATGAGCGTATTAGCTGATCGTTATGCGTCGGCGGCGATGCGCTCCATCTGGTCTCCCGAATCCAAAATCCTGCAAGAGCGCAATCTTTGGGTGGCGGTAATGCGAGCCCAATCTAAACTCGGGCATAATATCTCAGCTGAGGTGATCGCTGACTACGAGAAAATTCTGCAACAAGTCGACCTAATCTCAATCGATGCTCGTGAAAAATTGACGCGCCACGATGTCAAAGCCCGTATTGAAGAGTTCAACGCGCTTGCAGGTCATGAATCAATTCACGCGGGGATGACATCGCGCGATCTCACGGAAAATGTTGAGGCGATGCAGATCCGTGACGGACTCTTGCTTGTTCAAGAGCGCGTCGTCGCGGTCCTTGCGATGTTGGCAGATCGAGCTGCGCAGTACATTGAGCAACCAATCACTGGGCGCTCGCACAATGTAGCCGCTCAAGTAACCACCTTGGGAAAACGCTTTGCATCGGCCGCTGAAGAGTTGCTCTTTGCATATGAGCGCTTAGAAAACCTTATTGAGCGTTATCCAATTCGCGGAATCAAGGGACCGGTTGGTACCGCTCAAGATTCCGTGGATTTGCTCGGAAGTGCGTCGGCGCATGAAGCGTTAGAGCGTGAAATCGCCGCGCACCTTGGCTTTAGCCGCATCTTAGATTCAACAGGGCAGATCTATCCGCGCTCCTTTGATTTTGATGTAGTTACAACTCTCGTACAACTTGCCGCCGCTCCATCCTCCTTTGCCACCTCTATCCGCTTGATGGCCGGGGCTGAACTCGTCACTGAAGGATTTAAGGCTGGCCAAGTTGGCTCCAGCGCCATGCCTCATAAAATGAATACCAGATCCTGTGAGCGGGTCAATGGGCTAGCAGTAATCCTGCGCGGCTACGCCTCGATGGTCGGGGAGTTGAGCGGTGATCAGTGGAACGAGGGCGATGTATCGTGCAGCGTCGTTCGTCGAATCGCACTTCCAGATGCCTTTTACGCCATCGATGGACTTCTTGAAACATTCATGACCGTCCTCGGTGAATTCGGCGCATTCCCAGAAGTGATTGGCGCCGAATTGACGCGCTACCTACCTTTCCTTGCCACCACCAAGATTCTGGTGGCCGCTATTAAGGCGGGTGTCGGGCGTGAGCAGGCGCATGAGGTTATTAAGGAACATGCCGTTGCTGCAGCTCTGGGAATTCGCCAAGGTAAGCCAAACACGATGATCGATGCACTTGCAGCCGATCCGCGGTTGCCTCTGGATAAGGCGGCGCTTGAAGCGCTGCTCTCTTCGCCACTTGAATTTACTGGTGATGCGATCGCACAAACTAATCGGGTTATCAGTCGCATTGGAGCGATTACTGCAAAACATCAGAGCGCGGCGAAGTATCGCCCTTCTAGCATTCGGTGACCACCGTGATTGCGGGTTGGAGCCACCTGCGCAGCGGAAAGGTGCGCGAGCTGTATACAAATTCTTCCGGCGAACTACTTATCGTTGCCAGCGATCGCATCTCCGCCTTTGATTACATCTTGCCAACTTTGATTCCAGGTAAGGGCAAGCTCTTAACGCAACTTTCGCTCTTCTGGTTTGAGATGTTCGCCGACCTCGTACCCAACCATCTGATCAGCACAGTTGTTCCAGAAGTTGTTAAGGATCGCGCCGTCATCGTAAAACCGCTCGAGATGTTTCCAATTGAATGCGTTGCGCGTGGCTACCTAACCGGTTCGGGCTGGGTGGAATACCAGAGGAGCCAATCGGTTACCGAGATCGCGCTACCCGCGGGTCTGCAGGATGGTTCAAAGTTGCCAGAAAATATCTTCACACCGGCAACGAAAGCTGAGATGGGAGATCACGATGAGAACATCTCCTATGCGCGGACCGTGGGGATCATTGGCGCCTCCGATGCCGCCACGCTGCGGGAGTTGACCTTAGATCTGTACTCAACTGCCCATGACTATGCAGCCACAAAGGGAATTATTCTTGCTGATACCAAATTTGAATTCGGTCGCGACTCCACAGGTAGAATCTGCTTAGGCGATGAGGCCTTAACCCCAGACTCTTCCCGTTTTTGGTCTACCGACTCTTGGAAGCCGGGTGGAACACAGCCCTCTTTCGATAAGCAATATCTTCGCGATTGGTTGCTCGCCACTGGCTGGGACCGCAAGAGTCCACCGCCAGAGCTGCCAGCCGAAGTGGTTGAGAAGACCCGTGAGCGTTATGAAGCCGCTTTTACAGCCCTGACTGGAAGGAATATCTGATGGCCACCATAGTCGTGGAAGTCATGTTAAAGCCCGAGATCCTTGACCCACAGGGTCAGGCAGTAGCAGCAGCGCTGCCTCGTTTAGGTTTCACCTTCGCCAAAGAGGTGCGCCAGGGCAAGCGCTTTGAAATTTCGGTTGATGGAACACCCACCGCAGAACAACTTGCAGATATTGAGCGGGCGGCGCAGACCCTGCTCTCCAATCCCGTTATTGAAAGTTTCCGCGTTAAGGTTGAGGGCTAATGCGAGTTGGCGTAGTCACCTTTCCGGGTTCACTCGACGATTCATCTGCGCTCCGTGCTATTCGGGTAGCGGGTGGAATACCAGTCCCACTCTTTCACGCCAGTGATGATCTCAAAGAGGTGCAAGCGGTCGTCCTACCTGGCGGATTCTCCTATGGAGATTATCTGCGCTGCGGCGCAATTTCGCGCTTTGCTCCCATCATGTCTTCGATCATCATCGCGGCAGAGCATGGCTTTCCAGTTTTAGGTATCTGTAACGGTTTTCAAATTCTCTGTGAATCACATTTGTTACCTGGAGCGCTTACTCGGAATCAAGGTTTGCACTTTGTCTGTACGGATCAACCTTTAATCGTGGAGAATAATTCGACTCCTTGGACTTCGGGTTACACCAAGGGCGATCGCCTTGTTATTCCCATTAAAAATGGCGAAGGTTCTTTTCAAGCCAGTACCGAAACCTTGGCCGAACTAGAATCCGAAGGCCGAATAGTCTTGCGCTATACTGAATCAAATCCCAATGGTTCAAAGAATGATATCGCTGGAATCACAAATGCTCGTGGCAATGTTGTTGGCGTGATGCCACACCCCGAACAAGCAATTGAATCTTTGACTGGCCCCAGTGAAGATGGTCTAACTTTTTTCACATCTATTCTGCATAGCATGGTGGGACGCTGATGGCCCTAGATACCGTTACGACCGCGGCCGCTCAGCCAGATCTAGTTCAACCCTGGCAAGAACTAGGACTCAAAGAAGATGAGTATGCGCGCATCAAAGAGATCTTGGGCCGGCGCCCGACCTCATCGGAGTTGGCAATGTACTCCGTCATGTGGTCAGAACACTGCTCCTATAAATCTTCTAAAGTCCATCTCAAGCAGTTCGGGGAGAAGGCGCCACACTCTGACGCTCTGCTCGTCGGAATCGGTGAGAATGCTGGTGTCGTAGATATCGGCCAAGGTTATGCGGTCACCTTCAAGATTGAATCACACAACCACCCCTCCTTTATCGAGCCATACCAAGGCGCAGCTACGGGTGTGGGCGGAATTGTCCGCGATATCTTGACTATGGGCGCGCGCCCGATCGCAATAATGGATCCGCTGCGCTTTGGTCCCGCAGATGCTCCTGATACGCGTCGGGTTCTACCTGGAATTGTCGCTGGCGTCGGTGGTTACGGTAACTGTTTGGGGTTGCCGAATATCGGTGGAGAGGTTGTTTTCGATGCGAGCTATGCCGGCAACCCACTTGTAAATGCGCTCTGTGTAGGAGTTATGCGCCATGAAGATATCAAACTAGCAACTGCGCATGGGACAGGCAACCTAGTTGTTCTCTTTGGCGCAAAGACCGGCGGCGATGGCATCGGTGGCGTATCCGTGCTCGCCTCTGAAACCTTTGCATCGGGTAAGGCCGCTAAGCGCCCCGCCGTACAGGTAGGAGATCCCTTCGCGGAAAAAGTTTTAATTGAATGCTCTCTCGAAATTTTTGCCGAAGACCTCGTAGTTGGAATTCAAGATTTGGGTGGCGCCGGACTCTCCTGCGCAACTAGTGAACTAGCTTCGGCAGGTTCGGGCGGCATGTCCATTCAATTGGAGAAAGTCCCTCTGCGCGATCCATCTCTCTCACCAGAAGAGATCTTGATGTCGGAATCGCAAGAGCGTATGTGCGCAATTATTGAACCAGCAAAGCTGGCTCGCTTCATGAAGATCTGCCGAAAGTGGGAGGTCACCGCAACGGTTATCGGTGAGGTAACGGAGGGCAAGAATCTTGAGATCACATTTAATGGTGAGTTGATCGTTGATGTTCCACCCCGGACCGTCGCGCATGATGGCCCTGTTTATAACCGCCCAATTGCCAAGCCCGCTTACTTCGCGACTTTGACACCCACCGCGCTGCCAAAGATCGAATCGGCGGATGAGATTAAGAGTGAACTTCTGGCTCTTATCTCTTCACCAAATATCGCTGATAAATCTTGGGTCACCGATCAGTACGATCGTTATGTACAAGGCAATTCGGTGCTTTCGCAACCAGAAGATTCTGGAATGATCCGTATTGATGAGTCAACCAACTTGGGTGTAGCGATTTCAACTGATGCAAATGCGCGTTGGTCCTACCTTGATCCATATAACGGTGCGAAGTTGGCTCTCCTTGAATCCTGTCGCAACATTGCAACAACTGGAGCAAAGCCCCTTGCCGTCACCAACTGTTTGAATTTTGGTTCCCCAGAAGATCCCGGAGTCATGTGGCAATTCGCAGAGACCGTCCGCGGTCTGGCAGATATCTGCCTGGAGATGGGTCTGCCCGTCACTGGTGGCAATGTTTCGTTTTACAACCAAACCGGAACGGTTGCAATCCTGCCAACTCCAGTTATTGGAACGCTAGGGGTAATTCAGGATGTCACCTCCCGGACCAGGATGGGGTTCCCCGCAGCCGACCTAATGGTCATGCAGATAGGCAACACCAGCGATAACTTCAGCGGTTCGGAGTGGGCGCACCTTCATGGCCAGATGGGTGATAGCGCCCCCACCCCAGATGTACCCGCCGAAATGCGCCTGATCGACCTCTTGCTGGAAGGCCAGCCTCTTTTTGAATCGGCCCACGATCTCAGCGATGGCGGATTGGCAGCCGCGCTGACCGAGGCCACCCTTCGCAACGGGATTGGAGCCACCATCGCCCTTCCCGCCCAGTTCATCCCAGGGGGTGTTGCTGCTGGGCTCTTCGCCGAGACTCCAGGTCGCGTCTTAATCACCGTGCACCCTGCCAACGCCGAGGCGTTATCGGCGCTCGCCTCCAAGTACGAGATCCCACTTCACCAACTTGGAAGCACTGGCGGGAGCGATTTGATGATTAATGAGGCCGCAATTCCGTTGGAGCAGCTCCGCAAGGCGCATACCGAGACCCTTCCAAGACTCTTTGGATAAGGGTTGATGATGGCGCGCGATCCTAAGGTTTTGGCGCAGGTCAAAACGCTACTCGATGAGATCACAGCGATCGCGCCTGGGCACGCCGTTGAACTTCGCATTCCTCCCTACGCGGCAATTCAATGTTGCGAAGGACCAAAACACACCCGAGGAACGCCGCCCAATGTCGTAGAGATGGGCGCAGAGGAGTTCTTTGGATTGCTCAAGGGCACGCTCGAGTGGAGTGATGGCCTGCGCGATGGTCGCATCACTGCAAGTGGAGAACGCTCCGACCTCTCGCAATTGTTTCAGCGGCTCTCGCAGACAATTAGGATTACAGAGTGACACGGCGCCCCGACGGAAAACTTTCTTTCGAGACCTTCGCTGCCGAAAAAGGTCCGCAAGATGAGTGCGGCGTCTTTGGGGTCTGGGCCCCTGATGAAGAGGTCGCCAAGCTAACTTTCTATGGGCTCTACGCCTTACAACACCGCGGCCAAGAATCCGCTGGTATTGCAACCTCCGATGGAAAACGCATCGTTGTTTACAAAGATATGGGTCTGGTCTCACAGGTTTTTACCGAGAATGATCTGGCCACTCTTACCGGCAAGTTAGCCATCGGACACTGCCGCTACTCGACGACAGGTTCATCTACCTGGGCAAATGCACAACCAACCCTGCGCTCCACAAATCACGGCACCCTCGCGCTCGCGCACAACGGAAATTTAACAAACACGGGTGATCTCGCTGAAGCACTCTCAAAAATTGCACCGAAGAACGATCACGGAATGCACGCGACTACCGACACTGAAATTATGACCGCGCTAATTGCAGCGCAAGAGGGTAAGAACTTCGAGAGTTCGGC
>JANXZW010000046.1 GCA_025355305.1 Actinomycetes bacterium | reverse complement strand
ATCTGACCAAATGCGGAGAAGGAGATAATGAGATAGAGACCGGGGGTCCAGTTCTCTCCCACTGTGAAAGAGGTGACTGTTGGCCACTTGGCCTCTGTGTATCGGGTGGCGGTGTCGACGGTGGTAGCCACCCCTTTCTTTAATTTGATGGGAGAGGAGCGCCAGATCTCACGAGCGCCAGCTCCGTTGTAGTAGCCGATGCGCCAGGCGGCGAATGTCCGGGGGACTTGCGTCTGCGGAGTGCCATTGGAGGAGTAGAGGGCGGCATGCAGTTTCACTTGGGCGCCACAGGAGACCGAAGTCTGGTTAAGCCAGAGCGCACTTCCCTCTGCTGCGGAGAGATCAAGGGTCTTCCAGGTTGCCGCCGTCATTTTGACGCCGGGTTTTTTGTTTTCATCTGCGACCCAGGTAGGGGCAAGCGCGGGACAAGTTGAATTTACAAAGGAAGAGTTGTCATCTGGGAGTGTGGTCTGCTGGGAGGCGGCGAAGGTTTCCAGGGGGTGATTGGGCAGGTCACCTTGTTTCACGATCGCGGGAAATTTGATCACCACGGGACTTTTTTGGAGGAACAGGTATGAGGCTGCCCCACCAACCACCAAAGAGACTAAGACGATACCGACTACCAGAGATGCGGTCCGTCCAGAAAAGGGAAGTTTCATAAGTCCAAGAGTCTATCCAAGTTTTATGCGCTAATAGAGAGGGGTTGCGGCTGAAAGGTTACTTTGGTGAGTCTTCTTTCTCACATCTACCTTTCTAAACTGTTCCCGATACTCCTGTCGATTATTTAAGCATCGGAGTTGCCAGCGCAGGTGGACTCTCACTTGATCTCGTGACTCGTCAGGTGCACTTTGAAGAGGAAGAAGTGGCTGTTACGCGTACGGAATCTGATTTTCTTAAATTAGTAATGGATCGCCCGCACAAAGTTTTTACTCGTGAAGAGTGATTGCAGCAATCGGCGGGGCAGGAGATTTATCGAACGGTCACCCAGAAATCCTCGCTTGGGAGTCGGTACGGGTTCCCAGCCCGTTAATTCCCTGTAAACTCCGCTCACCACTTGGAGACGTCGCATAGCCCGGTCGAGTGCGCCTCACTGCTAATGAGGTAGGCCCGTTAAAAGGCCTCGGAGGTTCAAATCCTCTCGTCTCCGCAACAGATAGATTCTTATTGTTTTACGCGTAAATATTCATATGCAACTCTTCACGAGGCGTAGTGTGCGCTACGGCGAACGTACTGCCCTTTAAGTGAGGAAGATATGAGCACACGCGAAAGCCAGCATGATGTCAAGCGCCGTTCACCCGGCGGTATTGGAATAACCCATCGCGGAGATAAATACGAAGCGACTTACAGCATTCCAAAATCACATTCCCTGCGGGCTCTCCCAGAAAACGGATAACGGCATGGGGTGATAGTGAGAGAACTGCAACCACCGCACTTATTGAGAAGCTGCACACCTTTGCCCTTCCTTCGATTCCTACAAAAGCACAGGCGGAAGAACTTCGAAAAATATTGGGAAGCGATGGAGTGCTACCAAAGGGAGACGATGGGCGCAACTTTGATAACTACGCTGGGCCAACTCTTGAGGAATGGGTCGAAGAGTGGAAAATAAACTGGATGCACGACTCACTTCAAGAGAGCACCAGAAATATCTACTTTGGACATATCAACACTTACATCCTGCCATTTATAGGAAAGCGTCCCCTCAACGATTTGAGCACGAAAGTATTAAAGACAGAGTGGTGGGTGCCTATTTGTAATCTCTGTAAACGAGATGGCGATGGTGTCATGACAGATGAGCCACTTCTCGGCAACTCCGCTCGGGCGAATGTCTATAAGACTTTGCGAATGTTATTGATTACTGCACGCCACAAGCATGGAACTCGTATGGGGCTAACAGAGAAACTGATTCCGACTCCTCAGCACAGGCGTCCTGAGAGCGACCTTGAAGTGAAGCAGGCAGCGTTGAAGTTGCGGGATATATTTTTTAATCATCCAGATAAGAACGACCCTCGTTGGTCACTTTTTGCCCTCTGTCTGCTGGGTCTGCGCCAGGGAGAGAGGCTGGCGATAAGCGTCAGTGATGTCGATTTAAGCGATGAAACTGACCCAGTCATATATATCAACAGTCAACTAGATTTTCTCGCCTCTAAAGGTGGTTGGTACCTTAAAGATGCTACGAAAAATGGCGAACCGCGAGTAGTTCCGCTTTGGGGCATATTTCTTGAAGCGGTTGAGACTCAGCTTTTAAGGCGAGAAGAATGGCGGCAAAGAGAAGATTGGAACCCCGACCCAGCTTTTTCCAATCTGCTTTTTTTGCAACCCGGGGGAAAGCTCTGGACGCGCCGACAAGATACGCCAGCGTGGCATAAGTTCGTTGGTGAGGGAATACGCGGACATCTAGCCAGACATATCACGGGAGATCTCCTGGCAGAAGAGGGAGTAGGGCTAGAAACCGCAAGAGTCCTTCTTGGACATAAGTCCGATGCCTGGGCTCACTACTATCGTATTGTTTCCACGAAAGAGGCGCGCAGGGAACTTCGAAATATTGGAGCGCGAGATCGAGGCGAGGAGAAGGTTTCTCCGATCAAAGTTAAGAGAATGGGGTAGAAAGTGAAGGAGTGTTAGAACTCATCGCTAAGCTTGGACCAGTCAACTTTCTTATCGGCACTTAGTTTACTTTTCGGTTTAGGGTGAAGCGCGGTGCTCAGAGAGTAAGCAGAGACATAGATATTAATCTGATTAAGTTTTTCTAAGGCGGTTCGCAACTCTTCCGGTGTAATTCCGTTATTCAGGGCATCGCCCACTAAACGGATAACTCCCTCTTTTTTCTGCGTTTTACCCTCAGCGCTCCAAGTGTTTTCAACGATCTCGGCCACGAGAATGGTTTGCTGGCGTTGGTTAACTATGGATTTAGTTAGTCCAGCGAAATCGCCGCTGGGGGGAGTAGCGATATCAACGGGAGAGCTCTTGCGATTTTGCTCCTCGGTAGAGGTTGTATTTTCTATCTCATCTCGCTGCCAGGTCAGAATATAGCGATTAGAGCGTTGACCTTGAGTAGCGTCAAAATGCGCTTTGCGCTCCAGTAGACCAAGTTGCACCAGATTATTGCATTCTCGTCTGGCTACTTTCTTCGATAGTCCTGCACGCTTTGCGATGGAAGGAACAGAAGGAAATGAGAAGCCTTTTCTATCTGCGAAGGAGGCGATAGCTGCGTAGGTAGCAATGGTGGAGGCTTTTACCTTGCCTGTTGTTAAGAGTGATATCGGAATGCGTACATATTGCCGCGGGTTTGGTTTAACCACGATGAATCCTTTCTTTGGGTAGTCAACGCCATCGGCGCGGTTGCAAGGCCGGGGATCAATTGGTTAGGCGGGTTGCGCGCAGCGATGAGCCCGCACCGCGACGAGCTTTGCGAGGAGCGAAGAAGCGGGCGAAGTCTGTGAAGGCGGTCGGCAACGCCGCCCGCCTTTTCATCTAGCTTTTAAGCGTTTGTTATCGGCGCTACCTGGATAAGAGACCAATGGCCAATCCACTCAGGTCCGATATCACTTGATTCGTATGAGTGGCGAATTTCTAAATCGGCTGCCTGCGAGGCGATAAATAGAGCTACTTCTTCAAAAGAGCAGGCAACGATCAGCAGAGCGGCACCGTTTGAAGTTTTGTCATAAAAGAAAAGCGGGGGGATCTTGTAAGCAAAAGTCTCTCGGGTTATCCAAAAGTCCGACCAAACTCGATAAGTTCGGTAAGCGAGGGTTTCAGGGTGTAGGGGAGTAATTTCGCGGATCACGCCTGAACCTCAATACCGATTACCAGAAAACTCCACTCGGTTCTGTCGCTTCCTGCCTTTGCCCATTTACCGCCGGCTAGGCCAACTAATCGGACCGGTGTGAGCTCTGCGACCCTGCCAATGGCTTCTGCGACCTTAGCGGGGGCTGTCAGTGAAAAGTTCTCCATACCCGCAGCCTCTTCCCCTCTCTTTACCAGAGCCGAAATAGTCCAGACGGGGGTGCCGTTCTTATCCTGCTTCTGCTCCGCTGTAGTTCCAAAGCCAGTCATTTTCACCGCTATCGAGACAAAGCGCACGCTGTCAAACACATTACCTACTGGTAGGTAGTAGCCATATTGAATACTCATTTTGATTCTCCTTTGTATACACGCACAGGTGCCCGTGTAGGTATCTCTATCGGCTTGATTGAAACTTCGAGAGAAGAGCCTTTTATCTGCCGTCCACATATCTCGGTAGGGGCGTGTACTAGTATCTGATTGCGGCTGCGCAAGTGCGTGAAACCCGGAATTACTTGGACCCGATGGACGCGATATCATCGGAAGTCTGCCGGTTCGCTATAAAGAGTTTCCAGCTGAACTAAAATCGGAAAGCGAGTTTGACAGGGAGATCAAATGACAAAAGTTATCAACTGGGCAAAAGGACTTGGCTTTGCTGGAAGTGCGATCGCGTGGATCATTGCTTTGTTGTCAGGATTTTCTTCAAGCCACGTGGTTTGTTTCAACTCGGCACGTTCCGAAGGTTGTCTAAGTTCCGGAAGTCCTTATTGGTTAGCAAGCACAGTGCTTTGGTTAGCGCCACTTCTCGCGATTATGTTGGCAGCAACATTTATTGTCCAAGGCGTAATGATTGATAAGAAGATCCCGAATTTCATTATTACAAGTGTTCAGTTAGTCCTATTGATCGCCATAGTGCTCTTTGTCTCCAAGATGGCCGCTGGAAACCGGTTGTAAGCGCGCGATATCCTCAAAATCCTGCTTGACGAGGCGTAGTGAGGCGTAGTGAGGCGTAGTAAAGTGGTGGAAGAGGTGAAAAGACGCGGGAAATAGGGCTTGTTGACGAGATGGTTGGAAACCTGCCGTCTCCGCTCTGGGCACTTTAAATATTCCTCATTTAGTACTGGATAGGTAATGTGGGCTGACCTTTAGAGGCCCATTGCACCATTAATTCAGGCGTAAATAATTCAGCCAAAATCATCTCTGCTGCACCGCGAAGACCAATGACATCCTTCTCCTCACCAAGTCGTATTTCAAGATCTCTAGTCGAGAGAGGGAGCGAACGGCGATAGACAGATTCTCGCACTGCGGCGAGGAGAAGATCCCCTGCGGAAGAGACTCCACCGCCTATAACAACCAGAGATGGGTTATAGAAATTGATAATGGTTGCTAACACTTTTCCAACTTGGCGCCCAGCCTGCGATATTGCATCTACCGACCAGGCATCACCATTCTTGGCGCCGTCTGTGACATCTTTGCTAGAGAGTGTTTTATTTCTCTTCAATCGCTCAGCGAGAAAGGCGCTACGGCCTGCTTCGGCAGCCAATTTTGCATCTCGTGCAAGTGCGGCACCACCAGCAAAGGCTTCCAGACACCCAATATTTCCACAGCGACACACTATTTCTGTGTGATCACTAATCGCAATGTGTCCAATATCGCCAGCAGAGCCCTGCGCGCCTCGATGAAGCTTTTGATTGCTAACGATGCCTGCACCAATTCCTGTTCCCATTTTGATGTAAAGCAACTCTGAATTTTTTGAGTCGGGATTTGTAGCCGCCTCGCCTAAAGCCATGAGGTTTACATCATTATCTATCCAGACTGGGGTCTGATACTTGCGCTCCATTCTCTGTCTGAGTGCATACCTATCCCATCCGGGCATGATTGGTGGAGACATTAAAACTCCAGTTGCAAATTCAACAGGTCCAGGTAGTCCGATACCAATAGCCCATAATGGAATACTCTCCTTTGCGACCAAGGAGTCAAAAATCTTCTCAAGTTCGAGCAAGACTTTCTCTGGGCCAATTGAAATATCGATTGGGATTTCGCAGGTATCTCCAAGATTTCCAAGCAGATCACTCTTTGCGATTGTCATTCCGGTTGCACCAAGTTCTGCTACCAAAAGAAATCCGGAGTTTTTGTTGAACTCCAAGAGTCGGGGATTTCGACCTCCTGTCGAAGAGCCAAACTCCCCATCACTGATTAATTTGAGTTTCAGAGCGAGATCGACATGTTTTGCGACGAGGGCTCTCCCGAGGCCAGTGATGCGAGCGATTTCGGGACGGGCCAAAGTTTCAGCTCTTTGAAGTGCCGTCAAGACCTTTGATAGCGATTGGGGGTCATCGATGATGACCGCCTCCGTTTCATGCTTAATAACGCTCAGCCCAGCCAAAGTCTCACCTCTCTGTATTCGGTTCACGCTCGCCTACTGGCGCAAGAAGTATGAACTCCTTATGCCAATTCTCCATAAACGTCCCCATACTTGAACCTTGAACTTTATAACAATTGTATAACAAAGCAGGATTAATGCAGAAAACACCTTGCATTATGTATTTTTATACATAAGTATTCGACTACTCGAAGGGAGCAAATTTATGAAACTCGGTTACCAAACGATCACCTGGGGCGGCGTCGTCGGTCAGGCACAGGGCGTTACCTCCGTTAAGGATCTCTTCTATCAAACATATGGAAATACCGCTAAAGCGATTGAAGATATTGCCAGTGTTGGATATCAAGGCATCGAAATTTTTGATGGAAATTTGGCTGAGTATGCGTCTAAGCCCGAAGAGTTCACATCGCTGTTAGCGAAGTATGGGTTATCCCTCGTGAGCGTCTATACAGGTGCAAACTTTATCTATGATGAAATTCTTGATGATGAATTTCATAAAATCTCGAAGGCGATCGAGCTAGCAGAGAAGTTCGGTGCCATCAACCTAATAGTCGGCGGCGGCGCCCAACGGGCCTCTGGAATTCGCGAGAGCGACTATCAGAAACTCGCTATTCAATTGGATCGCGTGACTGATCTTGCGGCAGCAGCCGGGCTCACCGCCTGCTTCCACCCTCACCTCACAACTATAGTTGAAGGTCCGGAACAGCTAGAGAAGTTGATGAAGCAAACCAAGATTGCATTCTGCCCTGACACTGCGCATCTTGCCGCTGGTGGAGGAGATCCCGCCGCCCTTATTCGCACCTACTCAGATCGAGTACGACATGTACACCTTAAAGACTTCCAGAAAGATCCATTCGCCTTTCTCCCTCTTGGGAGAGGTGAACTCGACTTCAAGGAGATCTTCGCGGCATTAAAGGAGATTGATTTCCAAGGTTGGGCGGTCGTCGAACTCGACGGATACGACGGAGATGCAAAGGAAGCAGCAGCAATAAGCATGAAGTTCATCCAAGAAAATCTTGGGTAACCCTCACACCGTATGTCAATGCGGAAAAAAAAGGAGAAAGAATGATAAGTAATAAGAAGAAGGCTTTGCTTGTGGCCGTTGCTCTTACGGTCTCAACTATTGCCTCAATCGGCACAGTGTCTGCAGGACAGAGCGCTTCTCAGATTGCAAAGGCAGGTTTGGCCGAACTTGCATCTGGAAAGGTTTACTCAACCGGTCCTAATGGTGAAACTGCTGCTTCAGCAGATTCACTCACCTTCACGAGTGATGAGCTTGCAAAGGTCAAGGCGCTTAAGGCAACTGCCGCTATCGCACTTCACCTCACATCAGATTGGACGAGCGGACAGCTTGCCGGTTTGAAGAAGGAGTTTGCAGTTCTTGGAATCACAATCGTCGGTACTACCCAGGCAGACTTTAAGGCTGATACACAGGTATCGCAGATTCAGACTTTGATGGCTAAGAAGCCATCAGTATTGATCTCGATTCCAGTGGATAGCCAAGCTGAAGCTACAACATACAAGGCTGTGGCGGCAGCTGGGACAAAGATCGTCTTCATGGATAACGTTGCAAATGGCATGACCGCCGGAAAGGATTACATCTCGGTAGTCTCCGCGGACAACTATGCAAATGGAGCTGCTTCCGCTTACCTTCTTGGAAAGAAGTTGAACGGTAAGGGAACCATCGCAACGATCCACCACGCAGCAGACTTCTGGGTAACCAAGCAACGTTGGAATGGATTCAAGGAAACTATCGCTGCGAAGTTCCCTGGTATCAAGATCGTTGATGACAAGGGAATCTCAGGTCCAGACTTCGCTGGCGATGCACAGGCTGCAGCCACTGCCATCTTGACCAAGAACCCAAATATCAGCGCAATCTGGGCGGTATGGGATACGCCTGCCGAGGGTGTTATGGCAGCACTTCGAGCAGCCGGGAATACAACGACTGTGATTGCAACTGAAGACCTTGGCGCAAACGTGGCGATCTCCCTTGCAAAGGGTGGCCCAGTCAGCGGACTGGGTGCACAACGTCCATACGATGCAGGTGTTGCTGAGGCCAAGCTTGCAGCTTATGGCTTGATCGGTAAGACAGCTCCTATCTACGTTGCTATGCCAGCTCTTGCCGTTGATCACGGCAATGTTCTACAAGCATGGCGCACTGTGTACTCAGCTGCTCCATCACAAGCACTGAGAAATAGCTTCACCGTAAAATAATAATAAATTGATGACTGCCTACCATCACCGAAAAATGGATCGGTAAGTACCAGTAGTAGTTAATGGTAGGCAGTTCAATCAAATTAAATCACTCACTAGCAAGGGATCGAAATGAAGCAACTTAATGTGGCACTTATAGGTGCAGGTTTTATGGGCAAGGCGCATTCATTAGCATATGTCGCGATGCCAATGTTCTTCCATCCAGCTCCGGCAACTCCAATTCGCAAAACCATCGTTGATGTCAATGATGCTGTTGCGGCAGAGGCTGCTACCCGCTTTGGATTTGAGAAAAGTAGCGGAGATTGGCGTTCTGTCATTGACGATCCAGAGATTGATATTGTAGATATTGCAACTCCTAACCATCTTCATGCCGAAATTGCGATCGCTGCTGCGGCCGCTGGAAAGCACATAATTAGCGAGAAACCACTTGCACGAAATGGCGCTGAAGCGAAGACAATGTATGACGCAGTAAAGAACGCTGGCATCGTCCATATGGTCGCTTTCAATTATCGACGCACCCCTGCAGTTGCGTTAGCTAAGAAATATATAGATGAGGGTGCCATTGGAGAGATTCTCAATTTCCGGGGCACCTACCTTCAGGATTGGTCTGCCGATCCAGATGGGCCGTTATCTTGGCGCTTCCAGAAATCGATAGCGGGCTCTGGCTCACTTGGGGATATTGGTACGCACGTCGTCGATATGGCTCGGTACCTCTGCGGAGAGATTTCCCAGGTAAATACTCAATTGCGGACCTGGATTCCTACTCGGCCAGTTCAATCTGGGAACGTAGATAAATTAGGGGCTGGCGCGAAAGATGCATCTGCTATTCGTGCAGCAGTCGATGTAGATGATGAAGTTCTTTCTCTGCTGGAATTCGAAAATGGGGCTATCGGATCATTAGAGGCTACTCGAAATGCTCACGGCCGCAATAACTTCCTGACATTTGAAATTCACGGCACGCTTGGGTCGATCTACTTCAACTACGAGCGACGCGATGAGTTACAGGTAGCTTTCGCCAAGGACCAAGGCGATCGAAAGGGATTCCGTACTGTCTATACCGGTCCAGCCCATCCCTATGGAGATGGACTCTGGCCCATTCCGGCACTTGGAATTGGTTACGGGGAAACGAAAATTATTGAAATTTATGATTTTGTTAAGGCCATAGTCGAGGGTGGGGAAGTTTCGCCAAACTTTAAAGATGGCTATCAAATCAATCTGATTGCCGATGCCATGGTGGAATCCTCGGAACGTCGAAGCTGGGTATCTGTGCCTAAGGTCAGTAACTAAAGTCAATAACCAAGCTAATCCATTATTAAAGCACGATAATCCGAGTGGATTTGAGAGAGGAGGGTGTGATGAATGCGATTGAGATGAAAGAGATCAATAAGTCCTTCTTCGGCACCCCCGTTCTTAAGGATGTGAACTTCTCTGTGTTACCTGGAGAAATTCATGGCCTTGCAGGTGAAAATGGTGCTGGCAAGTCAACTCTGATGAAAATCCTTCAAGGTGTATATACGATGGATTCTGGTTTGATAGAGGTCGCAGGAAGTCCAGCAGAGATAAGTTCATTTCAAGATGCTCGGCAATACGGAATCGGGATGGTTTTCCAAGAATTCTCCCTTATTCCAGAGCTTACGGTCGCTCAAAATATCTTCCTCAATCGGGAGCCAACGAACAAATTTCGTCTAATTTCGGATCGAAGTTCAATCGCTAAGGCTCATAAGGTTCTTGAGAGTGTTGGTATAGACATTGATGTCACGGTCAAGGTATCTACGCTTAGTAGGGCTTTCCAGCAATTGACTGAAATCGCTAAAGCAATCGCAGCTGAAGCCAAGATCTTGATTTTAGATGAACCCACGGCTTCCTTAGCTAAACATGAAGTGGATTCTTTGTTCAAGGTTCTCAAACAGTTAACTGCTTCCGGTGTGTCTATTATCTATATTAGTCACCGCATGGATGAGATTTATCAAATTTGTGACCGGATCACGATACTTCGCGACGGAAATTTAGTGGCAGTCGATTCTTTGAAAAACCTTTCTCCGCAGGAAGTGATTGCACACATCACAGGCCGCAAAGATGTTGAGATGCTCTCATACGAAGGAAGAGAGGTTGACAGAAGAAGTACGCCAGTCCTCAAAGTCGTGGAGCTTAGCGCGGGCGATCGCGTTAAAAAGGTCTCTATAGAACTGCATGCGGGCGAGGTTTTAGGCTTTGCAGGGTTGATGGGGAGTGGACGCACTGAGATTCTTCGGGCGATCTTTGGCCTCGACAAGGTGGGGTCAGGGAAGATCTACATCAATGGAGAAGAAAAAACCATTAAAAACCCGCGGGAGGCCAAGGGCGTAGGTATGGCTCTTATCCCAGAAGATCGCCGCCGCCAAGGGTTAATTATGGAACACTCGATCTCAACCAATATCCTTTCGGCTAACCTAGAAAAATTATCGCATTTTAGTTTCCTCAACTTTCAAAAGATCAATCAGTTTTCGCAGACTGCGATAACTGATTTTGAGATTCGTCCACCAGAGGCAAAGCGAGAGGTCAAGCTACTGTCTGGCGGAAATCAACAGAAGGTCGTTATCGCAAAGTGGGTTGCTACTAATCCATCGATTATTTTGATGGACGAACCAACTGTTGGTGTTGATATTGGGACAAAAGTTGAAATCATGAAATTGGTGCGTTCATTGGCTGCACAGGGAAAGTCCATAATTGTGGTCTCTTCAGAACTTCCAGAACTCTTAGGTGTCTGCGATCGAATTTTGATTGTAAAGAATGGAGAAGTTACAGATTCATTGGAGCGTTACGAAATTCGTGATGAAGACCATCTCCAACTAATGTTGCAAGGGATAAATGCATGAAAACTAAATCGCTCACCCGTTTCGACTGGCGATCCAGCTTCATATATTGGATGTTTGCTCTGATCTTTTTATTTTTTGGAATTCTCTTGCGCAATGATGGATTCCTAAGCCCCAATAATTTACTCAATATCTTCCGCCAGACTGCCACTATCTCTGTCGTTGCCGTAGGAATGACCTTTGTGATCGCCTGCGCGGAGATTGATCTGTCCGTAGGTGGTGTTGCTGGACTCTCATCTGTTGTTGTAGCCGTCACGATTCGTGATCACGGAGCTGTCGCCGGAGTACTTGCCGGAATAGGGGTCGGATTGCTTGTAGGGTCAATTAATGGCCTACTCGTCTCCCGAATAGGCATTCCAAGCTTCCTTGTAACGCTTGGAATGCAAGGGGTAGCGGTAGGAACAGCCGCCCTTATTACTAATTATGCTCCCATCCCGATTCTGAGTGATGCTTTTAATCGAGTCTTCGGATCAGGTTCGATTGGAAGATTCCCAAGCGTAATCTTCTGGAGCTTTAGCGCAGTTCTCTTAGGTTGGATAACACTCACACGAACCACCTTCGGTCGCAGGATTCTGGCAACGGGTGGTAACCGTGATGCGGCAGAATTCAATGGAATTGATACGAAGAGAATCAAGTTCACTGTACTTCTCATCTCTTCAACCGTTGCGGCTATCGCGGGAATGATTTATGCAGGCCGCCTTCAGACAGGCCGGTACGAGTGGGGTACTGGAGATGAACTCTCTGCAATTGCAGCGGTAATTCTCGGTGGAACAAGCCTGTTCGGCGGTGGCGGAACAATAATTGGTACCTTATTTGGAGCACTTCTCGTGGGACTCATTAATAATGGATTGATTTTGGCTGGACTCCCAGTCAGTGAGCAACAAATTATTCGAGGTCTTATCATTATTTTGGCCGTTGCATTAGCGAAGAAGAAGTAAGGAAGGCCATCTTGAGTACCAATACATTCTCTCGTTCCGAAATCTTGAAATCCTCATTGGGAACACTGAATGCAGGAATCATCGGAGTGGGCTTTATTGGAGAAGTGCATGCTCGTGCCATACGTGCGAACGGGCACAACCTACTCTCAGTTTCAGCAGCAAATCTTGAGCTGGCCAATAGTGCACGTGAAAAGGTAGGAGCAACTCAAGCCGTTACAACTCAAGATATGTTGAGCGATCCAAATATTGATGTTATTCATATTTGTACTCCAAATATCTTCCATGCAGAGATTGCCGAATTAGCTTTAATGAACGGCAAACATGTAATTTGTGAGAAGCCTCTTGCCGTTTCAATTGAAGATGCTACTCAGCTCAATGACCTAGCAATAAAGAGCGGTTTAGTGGCCACAGTGCCCTTTATCTATCGTTACTATCCTTCTGTCCTTGAGGCACGCTCGCGAATTTTGAGAAGCAATACAACTCCGAATTTGATGCATGGTTTTTATCTCCAGGATTGGCTTGCATCCAGTGAGGTGGAGAATTGGCGCATCGACCCAGCGCTCGGAGGACCTTCTCGCGCATTTGGGGACATCGGAGTTCACTGGGTGGATCTGGTCGAGTTTGTAACGGGTCAGAGAATTACTCGTATTAATGTTCAGTTAATGAGAGTTTTTGAGGCCCGTTCTGATACCCCATCAGTAAATACTGAGGATGGTGGAACAATTATCTTTGAGACGAACGTTGGGGCACAGGGGTCTTTGGTTCTCTCTCAAGTATCGGCTGGAAGAAAGAATAAGTTATGGTTCTCAATCGAGGGGAACGGATATTCGTATGTCTTTGATCAAGAGAATCCTGATTCACTCTGGCTCGGTGAAGTTGAGTCAAATTCAACCATCATGCGCGGTTCTTCTGGAACCTCCTCGCTAGCGGCTCAATTTTCGAACCTGCCTGCGGGTCACCCGCAGGGGTATCAGGATTGCTTCAATTCATTTGTGGCGGATACATATTCGGCCACCCTTTCAGGCGGTAGTGAAGCGCTACCAAAGTTTGCAGATGGATTGCGTGCCGCTAAATTGACCACAGCTGTTTTAGAATCATCTAAAACTCAGAGTTGGGTAGAAGTCAAATGAAACTAGGTTTTTTAACTGCATGCCTACCAAAGCTTTCTTTAGAAGAGATAGCAGATTGGGCGAAAAATAAAGGTTACGAATCGCTAGAGGTTGCGGCATGGCCCGATCTAGGCGATCGACCATTCGTGGCGACTCATCTCAATGTAGAAACATTCGGTTCACAGGATGTGCAAAGAGTGCGCAATATCTTTGACTCTAGAGGTTTGGAATTATCCTCGATTGCCTTTTATGACAATAACCTCCACCCGGATACTGACCAGCGAAACGCCATCAATCAGCATGTAGTGCGATGTATCGATGCCGCAGCTCTCTTGGGCGTTAAATCTGTTGGAACTTTTATTGGTAGAGACTGGAATAAAAGTGTTGCTGAAAATCTGAAGATGGCAGAAAAAGTATTCGCACCCTTAATTGCGCATGCAACCAGACAAAATGTAAAGATCGTTATTGAAAACTGCGTGATGGAGGGATGGCACCCCGATGGCTACCCTGGGAATTTGGCCTACTCACCCGAACTTTGGGAGTGGATGTTTGGCTTAGGCCTGTATTTAAACTATGACCCTTCGCACCTTGTATGGATGGGAATCGATCCAATAGAAGCAGTGAAGCCGTACTTGGATCGTATCGTGCATGCTCAGGCAAAGGACATCGAAATTTTCCCTGAGAGGAGAAACCGGTACGGATATCCAGGAAAGTCAGTCAACCGAGAAGACCCTTGGGACGTCGGCTGGTGGCGATACCGAGTTCCTGGCCTTGGTGAAGTTAATTGGAGAAAACTGATCGATGTCATGTATGAGGGTGGTTTTAATGGAACTCTTTCTGTAGAACATGAGGACCCAATCTGGGGTGGAAATGAAGCCAATGTAAAAGTTGGGCTTGAGATTGCTTACTCAACACTGCGTCCACTCATTGTTAAATAGAGAAGGTTGGAGCCACCATGTCTGAGATCCATATGCTCGCTCGTTTCGAAGCGGCGTCTGGGAAGAGAGATGTACTTGTAGAGCGTTTGAAGGCTATGGAGGTTGCAACGCAGGGTGAGGCAGGCTGCCTGTATTACAATCTCAATGTCGACCGCGATAATCCAAATATCTTCTACTTCAGAGAGGGTTGGAGTGATTTGTCGGCGCTTGCTAAGCATGACCTCACCCCTCATGTGACGGCGATTCGGGAGGCAGAGAAAGAGCTAACCGTCAACGGAATTTCAGTTTGCTTCATGCACTCGATCGAATAGTTGCAACTAGACCGCGCGTGAAAGTTGCGCCTGTGGCGTATTACTCAATCGAAATTGTTGGAGCTGGGTCAGTGTGACCTCGAAGTCCTCACCGCTAACGAGGTAGGCCCGTTAAAAGGCCTCGGAGGTTCAATCCTCTCGTCTCCGCTCTCGTTTAAGAATCGCAAGGGGTCGATGTGTTGCACGAACACAGACTTTTCAACTAACAAGGAGTCACCATGACTAAAGTAAAAGCGTATGCCGCACCTGCAGAGGGCGCACCATTAGTGGAAACAATGATTGATCGGCGTGAAGTTGGTCCAGATGACGTGCAATTTGATGTGCTGTTTTGCGGGATATGTCATTCAGACATTCATACGGTTCGTGGGGAGTGGGGTCAGCAGGCCTATCCATTAGCCCCTGGACATGAGCTTGCTGGAAAAGTAACAGCCGTTGGCAGCAATGTAACGAAGTTTAAAACTGGTGATCGTGTTGGTGTTGGTTGCTTAGTTAATTCATGCCTCCAATGCGAACCATGCAAGAGTGGTCACGAACAGTTCTGTGAAAAAGGAGCAATTTTTACATATGGATCAACGGATCGGGATGGAACCATCACGCAAGGTGGGTATTCCCAATCGGCAGTCGTAAACCATAATTTCGTCGTTCATATTCCAGAAAATCTTCCGCTTGATGCTGCCGCCCCCTTACTTTGTGCAGGTTCTACTTTGTACGCACCACTTAAGCGCTGGAAAGCAGGACCGGGTAAGAAAGTTGCGATCATTGGTTTTGGTGGATTAGGACACGTTGGTCTGAAATTGGCCAAGGCGATGGGCGCAGAAGTAACGATTCTCTCTCGCTCTGATAAAAAAAGAGAGGATGCTCTCCAAATGGGGGCCGTTGCCTTCCACAAGATGGATGCCGAAGCCTTTGCCTCACTTGCAGAGAGTTATGACCTGATTCTTAACACCGTGAGTGCCACAGTAGATACTCCTGCTTATTACAATTTGCTGAAGTTTGATGGAGCATATGTAGTGATCGGCGCAGACCCAACACCATCCGTTTCACTTTCGACCAGCGTTGGAGTCTCTAAGCAACGCGTATTTACTCTTTCACTTATCTCGGGAGTTCAGGAAACTCAGGATATGCTCAATTTCTGCGGCGAACATAATGTTCTACCAGAAATCGAAGTCATTCCAGCTAGTTACATTAATGAAGCTTTCGACAGAGTTGTAGCGAGCGATGTGCGCTACCGCTTCGTTATTGATAATTCAACGAT
>JANXZW010000053.1 GCA_025355305.1 Actinomycetes bacterium | reverse complement strand
TTCTGTACAGGGCACTGGTGATGTGAAGTACCACCTCGGTACTAAAGGTGTATATGAATCTGACTCCGGCGCGAAGACCAATATCTATCTCGCAGCAAATCCTTCACATCTTGAGGCAGTTAATCCAGTCCTAGAAGGAATCGTTCGCGCCAAGGAAGATATAAATGGCGTCCCTGAGGCCTACAACGTTCTTCCAATTCTCGTACATGGCGATGCCGCCTTTGCCGGTCAAGGTGTTGTCTCTGAGACCCTCAATCTTTCGCAGCTAAAGGGCTACCGAACAGGTGGAACCATTCACATCGTTGTGAACAACCAGGTCGGATTTACAACATCACCTCATGCAGCGCGCTCATCTACTTACTGCACAGATATCGCCAAGATGATTCAATCTCCCGTATTCCATGTAAATGGGGATGATCCTGAGTCGGTTGTTCGCATATCTCGCCTTGCCTTTGAATATCGTCAAGAGTTCCATAAAGACGTTGTGATTGACATGGTCTGCTACCGTCGTCGCGGACACAATGAGGGCGATGAACCAAGTTTCACGCAGCCGATGATGTACAAGTTGATCGATGCAAAGCGCAGCACGCGCAAGCTCTACACCGAAGCACTGATTGGTCGCGGTGATATCACCGTCGAAGAGGCGGAAGAGGTCTTGCGCGATTACCAGGCGCAACTCGATGCCGTGTACGCCGCGGTGCACAATGTCGAACCAGAGCACTCCTCACATCATGCCCCAACTGTCACCCCTCCAGAGTCAGTGAACACAGGGGTCGATGAAGCAACCCTGCGTAAGATTGCGGCAACGCAGGTCGACACCCCAGAGAGCTTCGTAATTCACCCTCGCTTGGCGCCGCAACTTGCCAAGCGCACCGAGATGCTAGATGAAGGTACCGTGGATTGGGCAGCGGGTGAGATGTTTGCCTTCGGCTCCCTCTTACTTGAAGGTCACCCAATTCGCCTTGCTGGCCAAGATGTCCGACGTGGAACTTTCTCCAACCGCCACGCGGTGATCGTCGATCAAAACACGGGTGGCGACTGGTTCCCACTGCGCGCACTCATCAAGGATGAGAATCAATTCTTTGTCTTCGACTCACTCCTCTCAGAGTATGCCGCCATGGGCTTTGAATATGGCTACTCCGTAGAGCGCGAAAATGCACTTGTTCTCTGGGAGGCACAGTTCGGTGACTTCGCCAACGGCGCACAATCGATTGTCGATGAGTTCATCTCTAGCGCGTTGCAGAAATGGGGCGAGCGCTCCTCTCTTGTACTGCTCTTGCCGCACGGCTATGAGGGCCAAGGTCCAGATCACTCCTCCGCACGCATTGAGCGCTACCTCGCACTCTGTGCGGAGCAGAATATGACGGTCGCCCAACCAAGTAACCCAGCCTCTTACTTCCACCTCTTGCGTTGGCATATGAAGAACGCCGCCCGTCGCCCACTCATCGTCTTTGAACCAAAATCGATGCTACGCCTCAAGGCCGCAGCCTCTGGCCTCGCCGATTTCACTTCGGGGACATTTAGACCGCTGATTGATGACACTAGCGTTACCAATGCAACGCGTGTGATCTTCTGCTCCGGAAAAATCTATTGGGACCTCCTCGCTGAGCGGGCCAAACTTGGTGAGATGAGCACTGCAATTGTGCGGATTGAACAGCTCTATCCATTCCCCATCGCAGAGTTCTTGCGGGTCGCTAACGCGCATCCAAACGCAAATTTATTATGGGTCCAAGATGAACCCGCAAACCAAGGGCCATACCCATTTGTAGCTCTCAACACCTTTGAAGCGCTAGAAGGTCGTACCTTGCGCCGCGTCTCACGTCGTGCCACTGCAAGCCCAGCAACGGGTTCACACCACCTCCACGAGGAAGAGCAGCACGCGCTGCTCACCGAGGCCTTTACTCGCTAACTCTGCCGCGCTTGTAACGAAAAAGGACTCGACCGACGATCTCCTCTGCCGCCAGCGCTCCCCATTGGCGCGAGTCGGTGCTCGCCTCGCTGTTGTCGCCTTCAACCCAAAGTCCGTTGCCCTCAACTCTCTTAACCCTTTTTATGAAGTGAATTCCTGGGTAACTCTCGCGTGTAATCACGACAATCCTTCCGACTAAACGCTGCAGATCGCGAGCTCCGCTGAGGGAGAGCGTAGAAAAAAGAAGCCAGTCGCCATCGCTGAAAGTGGGGCGCATTGACTCCCCGCTGACTGCGATGCTCTTAAGCCGCAATCTAAATGGAAGGCGTGCCATGGGAGTAGTAGTCTGACACATACGACCACCCAACATTCTTAGCGAAGGAGCACCAATGTTTACGAGCGCATTGATTGAGGGAAAATTGTTTCAGGGAAAATTGCTGAAGCCAACTCTCGTGGGTTATGCCCACTGCGATCTACCGTGCGGTATCTACGATCCAGCACAGGCAAAGATCGAGGCTCAGTCAGTAAAGGCAGCCGTCGAGAAGTACCATGCCAGCAGCGATCCAGTCTTTCAAGCTCGCGCCATCGCGGTTAAGGAGGAACGTTCAGAGCTCGTGAAGCACCACCTCTGGGTACTCTGGACTGATTACTTCAAGGCTCCACACTTTGAGACCTACCCACAACTCAATGGCCTCTTCAACGAAGCGACAAAGCTCGCCGGAGCAGGTGGCACAAAGGGATCAACCGATGTCGCCGTAGCAGATAAGTTGCTGACAAAGATCGATGAAATCTCAGAGATCTTCTGGGCGACAAAGAAGGCCTAATTCAAATATTGATTAGCTAGCGGCGCTACTGCGGGGCAGATTTTCCGCCGCGCTTCGGGCCATAAAAGAGACGCGATCTACTAATCGCCGTTGCACCTGTGCGACGGCGATTATTCGTTGCTCCTGATGCACTTCACATTCAAAGGTCAAAATATTTTCATTGAGTTCAGTCGCCTTGACCAGCGCCCGTACCTCCGCCCCGATAGCGACGGCGCCTCGCATCTGAATGGCAGCCCCGATCGTGAAGGAGGTCTCCCCCGTTCCAAAGTGTTCCGCAATGGCGGCGCTGCAGGCCGATTCAATAACGTTGAGCGCTGAGTTTGCTGCCAGGACTGGAAGGTCGTTTAAGCCTTGCGCGACCCCAGTATCAAGAGGTCTGACGGTGAGAGATGCCATCCCCACCGATCCAAGTAGTTGCTCCGCCTCCATAGTTAAAATCTAATGGATTGAGGAGCGAAAAGTTCCTCTTATTCGCCTTCGGTAAATTCGTGGCGAATCTCGTGGGTAACCTCCTGAGTTACCTGAATTGAAGTCGTGCCATCAAAGGTGAAATTAGTGATGGTGGTGGATTAGGAGAAGAACTGCACCTGCGATTGTCCGGCCAAGGTCTCGGTCTGTTGACGAATTTTTTCCAGTAACTCCTCCGGCGCTGCTTCGTTGCAACTACTGCGCAAGAGATCTTGCATTAAGGAGAGAGCATTACTCTCGTAGATTAAGACCTCTGTGCAATCTGGGCACTCTTTAAAGTGAATCTGGAAGCTCCAGTACTCCTGCTCTGAGGGTAGTTCGTGATCGATGTATAGAAAAAGCGCCTGTTGGACTTGATCGCAGGGCAGGGTGCTGGCGTTATGCATCGCCGCTCCCTCGATTAAATCCCCGATCTTTGGCGTACTCGGCGAGTGAGGTGCGTAGTAATTTGCGGCCGCGGTGGAGGCGAGACATCACAGTTCCCGCTGGTACTCCGACGATATCGGCGATCTCTTTGTAGGAGAATCCCTCAACGTCGGCGAGATATACAGCCATCCGGAAATCTTCCGGCATGGCAGCGAGCGCTGCACGAACATCGAGATCAGCTATTCCATCGAGAGCTACATCTTCAGCGGAGCGACCCTGATCACTTGTGTGGCTAGCCGCATCATAGATCTGCCAATCTTCTAGTTCGCCATCGCTAATCTGGGGGCGACGTTGTTCCTTGCGATAGGTGTTGATGAAAGTTGTGGTGAGGATGCGATACATCCAGGCTTTGAGGTTGGTGCCTGGTTCAAATTGATGGAAAGCCAGAAAGGCCTTGGCATAGGTGTCTTGGACAAGATCCTGGGCATCGTGCGGATTTTTGGTGTAGCGCATAGCCGCGGCATACATCTGATGAGTAAATTGCAGAGCGTCGCGCTCAAAGCGCGCCTTCTTTTGGGCAGCACTTTCGGAGCTGCGATCTACGACCGCTAGTTCACTTTGATTAGCATCCATTGAGACTAAGGCTACTCCCACAGGGTGAGAACCACCTGAGATAAAGGTTTATTCCCAGTGAACTCGAGTTGCAGAAGGGCCTACTTAGAGAGAGTTCTAGAAAAGGGTTTCAGGCTCCCCTAATTCAATCTTGGCCAGTAGTCCCGCCCCATTATTTGCGGTGGAATTAACTCTTGAAGAGACGGGGTAGGCGCTCAAGCCATGAGCCGGTCTGCTCTGCTCCATCAAGCGGCGAATCTCCGCTACCTGGTTGAGAGCGGGATCCAGCCAGGTGCTCCAACGATCGGCCGGCAAGAAGGTCGGCATGCGGTGATGCACCGTTGCCAGAAATTCAACGGCGGGCCGCGTGATAATTGCCGCACTCTCTCTATAACTTCCATCAGGTGCGCGCCACCGATCCCAGATTCCTGCAAAGGCGAGGAGTCCATCTCCGTGAATAAAAAAGGGTTGCTTCGGTGAATATGGACCGAGCTCAGTGGCCCACTCGTAATAGCCACTGGCAGGAATCAAACAGCGGCGCGTAGTAAAGGCGCTGCGGAAGGTCGGCTTTTCATGCACGGTTTCACTGCGCGCATTGATTGCTTGTGATTGGGAGCGCAGCGCATCTTGCGGAGTTTCAGACCAAGGGGCGATCAACCCCCATGAGACGGTTGCTAACTCTCGGATCATTCGGTGGGTCGCGTGCTCGCGCTTCTCCCGAACAATGTAAATGTCGCGAGTAGGTGTGATATTCCAGTCAGCGGGAAGGATGGGACCGGCATATTCGGTGGAGATCGCAAAGGCGTCGAGGATCTCATCTTGCTCGGCTGCCAGAGCGTATCGACCACACATGAGCGTAAAGGTATCTCAGGTAGGCTTGTTATATGACGGATCTTTGGCGCGCTCCCTATCGGGGCAAGACCCCGATCGCTGCGACCATGACGATTCCTGGCTCCAAATCGGTGACAAATCGTGCGCTGATTTTGGCCGCGCTCTGTGATACCCCCTCCACTTTGCGCCGCCCCCTCCACTCACGAGATTCCGCGTTGATGATCGCTGGGCTCAAGGCGATCGGGGTCGGTATCGAAACCGCCGCGAACGGTGATCTAGCGATTACTCCAGCTCCGCTCTTCGGTCCCGCCAGCGTTGATGTCGGAAATGCTGGAACGGTTATGCGCTTTCTGCCACCGCTCGCCGCTATGGCGAAGGGGATTATCCAATTTGACGGGGATGCCCGATCCCACGAACGCCCGCTAGGCCCGGTCATCAGAGCGCTGGAGTCCCTTGGGGTTTCCATCGAACACGGGTCGCGTTACTCGTTGCCGATGACGATAAATGCCAACGGGCAGCTCAGGGGCGGAAGCGTTGCGGTTGATGCCACACTTTCCAGTCAATTTATCTCAGCCTTGCTGCTCATTGCTCCAGCAACCAAGGATGGCATAACGGTTAGGCATGTTGGTAGCTCGCTGCCATCTCTCCCCCATATCGAGATGACGATCGCGATGCTGCGCGAGAAGGGTGTCGAAGTTACCGTCGGGCAGAACGAGTGGAGAGTAGCTCCGACACAGATGCATGGTGCAGATTGCGTTATAGAACCCGACCTTTCAAATGCGGCGCCATTCATGGGCGCGGCTATGTTATGTGGTGGCACCACGGTTATTCGCGATTGGCCGCGCTCAACGACCCAAGCCGGTGACCAGTTGCGCGAAATCTTGACTGCGATGGGAGCGCGGGTGGAATTTCGAGGAAACGATCTTTCGATTTCGGGCGGTGCAATCCATGGGATCGACATTGACCTTCACGATGTAGGTGAACTAACTCCGTCGATAGCAGCGATCTGCCTCTTTGCCGACTCCCCGTCCTACCTGCGTGGCATTGCCCACCTTCGCACACACGAGACTGATCGTTTACATGCACTTGCCACGGAGATAAATAGTCTTGGTGGGGAGGTGATAGAGGAGCCCGCGGCGCTTCGCATCAATCCCCGTCCACTTCATGCCGGCACCTTCCACACCTACGATGACCACCGCCTCGCTACGGCAGGAGCAATGATCGGGCTTCAGGTTGATGGAATCGCGGTAGAAAATATTGCAACAACCCAAAAAACCCTCCCAGATTTTCCAGGTGCCTGGGGCGAACTTCTCGTTGGGGATAAATGACGCCTCGCGAATTCGATGAAGATGACGTTCGGATCCGTCCAAAGCGTTCTTCGCGTCCGCGTACCAAAGATCGCCCCGACTACTCCGCCGCCGACCTCGCTCGGATAATCGCTGTTGATCGCGGTCGCAGCGCTGCTCTTATCGAAGCAACTGGTGTAATTGTCACCGCAATGAAAGCGCGGGAGTTGGGCAAGAAATCCGTGGTGGTCGGAGATATCGTGCGAATAGTCGGGGATATTTCAGGACGCACTGACACCTTAGCTCGAATTGTTTCGGTGGAACCGCGGATTAATGAACTCACTCGAACGGTAGAAGATGGCGCCGGCATGGAGCGAATGATTGTTGCAAATGTCGACCAAATCGGAATAGTACTCGCCGCTGCAAATCCAGAACCTCGTCATGGCTTTGTAGATCGCGCCCTTGTCGTCGCCTTTGATCAACGAATCAAACCGCTCATCATCATGACCAAGTGTGATCTCACTGACCCAGCAGAATTCTTGGCCGCCTACAAAGAGTTAGCTGTTGACTCAATTCAGATTCAACGTGGAGGAGACCTGACCGCTCTGCGCGCAGAACTCACTGGAAAGCGCACCGTCCTTTTAGGGCACTCTGGAGTCGGGAAATCCACGCTGGTAAATGCCTTAGTTGAAAGCGCAAATCGCGCTACCGGCGTGGTAAATGATGTAACAGGGAGAGGACGCCACACCTCATCGAGCGCCCTTGCGCTGGAACTCAATGATAAATCCGGATGGATCATCGATACCCCAGGAGTGCGCTCCTTCGGCTTGGCACATGTACAACGCGATCGTGTGATCGGTTCCTTTACCGAATTTGCAGAGGCGATTGCCCATTGTCCGCGCAACTGTTCGCATGATGAGCAGGAGTGCGCACTTAGTAGCATGATCACCGATCCTGGTTCACTGGCCCGTCTGGCAAATCTCCGCGGCCTTCTGCGCGAAGGTAAACTAAACACATGAGAGATTTTGCCGAAGATCTGATGCTCGCTCACCAACTCGCCGACCTGGCTGACACCATCACGCGGGCGCGCTATCAGTCCCTAGATCTGGTCATCGAAACCAAGCCTGATCTCACTCCCGTCACCGATGCCGACAAGGCAGTTGAAAGCAAGATCCGCGAAGTTTTAGCGCGCGCCCGCCCGCATGATTTAGTAGTCGGTGAAGAGTTTGGAACTCCGGCACTCACCGCCGAGAGTTATTACTGGGTGATCGATCCGATCGATGGCACCAAAAATTTCCTACGCGGGATTCCTACATGGGCAACTCTCATCGGGTTATGTAATCCGCAGGGCGAAGTAGTTGCTGGTGTTGTCAGTGCCCCAGCGCTCTACCGCCGTTGGTTTGCCGCACTTGGAACGGGTGCATATGTAAGTGAAAATGGCGGTAGCCCAAAGCAGATCAAGGTCTCGCAAGTTCGCGAACTTAAAGATGCCTCACTTTCTTACTCCGATCTCCTCGGTTGGGGTACGCGCAAGATGGCAATGCTCACTTTGCAGGAGAAGATCTGGCGCAGCCGCGGGCTGGGAGATTTCTGGTCCCATATGCTCGTCGCCGAGGGTGCGGTAGATATAGCGGTAGAGCCTGTTCTCGCGCTCTGGGATATGGCGGCGCTGGACATCATCGTCCGGGAAGCGGGCGGCACATTTTCAAACTTAGAAGGAAAGCCGGGCTCGCATGGCGGCAATGGGGTATCTAGCAATGGCCTACTTCATGGTGATTTTCTAAGTGCGCTCAACGCATGAGGTTTCTCTGGCTTGGAAAGAAGAAGGTAAAGCCAAATTCGATAAGGGTCGTGCAAGAGGTAATTCGGAAAGAGGTTTTTTCGGTCTCTGGCTTTGTATGCCAGACCAACCCCGATCCAAGCAGTCGTGGCTCAGAACTCACCACTGAAAGTATCAACTCTGCAATTCTCTCCGTCCTGGCAGCGGCCTCCTCCCCCGCCGATCTTGCGGCACAAGTGTTCTTTAAAGAGCGTGGGGCAATCGTTCTTTCAATTAGTGACTACTCATTTGTGCCAGAGCGCGGATTTAGCGCGCGCGTCATTGAAGGTGCTACGAAACGAACGGTGCTGATTGGAAATCCCGTGGTGATTGCTCGATCTACAACGCCATTTTCTGCAACCATCGCCGCAGCCGCGATGGCCGATCCCACATCATTTGTGGTGGCGATCGATGGAATCGCTTACGCCTGCTTTGGAATCACTAAAGAAATTATTTAGAGTTCTACCCAACCGCGCTCGGGCAGCTCATCAGCGCGCTCTGGACCCCACGTGCCCTTGAAGTAAGGAGAGAGATGCGGCTCATTATTGATGACTCCCTCCACGATTCTCCAGGTCTCTAAGACAGAATCAATCGCGGTGAAGCGCTTGTGATCTCCGGCCATGGCAGCACGCAAGAGGCGCTCATAGGCCTCTTCGCGATCACCCAGAGCCGCTGAGAAATTCACAGTCAGCTTTACCGACTCTGTCGAGAGGGAATCTCCTGGCGACTTTGCCTGCAATTCAATATCCACTCCATCGTTCTTGCCCAAGCGAAAACGCAGCAGATTGGCCGAGCCCTCTTGGCTCTCCGCGAACAGGAGTCGTGGCGGTTGCTTAAATTCAATCACGACTTCAAGAGTGGTTTCCTGAAGATTCTTACCGGTGCGCAGGTAGAAGGGAACGCCAGACCAACGCCAGTTATCGACATACATCCTCGCCGCAGCGTAGGTCTCCGTCGTAGAACGCGGTGCAACACCCGCTTCATCAAGGTAGCCGACATACTGACCACGAATCACATTCTCGGGTTTCAGGGCAGCGATAGCACGGAAGACTTTAAGTTTCTCATCTTCCATAGTGCTGGAGGATAAATCTGAAGGCGGCTCCATCGCGATGAGCGCTAGTACTTGTAGGAGGTGATTTTGCAGGACATCGCGGATGGCGCCCACGCCATCGTAGAAGGCACCGCGTCCTTCGACTCCAAAATCTTCCGCCAACGTTATCTGCACGCTATTGATATAGCGATGATTCCAAAGTGGCTCCCAAATGGAGTTTGCAAAGCGGAAGATCAAGATATCTTCCACGGACTCTTTGCCGAGATAGTGATCGATACGGAAGATTCGCTCTTCGGGGAGTACCTCTTCCAAGACTTCCTGCAACGCAATAGCCGAATGTAGATCGCGACCAAAGGGCTTCTCAACAACGAGGCGAGAGCGCTCTGTCAGACCCACCTTAGCCAGACCTTGCGTTACATTGCCAAAGAAGGCGGGTGGGATCGCAAGGTAAATAACAGGACTCTGCTTATCTTTGAGGGCCTCCGCCAAGTCGAGATACAACTGGGGATCTTCATAATTTCCGACAACGAGGGAAAGTTCATCATCTAACTTGGCAAGCATCTTTGCATCTGGATCTGGAAAGGCTGCCTTAATTGCATCAAAGGCGTGGGCAGTGAACTCTTCGTGATTCCACTTTGTTGATGCGACGCCGACTACTTGGCACTGCAGTGAATCATTCATCGTCATGCTGTAGAGAGCTGGGAACAATTTCTTCTTCGCTAGATCTCCCGTTGCTCCAAAGAGTACGAGTACATCAGCCTCAAGAAGTGGAATCTTACGAGCGTTCATTTATTTCTGCTTCACTTCTACATGTCCGCCAAATTTTTTTCGCATGGCGGAGAGAACCTTATTACCGTACAGATCATTGCCGCGCGATGAGAAGCGGCCCATGAGCGAAGCGCTTAATACATTTGCAGGAACTCCAGCGTCGATAGCGGTCTGGACTGTCCAGCGACCTTCCCCAGAATCTGAAACTGAGCCCTCGTAAGTGGAGAGCTCGGGGTCCTCTGTATAAGCGGTAGCAGTTAGGTCAAGGAGCCAGGATGCAACGACAGAGCCGCGGCGCCAGACCTCTGTGACCTCTTCCATGTCGAAGTCGTACTTCGTCTCAATATGATCACCAACGGCGGTGGGGTGTTTGATTCCCTGTGCGGCGGCGTGAATCAGGTTAAGTCCCTCGGCATAGGCAGCCATGGCGCCATACTCAATTCCATTGTGCACCATCTTGATAAAGTGGCCAGAGCCGATAGGACCACAATGCAGGAAGCCATGCTCTGATTGTGTTGGCTCACCGGTGCGACCTGGCGTACGCTCTGCCGATTCAACTCCAGGTGCCATCGCCCTAAAGACCGGAGTGAGACGATCCACCACACTCTTTTCTCCACCGACCATCAGTGAGAAGCCGCGCGCCAGGCCGTAGACACCGCCAGAGGTTCCGACATCAACAAAATTGATTCCCTTAGTTGCTAGCCATGCCGCATTTGCAATGTCATCGCGATAGAAGGTGTTTCCGCCGTCAATGATCGTTGAACCAGGAGCGAGATGTTCAGCAACGGCGTGGATAGTCTGTTGGGTGACTTCCGCTGGAACCATCACCCAGACAAATTGTGGATTGGCAGCCTCGTTAAATTGCGCAAGGTCAGCTAAAGATGAGAGCGGAGTAAAACCCTCGGCAGCGATCATCTTTACAGTTTCTGGATTGAGATCGTAAACAGCGATGTTCACGGGCGACTGGGCGTGTGCTTGGATGCGGCGTGCGATATTGGCGCCCATACGACCAAGTCCTACAACGGTTAATTGAATAGTGCTCATAGCAATCTCCTGACGGTAGATCAATCTTAAATTAATTACTGGTTGGTGCCGATAGATCGGTAAGGATTTGAAGTTGGCCGATTAGTGAACTCTTTGCCAGGGCCCCTACTGGCCCCGTCGCCATCGAACTTAGCGCCGCGGCTTTACCCTCACCGAGCGCAAAGATATAAATATGGAGTCCGTTGGCCAACCGTTCCAAGGAGAGGCTCACCCGCAGTGAAGGTGCTTTAGGAGAATTATGGACCGCCAGGGTGCTCCCTGTGAACCCAGGATCGAAGAGACCAGGGAATAGGCTGGCGATGTGACCATCCTCACCCATGCTTAAAACCACTGCATCAAATGGGCGATTTCCAATTTCAGAGTCCAACTCAGCTGCGTAATTGGCGGCCGCAACCGCAAGTTCGCCACTCTCATCAACCCGATGAAAGACAATCTGTGATTTGCAAAGACCAAAGCCGGCAATAAGAGCGGTGTCAATTCGATCGGGATCATCGTGAGTAGTAAAGCGCTCATCGGAGAACCAAATGTGCAGCATGCAGCCCTCGAAGGCGCGCTTTAAGCGCAGTAGCCTGAAGAGTGCCTGATCTATCGCTTTGACTGTTGCAGCACCGGTGCGACCACCCGTGATGACGATGTGCGCCGCCCTACGTGCACTCCATGCATCTGTTACTGCATTTATGACGCCAGATGCACAAAGACCCACCAAACTTTCGTCTGATGGGTCGCTGATGTAGTTCATAGTAGCGGGGACAGGATTTGAACCTATGACCTCTGGGTTATGAGCCCAGCGAGCTACCGAGCTGCTCCACCCCGCGTTGGTAACTTAATCCTACGAGAGAAGCGTCAATATGCCAAAACGAAGGTCATTGCTCCTGCGTATTAACGCCTCTCGGACTGTGAGTGAAGTACCTTCTCGTTACTTCCCCTGCGCCGCAATCGCTGCCGCAATCGCTGCCTTCAGTTGATTCTGCGCAACACCATATGCCGCGAAATCACCGTTCTTAAGCGCTTGGTTAGATGAAGCAAGCGCTGCCTGCGCAGCTGCTAGAGCCTGCTTCAACGTTGATGTTCCACTCGTTGTAGTGCCTCCGGCAGTAGTGCCGGTAGTACCAGTTGAACCTGTTCCGGTGGTTGGTGAAATGCTCACGCCAGAACTTCCACCAAATACTTGGTTGAGCGCATCTTGCAGAGTATTTCCAAAGCCAATCTGATCACCGAAGGAGACGAGCACCTTCTGTAAGAGTGGGAAGGAAGAGGCATTTGCGGTTGCTCGCACGTAAACCGGCTGAACGTAGAGCAATCCACTTCCAACTGGCAGGGTCAACATATTTCCAAGCACTACATCAGAGCCACCTTGACGGAGCAAGGAGAGCGTCTGGGCAACATCTGGCTTTGCTTCGAAGTTCGATGCCACTTGAGATGGTCCGGAGATATTTGTAGAGCGCGGCAATTGCAAGACTGTGATCTTGCCGTAGTTAGGACCGGCATCAGAGTTCACAGCGACAAAAGCGGTGAGGTTCTGACGAGAGCCACGCGGGACAAATGATGTTGATAGCGAGAATGAAGTAGCCGCAGAACCAGGTAGTTGCAGGGTCTGGTAGGTAGGTGGTTGATTCTGTGCGTTTGCACCGAGTGAGGATGGATCCGATGGAACCTTCCAGAAATCCTGTCCGCCGTAGTACGCGGCAGCAGAATCCACATGATATGTGGTGAGCACATCGCGTTGCACCTGAAAGATGCCCTCTGGATAGCGAATATGTTGGAGAAGTGCAGAGCTAATTGCGCTCTTAGGAAGTACGGTTCCCGGGTATGCCTTGCTCCAGGTTTTCAGCACGGGATCTGAACCATCCCATTGGTAGAGCGTGACCGTTCCATCGTAGGCATCAACTGTCGCCTTCACCGAATTGCGAATGTAATTCACATCTACATTGGGAAGGGCGGTAACGGTTGAAGAGTTTGCGGTAACGGAGTTGGTCGTTGCGGTAGCGAGGTTCTCCACAGCTGAGTAGGGATACCCAGATGATGTTGTGTAACCATCCACGATCCAGAGAACTTTGCCGTTCACGATGGCGGGATAGATATTTCCATCGAGGGTGAGCCAAGGAGCGACTTTCTGAACACGATCTACTGGTGAACGGTTGTAGAGAATCTTGGAATCTTTGTTGATCAGGTTAGAGAGCAAGATCTGTTGGTCCTTGTATTTGATTGCAAAGAGCAGACGAGTAACGAGACTCCCCATGGGAACGCCGCCCGTGCCTGCGTAGGTGTAATTCTGCTGGCCATTGGCCTGCGAATCATCGGGATAGTCCAGTTCGTTCGGAGTGCTCTTTGCAGAACCACCGACGATGGAATATCCCGGTACATTCTCACCAAAATAGATACGTGGTTGGAATACACCTAGACCGTTAGATGGTGGAATATTGCCGACCGTGAAGCTCGGTTTTCCATCTGCGTCTACAACATTCGTTGGCGCAGCTACAAATCCGAAGCCATGGGTATAAACCAGGTGATCGTTAATCCAGTTCTGTGCGGGGGAACCCGCAATATTCAACTCGCGAACCGCAACTACGACATCCTGCTTCTTGCCCTTGATCGTGTATCGATCTACGTCGAGAGCATCTGGGAAGGTGTAATAAGGCTTGATCTGTTGCAATTGACGGAAGGTGGCTGAAAGTACATCTGGATCTAAGAGCCGGGCATTGGAAATGTTAGATGTATCTTTCGCAAGCTGACCGGGCTGCGTCGAGATGACGGCTGGATAATCTTTAACCGTAATATTTGAGAGGCCGTAGGCGGCGCGAGTGGCGTTGATATTGCGCTGGATATACGGCGCTTCCTTATTCGATTCACTTGGCTTTACAGTGAACTGTTGAATAAAGGCGGGATAGATGCCGGCGATCAAGAGGGAAGAGACCACCATTAAAACGACACCCGCGGCGGGTAGTACCCATGAGCGGCGCACAATATTTGCAAAGAAGAGCAGCGCACAGATTATTGCGATGCCGGCGAGAATTGCCTTTGCAGGCAAGAGCGCATTTACATCGGTGTAGCCGAGGCCAGTAAAGAGGCTGCCCTGATGCAGCGCTAAGTGATAGCGATCAAACCAGTAAGCGACCGCTTTGATAAGAACCAGAACTCCGAGCAGAACCGAGAGCTGTACGCGCGCGGCAACGGTCGTGCGATCTTGACTTACCTGAGGGCGAATTCCTCCATAGACATAGTGGATCCCCACGGTCGCGATCAATGTGATCAAGATGGTTGAGATACCCCAACTGATCAGCGACTCGTACATCGGTAGTTTGAATGCGAAGAATGAGATATCTAGATGGAACTGTGGGTCTTTACTTCCGAATGGAGTGGAGTTCTTAAATTGCAGCCAGGTCTCCCACTGCTTGGAGCCAGATATTCCGGCATACCAGAAGAGCACCACTGCGATAGCTGCGATGAGGTAGCGCTTAATTGGTTCAATCTGTCCGCGATAGCGCTCTAAGTTGTCAGCCTCCACGCTAATGGGAACGTAGATGGGGCGACGACGATATGCAATAAAGATATTTGAGGTGATGATAAGGGAGGTAACTAATCCGAAGGCGATGAAGAGTTCGATCTTGGTGAAGAGAGTGGTTCGCCAAACGCTAGTAAAACTTACTGAGCGAAACCAGAGGAGATCGGTGTAAAAGCCAGTGAGTGAGACCAAGATCCCGAAGATGATGACGAGGGCGATCATCGCCAAACCAAACGGTCCTATTCCCCTTCGAGTTCCTGGAGTCCGGGGTGGCCGTGGTGCGCCATTACCGAAGGGATTATTGGGGAATTGGAAAGAACTCATGGAATTACTCTAGTGCTAAGAATTGGGCTCCCGAAGGGTCTTCTGGAATAGATTGAACTTCTCAACCGAACGATTGGTTTCGTTATCGAACTTGGCTTTAAATTTTGAGGTCCAGAGCACATACCCAATAGCTCCAGAAACCAATACCACCGGCACAACCCACCAAATAAGCGCTGCAAATGCGGTAGAAGTAGCGTGTGTGGTGGTTGGTGCGATCGTGGCATCAGCAAATCTGGAAAATGCCTGGGTCATGAGAGCACTTTAACCCAGCCAAATGTAATTTGCCTCCTCTGCGGCGGTAATGAGTATTTCTGACCCAAAAGCGGGAAGATTCTCGAAAGGGATGTTGTTATATTCACGACAACTCTTCTAGGTGAGCTTTTCAGGCTCTTAAGGTACTTAAACTAAGAAGGCAGGCGACTTTGAGCGGTTTTGGGTTCTTCCCGGGCGAGGGCTTCTTCAACGCTGGAACGACTGGTGGCTCCGATGCGCAGATACTGCAACTGACCGTGATGCGTGAATCCGCGCGCACCTTTCTTCAGGCGCACAACGACCTCCCAGTGGGCCGCGACGAGCAACGCACGGCCCAAGAGGCAATTGATATTGCTAACACTTGGATCGAGGAGCGCACCCAATTCCCAGCGACGCTCACTAATTCCGACATCGCCTGGACCCGCAAGGAATGGATTGACCAATCAATCAGTGGATGGCAGAAACTGGTGGAGCCACTAGCAGAGGGCATGGTTGCTGCGCTCTCGAAGGTGCTGCTAGAGATGGGTCCTGAAGCAAATTTTCTTCCGATTATGCGCGGCTTCATGGGCCAACTCATTGCAACTCAACTTGGACAATCGGTTGGCTCTCTCGCAATCTCAATCACCGGTTCACAAGATGCCGCGATTCCGCTCTTCGAAAAATCTGGCGCCCATCTAATACCGCAGAACATCGCGCTCTGGAGCCAGGGGTTAGAAATTCCTGAGAAGGAGGTCGCGATCTACATAGCCTTACGCGAAGTTGCAGCGCAGCGCCTCTTTGCACACACCCCGTGGCTCTCCGCTTACATCCGTGAACTAATTGCAGAGTACGGCAAGGGAATCACCGTTGATATTGCGGCCATTCAAAATCAAGCAGAGAGCGCGATGAACTCTGGAGAGCTTGATCTCAACAATCCAGATTCCATCACGATGGCTATTAATCAAGGAATGTTCCAACCAGAGCAGAGCCCAGCCCAAGCAGCGGCTCTTGCGAAGTTAGAGATGACATTTGCACTCATTGAAGGATGGATCGATCACGTTGCATATCTCGCTGCGCGGGATCGTCTGCCATCGCTCGCGGCGCTGCAAGAGAGTTATCGTCGCTCACGGATTGAGAGCGCCCCTACACAGCAACTCTTTGCCATGCTTCTTGGCTTACAAATATCACCGCGATTAACACGTGAATGCTCACATTTTTGGAGTGAGATTTATATGATCAGCGGCTCCGAAAATGGAGGCGTTGCTATTCGCGATCACCGTTGGGAAGATCCATCTCTCCTACCTACAGCGGATGAGATTGGCGACCCAGCTGCATTCTTAACAAGCACCACGGTCCCCGATGATCTCTCAGGGCTTTTCTAGAACTTGCAGAACTAACTTTTAGAGATAAAAATAAAAAAGCCAAATCCTCGGCCGCACGATTTGATGTCTGCCTTCCCCTTGCATACATCAAACGGTTATCCGAGGACTTGGTTGGATGAAACTTATGCCAACTTGCCTCGATTTCCAAAAGGGAGCGCCATAATTCTCCTAACTAGTTGTTGATAAATCTGTGGAGAAGTGGGGGATAACTCGTGCCAGCGGTGGAAAACTTTCTGCAGATCTCCCTCTTCGAAGATAGCCTCCCGATCGTGGCGACTCAATCTAAAGCGACTCAATCTAAAAAACCCGAACCCAAGGGGAGCCAGAAATTTCTGCGCAGTAAAGCCCTTCCCGATAACCTCCCGGAGTTTCGCGTCATTCGCAGCACCAGGCGCAAGCGGAGCATCAGTGCGCTGCGTCAAAATGGAGTTATCGAAATACATATTCCAGATCGGATGAACCGCAAGGATGAGTTAGCGATTATTCCCGAGATGATCGAGATCGTTCTGCGCCGTGAGGCCAAACTCCGCTCTAGTGATGAAGTGCTCGGAGTGATGGCAACTGACCTACTCCAACGATACCTGCCAGATTTTCACGAGCGGCCGAGCGCAATTGCATGGCGCAGTATGCGCGAGCGCTGGGGTTCATGCACAACGAGCGATGGAACAATTCGTATCTCGCTGCGCCTCAATGGTGCGCCTGACTATGTTGTTGGCTGTGTCCTCTTCCACGAACTCATCCATCTCCGGGTCCCAGGTCATGGAGCTGATTTCCAGCGTTATCTGGAGCGCTACCCCCATAAGGAGCGGGCAGAGGCCTTTCTCGAGGGATTTGAGGCGGGGCTTTCGGCCACACCCGAGATAGGCACTTCTGCATAATCAGCCGCTAAAAACGGACATTTCGCCCATCTCCTACCCCCTGCTCCGATCTTTATCTGATCTTTTTCCGATCTTTGGGTAGAAGCGGGCGTCAATTCGCCCACTGCGCGCTACACGCGGGTATCGTGCTCTCGTACGCACGTTCGCTCCCGGGAGGCTCCCGAAGCTTTGAGCGTGTGGCGAGAGGAGGGCCATCATGGCTGAGGAATACAAAGGCGAGGCCTACTGCGTTAAGTGCAAAGAGAAGCGTGCCTTCGAAGGTCACGTCAAGGTTTCAGAGTCTGGTCGCCGGATGGCACAAGGCATCTGCCCTGTATGTGGCACTAAGGTAAATCGCATCTTGGGTAAGGCTTAAGCACTTCACCTTAAGGATTAGATACTCGCATTAGATGGAATCACCCTCACCCTGCGGTGAGGGTGATTTTTTTATCCCCAGAATTTAGCCGCCGAAAATTGATCCATGAAAAACGCGCCATCCTTCGCAGATGGTCATTGATCGCGGCGTGGAGATTTACCCCCAACTCAAACGCGGGGTTAGCCTCACGCCTGCGGGAAGCGGGTACCTACTCGCTCTGCCGACTCACGGTCTGCTCTTAACCGATGGTCTTCACCTACAACTCGCACGAGCCCTGGATGGCAAGCACAGCGCCCGCGAACTCAGCGCACTCCTCCACTGCTCACTAGATGAATTTTATAACTTTGCCGAAATGCTGGCGGCCGAGGGGCTCTTAGATCTCCTGCAGGAAGCAAACGAACCTGAGAGTCAAGACCTAAGTACAAAAGTGGCTACCCGCCGCAGAGAGATTGAACGCTCTCTCCTTGCCCACCGTGGCGGAGTGCGCGATGGCGGGGTGGAAGAATTTAAGGGACGCGAAAATGTAACGATCTTGATTTCGGGGGAAAATCGAATTGGCCGCCACCTTCTCGCATCTTTGCGCGCCTCTGGTTTTACAAACACTCGCCTGGTGAGCCGTGCCGGGCTGCCACCACGGATTATTGGTGACGATATTTGTGGGGTACTCGTGCGAGCAGGAGATATTGGCAAGTTGAGAGGCGAATTTACAGAGGAGTTAATCAGAAACGCACAAATATCCCGCGGAGTATTAGCAGCTAAAAATTTTCCTGATCTCATTATTTCCACTATCCCCGTCGAGTGGGATTATGTCCAACGGTGGATGAGTGAGGGATCTCCTCACTTACATATCAATCAAATTATTGGTCGTGAGATTGAAATCGGGCCACTTGTGCTACCGGGTGTAACTCCATGTCTGCGCTGCATCTCCCTCACTAAACGCGACAATTTGTCCGGGGTAACTTCTGAATCTACCCGTAATGAGGCACCGACTGCGGCTGTCTCTTATATGGCGGGGCTTATTACCTTGGCTGTCGGGGCCTACTTTGGGAGTGAGCAGTCAGCACTCATCGCTACTTCGCACTGGTATGACCTACTCGATCCCATGCGAGGAGCGGAGGTGCGCCACTGGAACTTCCACCCAGAATGTGGATGCCGATGAAGTCGCCTTCCTAACTGGCCAGAGCCTCATCGGCTTCGCTGCTCTCGCTAACGTCGTCCATCTCAGCGGCTATCAGCGGAGCAGCTGTTGGAGCAAGACGCGGACGGCCGACGCTGCGCTTTACAGATGCAACCTGACCTTCTACAAATAATTCTCCACCCCAAACGCCACAAGGCTCCTCTCGCGAGAGCGCACCCTCTAAGCAGGCAGTGCGCATCGCACAACCGCCGCAGAGCGACTTTGCAAGGGCTACGCGTGCTGGAGCGTCATCGAAGAAGAGCTCTGGATCTGCGCTGTGACAAGGCAGAGAAATATCGCCAGTCACTTCATCTAGACCAATGCGCTCCCCCTCGGCCCAACCAGGAACCAACAGTTCACTAAAGAGAACAGCCACCGTCCTCACCTCTTTCCTTTTCTTCTCGTATCTATCTCGTATCTGTCTCGCCTTTGATTTCTCTCCGGTAAAAGAAAAAGGACCGCTCATCCGGTTGGATGTGCGGCCCCTGGTGGGTCTATTCGGTTTACCGAGTAGAACTCCAGGTCCCGCGCAGTCCATAGGCTGCAAAATTCTTGGTTGCCCAGAACTTGGCGGCGCTGGCGTGAGCGTGTGTTGTGTGTGTGGCGGATGTAGCGTGTGAAGCGGCAGCACAAAGCTCGGCACTTGATGTGCCAGCGTTGCGTTCTGTCATAGCCACATCTGCCTCCTCGGTGATTTAAGACTCTGTCATCTGACAGAAAGAGAAGCGTACGGGGCTCTGCCCCGCTCACGCAACCGAATTAAATAAAAATTCTGGCTCTGAGTTGGATTAGCGAAGTAGTGGCTGCAGAAACTCGCTGGGAGCTCCCGCGTAACTGAGATGCACCGTCTTCTTCGCCCGGGTGAGGCCTACGTAGAAGAGGCGACGCTCCTCCTCAACTCCTGTCCCCATGGGCAATATCCCCTCATTCACGCTCACCAAGAAGACATGGTCCCATTCCAGACCTTTTGCCGCGTGCAGCGTCGAAAGGACCACCCCTGGCAAGGTGGGTGGATTGTTCTGCTCGGCACGGTCCTCTAATTCTCGAAGGAAGGTGCGCATGCTCCCGGCACCAGGTTCCTTCATCGCTCCCGCGAGGCTGAGGAAAGCGCGGACATAATCTGTTCGACCAAAGGGTCGAAGCACCGCTTCCAAATCTTTTAACCAGTCTCCACCCTCTGCGGGAAGGACTGAGGCGCTGCGGATAACGCGCATCGCATCTCGAACCTCGATGCGATCGAAGAAGCGCTCACTATTTTTTAGTTGGGTCTCTATGCCCCGTGCCTTGAGTGCGGACTCGAAGGGGTCAAGCCCATTGTTTGTCCGGGCAAGAATTGCAATATCAGAATGAACCTTGTCAAGCGCGGCAATTGCATCGACGACGGCAGCGACTTCAGAGTTCGTTGTGTTAAATGCGCGAAGTTCCAACTCTTCACCTCGCTCGTTTACTGAGGTGAGTTCATGGTCAATGTGAGAGCTGCCCTCCTTCAATATCCGATTGGCCATCTCAATAATCTCCGGTGTAGAGCGGTAGCCACGCGTTAAACGAACCACCGGCGCTTTAGGAAAGCGGTGGGTAAATCCCAGTAAGAATTGCGAGGTGGCGCCCGCGAAGGAGTAGATCGTCTGCGCCGCATCTCCGACGACACAAATATCCTCGCGCTTGCCGAGCCAGAGATTTAGCAACCTCTGTTGCAGTGGTGAAACATCTTGATACTCATCAACCGTGAAGTAGCGGTATTGATCACGGATCCGTTCGCGGACATCTCTATCCTCTTCCAGCATTCCGACTGTGAGCAGTAAGACATCTTCAAAATCAATGACCCGCTCCTGATGTTTAAGGGTTTCGTAAGATTGATAGACCTTGGCGATCTCGGCAAAGTTCTCTTTATCGGCGCGACCATTTGGAATTCGAAGTGTGCGCTTAGCGGCGAGCGCCTCCTCGACATAATCACTGGGAGCGGTCTGCATCGCCTTTGCCCATTCGATCTCTCCACTGATCTCGCGCAACGTTGCGACTCCAGGCACGAGCGAGGTGTCACTAAATCCCATGGCATCGCCGAGAAAACTGCCCTTTGAAGTCAAGAGTTTTGGAAAGGGGCCTCCAAATGAGTAAGGCCAGAAATACATCAATTGCTTGAGGGCCGCCGAGTGAAAGGTGCGAGCCGGCGCATTTGGAACGCCGAGTGTACGTAGCCGCGCCCGCATCTCTCCGGCGGCGCGGGCGGTAAAAGTGAGGGCGAGACACTTCGTTGGGTCAGTTACTCCAGCGGCAACCGCATAAGCAATGCGATGAGTAATCACCCGAGTCTTACCAGTACCTGCACCTGCGATAACGCAGAGCGGTCCCCGAATATTTGTAACCGCTTCACGCTGCTGCGGATCCAACCCAGCGAGAATTGCCTCTAGCTCCATCATCTCGCCTACTAGCGCCAGGTCTCTGCACCAGGCAGTGGAGGACGATCCTCTCCGTACCAGGCTTCAATCATTGCGCGCGCCACGCTAATCGAAGGAGGCAGCAAGAGCGTTCCCTCGATTATCGATGCATAGAGTTCGTTGCGATCAAACCAGCGAATCTCAACGATCTCTTCGCCATCCGGACGGGCATTTTCGGGATCTTGAATAGTTGCCTCAAAGGCGATCATGAGCGATTGTGGAAAGGGCCATGGCTGGGATCCGAGGTAATTGATATCAGAAACTACTACTCCCGCCTCCTCTTGCACTTCTCGCAGGACGCATTGCTCGAAGGACTCCCCCGCCTCCACAAAACCTGCAAATGTCGAGAAGCGGTGTTCTGGCCAGGATGCTTGGCGTCCTAGCAGGATGCGATCGCTCTTATCCTTTACCAGCACAATGATCGCTGGATCCGTTCGTGGATAATGCTCATGACCAGTTGTGCACCGGCGCGAGGATCCTCCAAAGAACGGTTCAGTCGCCGAACCGCAGCTAGAACAAATTGGATTCTTATGGTGCCAGAGAGCAACGGCCTGAGCATGGACCGCTAAACCAATCTCTAAACTGGTCAACTCTGCGCTAATCTCCCGCAGCGTCTTGTAATCCTCTTCAGCCCCGATGTTCTGCTCTGAGCACCAGAGAAAGTATGGAATCTCGCCCTCTTCTCCAAGAAAGATCTTCTGCCCATAGCCCATGACATCTGGAGCCTTGAGAAGCACTAGAGAGTTTCCAGCTGTGAAAAAACCGGTGCCGTTAAAATGAATAATCTTGGCAACGAGCCACTGCGCCTGCAGCGCGGCTTCACTGACACGAATATGTGCGGCGCGATCGACTGTTGAGCGCGAGAGCGCGAGATTCAAGATTTCCATCAGGAGGCGACCCTACTAGCCTGACCTCATGAAGGTCATCTCATGGAATCTCCTGCACGGCCAAAACCTCCAATCCGCCGAACCAGCGCACAACTGGGTAGATGCATGTACCGCTCTGGGAGCTGATCTCCTAGGAGTGCAAGAGGTCGATGAGAATCAACCTCGCTCTGCCAAAGCCAAACAAGTGGAGGAGATCGCGGCGGCTCTCGGAACCACCCACTGGGCCTACGCGCGGACTGTGATCGGGACACCTGGGGAGAAATGGCGACACCCCGCCACCGATGAAGGCGTTCTGCACGCCGAGTTCAACGAACCATCGTATGGAATCGGATTGATCTCCAAAATTCCGGTGCGCAAATGGAGTCGGGTGGAGTTAGGTCGTTCATGGATTGGCCTTCCTCTCCCAGTTGCTTCAGATAAGGGAACGCGATTTATCTACGTAAAAGATGAGCCCCGTGTTGCCTTGATTGCAGAGCTGGAAAATGGTTATACCGTCGCAGTTACGCATCTATCTTTTGTGCCCTTCGTCAACTACTTTCAATTGCGAAAATTGCAACGGATCATGAAGAAATTACCGGGCCGCAAATTAATAATCGGTGATCTCAATTTAGGATGGAATATTCCTGGACGCTTCACCAAGTGGCAGAGTTTGGGGGGAAGAAACACCTATCCCTCATGGAAGCCAGCTATCCAATTTGATTACATCCTGGCGGCTCAGAATGAGACCATCACACCGCTCGCACATCCTGCGGTTGGAGTAAGCGATCACGCCTCAATCGGAGTAGACCTGCACTGAAGCGATAAGAGCGGCAATTTCAGCTTCGCTAGATAAGTTTTCGCGATAGATCGTCCTGTCATCTGCAACATAGTGGAAGGCGGCGCGAATCTTTTCGATTGGAATTCCGTGCTGCTTTGCGTAGGCCAGGCGATACATCGCTAACTGGATCGAGGCGATCGTCAGATCTTCACCCTCCTTAACCCGACCTGTCTTCCAGTCGACAACCTCATAAGTGTCGCCATCGCGATAGATCGCATCAATGCGACCGCGCAAGACAATTCCATTGATGACACTTTCAAATCCCTCTTCAACTGCGATAGGGCTGCGCGCGGCCCACTTAGAGGCGAGCCACTTCTCCTGCAACTCTTTGAGCGGAAGATCATCGGGTGCGAGCGGATCGAAGAGATCATCATCAAAGAGGGTCTGGGCTCCAAATTGGCGCTCCACCCAGAGATGGAACTCAGTACCTCGTTTGGCATATTTATCGGTATGGCGAGGCATAGGGCGGCGAATAGTGAGGGCGAGTTCATCTGGATCGCTCTTGAGATTTATCAAGGTCGAGACCGAGAGACGTTGGGGAAGATAGATGGGCTCCGCCTGCTCTGAGCGCTTTGCCTCACCTAGAATCGCCGCGGCATCTTGAAGTAGCGAGAGGCGTGCTGCCTCACTCTCTGAAAGAAGAGCGGCGGTGAGATCCAGAGGCAGAGCTGCCTGCACCTGCGCAGCGCTGCTGCGGATCTCCTCCACTCGACTAATTGCGGCGGGCCAGATCGCAGTTCGTGGATCTGAGATCCGAGGATTCTCCTCTTGCTTCTGCGCCATGGAGAGGATTGCATCGGGAGTCGAGCTCTCTAGGAAGTCGTAGAGCATCGTAAAGAGCGGACTCTGATCGACGGGATCTTTTCCATCTCTAAACCACGTTGCAGTGCAGAGCAGGTGAGATTTAGCACGCGTGAATGCAACGTACCCCAAGCGCAACTCTTCTAGGTAATGGCGCGCCTTATGCGAATCTTCAAAACGCTTTAAAGCCTTGCCAACTTCTGCTGGCTTAATTGCAGCATCTCCCGGTGGAAATTCAAAATCAGTTAACTGCAGGCGATCGCCGCGGAATTCAATCGGAAGCGAACCAGAATATTTTATCCACGAGGAAGAACGCATCGGCTTATTGGGAAATACATCTTTTAAGAGCCCCGGCACGGCAACTACATCCCACTCTGCGCCCTTCGCGCCATGAATAGTAAGAATCTGTACTGCGTTGTTATTTACGGTGACTGTGGCGGGTTTGAGTCCGCCTTCACGCTTCTCAGCTGTTTCAAGCCACTCCAAGAATGAAGAGAGCGTTCCGCCGGTGCGCGCAAAGGCCGCGGCCTCATCAAAGAATTTATCGAGATGCCTGCGACCACGATCCCAACCATCGCGCACCAAGACTTCAACGTCTAGGTGTAAGAATCTCTCGGCACTTTGAATCTTGTCAGTGATAGATCCCGTCATGGTCCGACGTAGTGCGGTGAGCTCGCGCGCAAACTCTTTAAGTCGTGCGTAACCTTCTACAGAGAAATCCCCACGCGGCGCTTGCTCAATAAGTTCGAGAGCTTCGATAATTGAACCGATGGCAAAGTCGTTGGCATCCAGGTTCTCTTCACTCCCAAACTCTAAAACCGCCTCCAACTTATCGCTGCGCGCATTGAAAGATTTGCGCGCCAGTGAGCGAGAGTAAGAACCGAGGGCATGAATATCCTTGGGGGCGAGCACTAAACGCGGTCCAACAAGGAGACGAGCCAGCGCAGAGCCGGCATCGGGATAAGTGATGAGGCGAAGAAGCGCAATGATGTCGGCAATCTCGGGGATGTGCACCAATCCCCCGACTCCTAACACCTCTGTCGGAAGATCGCGTTCGCGCAGCGCCGCCTCAATCAGTGGGATATAAGACTTCACGCGAACTAACACCGCAAAACTCGAGCGTTCCTCTGCGGGGAGCAATTGGCGGGTTGGATCGAACCATAACTGCGCAAAGTAGTCGGCGATGGCCGCCGCCTCATCCTCTGGAGTGATGTAGAGGCCACAGGAGAGGTTGCCCGCGCCAGCGCCTGGGCGAGCTCGCAACTCCTTCACCCCAAAGGGAAGTTGAGCGAGTTCGGAGATATGACCAATCACGAGATTGGAGAAGTCGAGAATCTTCTGATCATTGCGCCAGGTCGTGAGAAGATCAAAGTGTTGACAATTGCCACCGAATGTCTTTTCAAAACTTCCCAGCGTCTCGGCGCTCGCTCCACGCCAACCGTAGATCGCTTGGTTAGGGTCTCCCACCGCAGTAACAGCGTGACCAAGGCCAAAGAGGGAGGAGAGAAAACGAACTTGAGAATAGGAGGTGTCTTGATACTCATCGAGCAGGACAACCTTGTATCGCTCACGCTCGATCTCTGCAATCTCAGGAACTTGCTCGGCTAACTTTGCGGCATAAGCCATCTGGTCATTAAATGTGAGTTGGCCCGTTTCAAGTCGATGCTGGTCCAGTTTGCTCACCATAGGAAGTAGGGCGAGCCGTTCGCTGATTGTTTCTAAAGCGTCGCGCACCGTCTCGTTGCTAGGCACGGTGACAGAGCTCATGCGGGCGAGAAAATCTTCAAGGAAAGGTCTGATCTCCTGGACCGTGCGATCGTGCTCACCAAGTTCTCCCGATAGCGCCATCACGGCATCGACAATGAAATCAGGTTTGTGAAAGATATCGTGATCTACTGATTCAAAGTTGTTGACGATTTTATAAGTCAATTGCCATGCAGCGGCCTCACCGAGTGGCTCACCATCGGTATCAATTCCCATACGGATACCGTGCGCAGCCAAGGTGCGCCCTGCGTAGGAGTGATAAGTAGAGACTTCGACGGCGATATCGAGGGGAAATGCTTTTTCATCGGTGGTGGGCAAGAGCCCCGCAGCACGCAATTGCCGCAAGCGTCTACGAATTCGTTTAGCGAGTTCGCCCGCTGCTTTACGTGTAAAGGTAAGCCCCAGAATTTGGTCTGGGGTCACCACACCGTTAGCCACCAACCAGAGCACGCGCTGCGACATTGTCTCGGTCTTACCAGAACCCGCTCCTGCGATGATGACCGCAGGACCAAAGTGGCGTGATTCAATGATGGCCCGTTGTTCTGCGGTAGGTTCGAATAACTTGCCACCAGCCTTTGCAAGAGCGCGGGCTATTTCAAGAGCGGTGATCTCGCGATCAATCTCGATACGGCCGTTAAGAATCCGAGCAGCCATTACTCAATCACACTCCTTCCCTCAGATTGCAATGGGCAGAGGTTCTTGATGGCGCAGCTCCGACAACGCTTATTGGTGATCGCTCTAAAGGTTGCAGCGGTCATCCCCTCGGCGGCTGCGATAACATCTTCGATAACTAAATCCTTATCGATAGGATTTTGATTGATCGTAGTGTTCTTGAGCGTTGTCTTGGAAATAAAGAGAAGTCCTGCTCCGTCACTGACGGCATCCGCGGGTAATTCAGGAAAACCGCCAGCGAGGATTCCAAGTTGGTATGCCGCCAATTGCTTATTTTCTTCTGCCTCTTTTGCCGTGACTGCGCTGCCAGTCTTGAGATCGACAACAAAGTAGTGTCCGGTTTCTGGGTCCCTTTCCAGGCGATCAACGCTACCTTTAAGGATGGCACGACCGAATTTCGCTTGAAAATCTGATTCGGTGAGCACTAATTCCCGTGGATTGGCGCCGTGCCAGTCGAAGAAGCGTTTGAGCATCCGCGCAGCCTCTTTGAGTTGTTGCTCTTTAAACCAGCCAATGTTCTGATCTACAACTGGCCAAGCCTCGGTGAGTTGTGCCAGACCTTCCTCAAATGTGAGCTCCTTATTTGTAAGAAGTTGTGAGGCGATAAAGTGAATGGCAACTCCAAGTAACTGGGCGGTGGAGTCGCCATCCTGCGCACCTGATTTTTCCAGGAACCACTTAAGTCCACAATCATCAAAGGATGCGAGTGAACTCGGTGAAACATAAACATCGGCACTGGGATCTGCCACTGGTTCTGGAGAACTCAACTCGCGGACGCCGAGCCAGGTAGATGGATCTGCACTATGGATTCCACCAGAGGCTAGAGTTTTTAAGAGGGAGGCGGCGAAGGTGGAGCCGGCAACCGCCTCGCGGCGCAAGGTTGCTACCAGCGCGGGAGTAGTTATTTGACGAGGTGGCACCGTTGTAAATCCCTCGCTTGACTCTCCATGAACCGCCTCGTAAAGCTCTTCGAAGAAGCGCGATGGTTGCGAATCCTCCTCAGCAAAGGCGGTGATGAGCAATCTGCTCTTGGCACGAGAGATGGCGACATAGAGCAGACGCCGTTCGTCTTCTAGCAAATCGGTTGCAGCAGCGGCAGCGAGCTGCGCCCGCGAGGTAAGTCCGCTGCGCTGCGCCTCAACTAACCGTTCACTTCCCAGCAGTGAGCCCCTCTCTTTGAGATTTGGCCAGATGCCATCTTGCAGACCCGTTACCGCTACAAACTCCCACTCCCGACCCTTTGCAGAGTGCACGGTTTCGATCGTGACGACCTCCTCGCGTTGAGCGCTTGTGGTAATGGAGTCACTCAAGATCCGCTCATTCATCAACTGGGCGACAAATAATTCTGGCGAAGCTCCCACATTGCGTTCCGCAAAACGCCGTGCATTTTCAAAGAGTTGGATCATCGCATCGAGATCGCGATCCGCTTGGGCGCCACGGTTTCCACCAGTTAAAGCACGCTGACGCCAGATATAACTAATTTTGCTACCCTCGTAATCAACTGCAGCGTCCCAGACTGCCCAGAGTAACTCTGAGATATCGCGCGAAGTGCGTAGGGTCTTGCGACCAACTCTGATGAGATCATTGATCCGCTTCAGGGGAGCAATCTGCTCCCAAGGAAGTTCAGCGCTATTTTCAGTGAGCGCATCAAGCATCATCTCGGTTGTACTGCGATGATCCGTTCGGACCTGTGCAAAGGCGAGGCGAATCTGACGCAACTGCAGAGCATCGGCTCCCCCAAACTCAGAGAGCAAGATCTCTTCTAGAACCGGCCAGTCGTGGGCGCCAAGTGGGGCGGCTTTGAGAATCACCTGGAGCAAGAGCAGGTACGGCTTAATGGCGGGATTTTCTGCGAGAGCGAGAGCTCCCAAGTCGATCGAAAGTGGAATTCCATTCTGTGCGAAGGCACGCTGAAGAGCAGCTACCTCCGCGCCGGGAGTGCGAACAATTACCGCCATCTTGGACCAGGCAACTCCTTCACGTAGGTGCGCGCTACGCAGGGCATATGCAATGTAGTTCGATGACTCACTCTGTGAGCTCAATTTAACGAGAGTGATGGCTACTTGCGCGGAAGGCTCTTTACTAGCGCTGCGCTTTCGAGTCGCTACACGGGAGTGGAAGTGTTCTGCCACCTTTGCAACCAACTCACTGATCTGTGGCGCAGAACGAAAATCAATTTCTAAGAGGAGTTCATTGCGGGTGTAGGAGCGCAGCGCGCTGAGGAGGCTATCGGGATCTGCACCGCGAAAGCGTCCAATAGCAGAATCCGGATCGGCGAAGATCACCGTATCTTGTGGAGCTAAGAGTTGGAGTAATTTGCGCTGCGCTGCATCGCTCTCTTGGAATTCATCAACAATCACCGTGGTGAAGCGATTGCGAAAATAGGAGAGGCGAACGGGATCGTGCTCTAGAAGCGATAGCGCTTCATAGATAATGGCGCTTGGGTCGATGCGGACGATCTGCTCCCCCACGGTAGCGCTCTGGAGCTCGTTAGCGCCGCGGTAAGAAGCCCAGAAGTGTGCGGCTCCATCCCAATACTTCTCACCTAGCTCTTTGCCGCGCAGTTGTAAATCTTTGGCGCTCATCCCTAACTCAGTGGCTCGCAAAATCAGGTCACGCACCTCACGTACAAAACCACGAGTATTAATTGCGAGCGCAAGGTCGGGATGCCACGGAATTGTGACGAGTGAGTTCGAGAGCATCTGCGAGATCGCAGCATCCTGCTCAGCGCCAGAGATTAAGAGATAGCGCGCATTATCTTGCGCTAACTTCTCGTTGAGGATTGAGAAGGAGAGGGCGTGGAAGGTCCGAGCTAGCGGTTCGAAGGATGTTGACCCAGCCCGCAGAGCGATTGCATCGCGCAACTCCGAGGCGCGCTCGCGACCGTAGGTAAGGATCAAAATCGAATTAGGGTCGATGCCTGAGCGAACCCGCGAGATAACTGACTCGATCAGAGTCGTAGTTTTGCCAGTGCCAGGACCGCCATAAACCACAAGCGGTGCGCCGCGATAGTTGATGATCTGCTCTTGAGCGGAAGAAAAAGTAAAGGTTGGTTCGGGCGTTATCCGCCGAACCAACCTCAACTTCTGTGCACCCTTTGCCATGGTGCTATCTAACCCTTAGGTGGTGACATCGGGGTGAATGCTCGGTCAGTTGGCTAACCGCGCCTGCCTACTCAGCGTTCTGGTTAACCTTCTTATTGCGTCCCACGTTACGCGCTCTCTCATTTTGATCGAGGATCGTCTTGCGAATTCGCACGTGCTTGGGGGTTACCTCAATGCACTCATCTTCGCGACAAAATTCTAGAGCCTGCTCCAGGTTGAGCAACCGTGGAGGAATGATGCGGTTGGCATCATCGGCGCCAGAAGAGCGCATATTGGTCAACTTCTTCTCACGGACGATATTGACATCCATATCTTCTGTGCGTGAATTCTCCCCGACGATCATGCCTTCGAAGACTTCGGTTCCAACTTCTAGGAAGATGATTCCACGCTCTTGAACACCATCGACCGCATAAGCCGTAACGATTCCGCGACGATCGGCAACGAGTGATCCGCTCAAACGAGTGCGAATTTCACCGTTCCAGTTCTCATACCCATCAAAGACGTGGTGGATGAGACCGGTTCCGCGGGTTTCAGTAAGAAACTCGGTTCTAAATCCGATGAGACCACGTGATGGAACCTTGTAATCCATGCGGATCCAACCTGTTCCGTGGTTAACCATCTGTTCCATGCGGCCCTTACGAAGAGCCATAAGTTGCGTGACCACGCCGAGGAACTCCTCGGGGATATCAACGGTGAGGCGCTCCATTGGCTCTTGCAGCTTTCCGTCTACCGTCTTTAAAACAACTTGTGGTTTTCCAACGGTCAATTCGAAACCTTCACGGCGCATGATTTCAACAAGGACAGCCAGTTGTAGCTCTCCGCGACCCTGGACTTCCCAGGTATCAGGACGGTCCGTATTTACTACGCGCAGCGAGACGTTACCGATCAGCTCGGCGTCAAGACGGTTTTTCACCTGACGAGCAGTGAGGAGTTTTCCTTCTTGTCCGGCCAGTGGTGAGGTATTGATACCGATAGTCATCGAAATCGATGGCTCATCAACAATAATCAAGGGAAGAGCATGTGGTTTCTCCAGATCGGCCAAGGTTTCACCCAAGGTAATTGTTGGGATACCAGCGATAGCGACGATATCTCCAGGGCCAGCTTCGAGCGCTGATACGCGCTCTAGACCATCAGTAATCAAAAGCTCGGAGATTTTCACTCGCTCACTCGTGCCATCGGTCTTCATCCACATGACGCTCTCACCCTTTTTAATCACGCCTTCGCGGATCCGACAGAGTGCAAGACGACCCAGATAAGGAGATGAGTCAAGGTTTGTCACGTGAGCCTGCAAGGGCGCATCTTCATGATAAACAGGAGCGGGAATTGTCTTGAATATAACTTCAAAGAGTGAATCCAAGTTTGGTTGATCCGGCATCTCACCATTGCCCGGGCGATTGAGAGAGGAGCGTCCCGCCTTCGCAGAGGCGTAGACGATCGGGAATTCAATCTGCTCTTCATCGGCATCGAGGTCCAAGAAGAGGCCATAGGCCTCATCAACGACTTCCTCAATCCGTGAATCGGGACGGTCAACCTTGTTGATCAAAAGAATTACTGGAAGGTTTTTCTCCAGAGCTTTACGCAATACGAAGCGAGTCTGAGGTAGTGGCCCCTCTGATGCATCAACAAGCAAGATAACGCCATCGACCATCTCAAGTCCGCGCTCTACTTCACCACCGAAGTCTGCGTGGCCCGGAGTATCAATGATGTTAACCGTTTGAGAACCGCGACGAATCGAAGTGTTCTTGGCAAGAATCGTAATTCCCTTTTCACGTTCTAGATCCATGGAATCCATCACGCGATCGCGGCTTTCGCCCTCTTTTTGGTGCTCAGCGAATGCGCCTGACTGTGTCAACATCGCATCAACCAATGTGGTCTTGCCATGGTCAACGTGGGCGATGATTGCAACATTTCGCAGATCTTCGCGCTTCTTGATCGCACCTGTGATGAACGGACTCTTCTCGTACCTTGGTTTGATTGTCATACGTTGAACCTAAATTCCACTACATCGCCGTCAGCCATTACGTACTCTTTGCCTTCCATGCGGACTTTGCCGCGAGCACGGGCCTCTGTCATTGAACCTGCTTCTATCAAATCATCAAATGCCACGATCTCGGCCTTGATGAAACCTTTTTGGAAATCGGTGTGAATGACACCAGCCGCAACAGGTGCGGTATCTCCCTTATGAATTGTCCACGCCCGAGTCTCTTTCGGACCTGCGGTGAGATATGTCTGCAACCCCAGAGTTTCAAAGCCGACACCAGCCAGGGTTGCCAAGCCAGGCTCTTCCATACCGATCTCTGTAAGAAATTCCATTAAATCGTCTTCATCTAACTCGGCGAGTTCGGCCTCGGTCTTCGCGTCCAAGAAGATCGCCTTTGCGGGTGCCACCAGCGTCTGCAGACTCTGGCGCAACTCTTGATCTCCAAGTTCTGCGGCATCAACGTTGAATACATAGAGAAAAGGCTTGGTGGTCATCAACTGCAATTCGGCAATTGCGGCGAGGTCAACCTTTGAGCCAAAGAGTAACTTGCCGGCATTCAAAATCGCTTGCGCCTCTTTGACCGCTTCGATAATGGTGGCCTTCTCCTTGGAAATGCGGGCCTCCTTCTCCAATCGAGGTAGCGCCTTCTCGATCGTCTGCAAATCGGCGAGCGCGAGTTCCATATTGACTACTTCGATATCGGCAGCGGGGTCGAGGAAGGCTGAGGTGCGCTCCCCTTCGCGGGTGACATTCTCATCTTTGAAGACCCGAATAACCTGGCAGATTGCGTCGGTCTCGCGGATATTGGCGAGGAATTTATTTCCAAGGCCAGCACCCTCAGAGGCGCCTTTGACGATTCCAGCGATATCCACGAAGGAGACCGAGGCGGGCAGAAGCTTCTCGGAGTGGAAGATCTTGGCGAGCTGGGCTAACCGGGGGTCTGGGACTCCCACGACCCCAACATTGGGCTCTATGGTGGCAAAAGGATAGTTGGCTGCCAAGACATTGTTCTTGGTCAGGGCATTAAAAAGGGTCGACTTTCCCACATTTGGTAGTCCGACGATTCCGATTGAAAGGCTCACGAGGGGGCTAGCCTACGGGGCTTTGTCGGTGCTTCCTGCCACGATACCTCCATGAGTAACAGCGCAACGGCGGTAGCAGCTCTCGTGATCGGCCTTCTCCTGGGGATCGGACTCGGACTCCTGCTCGCCAAGGCTAAGAACCGCCCCGCCGATACCTCCGCGGAGCAAGCGGCGATGGCCGCTGAACTCGCCACCGCCCGCTCCCTGGTGAGCGAGTACAAGACACAGATCGAGGGTGAGCGCGCCAAGTCCGAAGCAACGATCAAACTCAACGCTGAACTTGAGGCGATGAAGGCACGCGTTGAAGATCTAAGCCGGATCTCGCAGGATGCTGATCGCCGCCGCGTGGGCGCTGAGGCGGAGATAAAGAGTCAGATCACCCAGATGGCCTCTCATAACGAGAACCTCGTCAATCAGACTCGAGCTATTGCTGGGGCGTTGGCAAGTTCGCAGACTCGAGGCAAGTTCGGGGAGGCAGCGCTGGAACAACTTTTGCAAGGAGCGGGTCTCATTGAAGGCGAGCACTTCACACGCCAACGCTCTGCCGAACGGAGCGATACATCCGGTGCAATTCCCGATATCACCATCAATATGCCGGGCGGCTCAGTCCTCTATATCGACTCCAAATTTCCCTTCGAACGCTTCTACGAGGCCTTTGAGACAGAGGATGCGGAGGAGCGCAAAGCGCTACTCGCCTCACATACAAAAGACCTCCTGAAACATATTGAGGCTCTCTCCAAGCGTAAGTATGCCGAGCGCGGAGCTTCCCCTGATTTCGTGGTGCTCTACGCGCCGGTGGACTCTATCTTCACCGAGGCGCTGCGCTCTGATCCAGCTCTCTTGGATAAGGCCTTTGCACTTAACGTCACGATCGCTACCCCAACATCGATGATGGCGCTGCTGCGCACCGTTGGTTATCTCTTCAGCCGTAATCGCGTTGCAACAAATGCTGCCGAGATTCAAGAGCTCGCCGCCAAGTTCCTCAAGGATGTCTCCTCACTCCACGAGAAGATCGTCACAGTTGGAGAGCGCCTCAAGAGCACCCTCAAGGCCTACAACGAGTTGATCCCGACCGCCGAAACCACAGTTCTCTCCGCGGCGAAGAAGATGCGCGCCTTAGAAGTTACGGGGAAGAGCCCAAAGGCGATCCCAGAACTCTCTGAAAATGTGCGTCAACTCCACTCCAAGCTCGCGCCGAGCGATGATGATTACATTGAAGTGGATGAAGTCGAATTGACCCTTGAACTAGAGGATAATGAGTGAGATGAGTGCTGAGCTAAAGGTTCTACCCAAGCCGTTTAAAGGGGCAGGGCTCACCAGCCCTGGTGTCGTCGTTCTGCAATTACTCGTAATACTTCTGGTCGAAACGATCGAGTACTCCGCAGGTAAAGTGGGAATCTTCACGGGTCTAGCAATTATCGCTGCGGTCGCAGCCGGCTTCTATCTCGGTCGCCCTGGTACGGATTTTGCATCGGTCGTCACTCCGCCCTTTCTCTTCTTCTTCTCCTCAATTCTCTTGGTCGCTACCGTTGGTGGAGCGGGCGTACATGTCACGAAGTTTGGAGTTGATTTCGTGCAAGCGCTCGGAGGGGCAGCTCCGTATCTTCTCTTCGCCACAGTTTCGGGCTGGGGCTGGTATCTCTACAACCATCTTCTCACCAAGAGAAGCGCAGATTAACTCTTTCCAGCCGCCTTTAACTCTTTTCGTAACTCCGGTGGGATGGCGAAGAGTAGGTGTTCTTCACTTGCCGTTACAGTCTCAACATCACTAAAGCCCCGCTCAGCTAGCCAGATGAGTAGATCCTTTACCAGAATCTCCGGAACCGATGCGCCGCTGCTCACTCCAACAGTTTCAACTCCTTCAAGCCACTCCTCTTTCGCCTCTGCGGCGAAGTCAATTAGGTAGGCAGCCTTGGCACCGTACTCTTTCGAAACTTCAACTAGGCGCACCGAGTTGGATGAGTTCACTGAACCCACAACGATGACTAGATCTGAGCGGGGCGCAATCTCTTTGATCGCCATCTGGCGATTCTGAGTTGCGTAGCAAATATCATCACTTGGTGGGTCGATCAGATTTGGAAAACTCTTCTTCAACTCGCGGACCGTCTTGATGGTTTCATCAACGCTCAGCGTGGTCTGCGAGAGCCAGATGAGTTTTTTGCCTTCGCGCAATTTGATATTCGCGATCTCATCGGCGGTATCTATAACAAAGACGTGGTCGGGAGCCTCACCGGCGGTTCCTTCGACCTCTTCGTGGCCATGATGGCCGATTAGAAGAATGTCATAATCCTCACTAGCGAAACGCTTCACCTCGTGGTGAACCTTGGTGACCAAGGGGCAGGTAGCATCAATGGTCTTCAGATTTCGGGCGGCGGCGGCCTCGTGAACAGCGGGGGAAACCCCATGAGCAGAGAAGATGACGAGCGCTCCTTCCGGAACCTCATCGGTCTCAGATACGAAGATCGCGCCACGCGACTCTAGGGTCGCAACGACATACTTGTTGTGGACAATCTCTTTGCGCACATAAACCGGCGCTCCATAAAGGTCTAGGGCCTTCTCAACGGTTATCACCGCACGATCAACGCCTGCACAATACCCGCGTGGCGCAGCTAGCAAGACCTTCTTGGACATATACCAAGCGTATCTAAAAGTATGATTGCTAGCATGCCTGAGTTTAATTACGAGGATCTACTACCGATCGGCCCCGATGAGACCGAATATCGCCTAGTCACAACCGAAGGTGTATCTACCTTTACGGCGCAGGGAATGGAATTTTTACAGGTCAGCCCCGAGGCGATCACTTCGCTAACTGCGGAGGCCATCCACGACATCTCACATTACTTACGCAGTGCTCACCTGCAGCAACTGAAGAACATCATCGACGATAAAGAGGCCTCCCCAAATGATCGTTTTGTTGCTCTTGATCTACTGAAGAACGCCAACATCTCCGCCGGCGGCATTCTTCCTATGTGCCAAGACACGGGTACCGCGATCGTGATGGGAAAGAAGGGGCAACGCGCGCTTACCTCCGAGAAGGATGAAGTCTCGATCTCTCGCGGTGTTTATGATGCTTTCACAAATCTCAACTTGCGCTATTCACAAATGGCTCCAGTAACAACGTGGGAAGAGAAGAACACTGGCAATAATCTCCCAGCGCAAATTGAAATCTACTCTGACTCTGAGCATCCAAGCGAATACAACTTCCTCTTTATTGCGAAGGGTGGCGGCAGTGCCAACAAATCTTTCTTGTATCAAGAGACTAAAGCGATTCTCAATCCCAAGTCATTTATGAGTTGGCTCGAGGAAAAATTGCGCGCTATTGGAACAGCGGCCTGCCCTCCTTACCACCTAGCCATCGTCATCGGCGGCACCAGCGCAGAGCACACCGTTAAGACTGCAAAGCTGGCAAGCACAAAGTATCTAGATTCACTTCCACTCACCGGAGATGCAAAGACTGGGCACGCCTTTCGAGATGTTGAACTCGAAGAGAAAGTTCTGGAACTCACTCGCACTCTGGGCATCGGTGCGCAATTTGGCGGAAAGTATTTCTGTCACGATGTGAGGGTGGTTCGCCTACCTCGTCATGGTGCTTCCCTGCCGATTGCTATTGCGGTCTCTTGCTCAGCAGATCGACAGGCTAAAGGCAAGATTACGAAGGAGGGGGTATTCCTTGAGAAGTTAGAGCGCGAGCCTGCCCACTTCCTACCCGAGACGACCGAGGAACATCTGGGGGCGCAGGCAGTTGCCATTGATCTCAACCAACCGATGGCAGAAGTTCTGGCCACCCTTTCCCAACACCCCATCAAGACTCGTCTCTCACTCAATGGAACTTTGGTCGTCGCTCGCGACCTGGCACATGCCAAACTGAAGGAACTACTCGATTCTGGCCAACCACTTCCGCAATACTTCAAAGATCATGCTGTCTACTACGCCGGTCCTGCAAAGACGCCTGCCGGCTACGCCTCTGGCTCTTTCGGTCCTACTACGGCCGGCCGGATGGATTCCTACGTCGAACAATTCCAAGCAGCCGGTGGATCGATGATCATGCTGGCAAAGGGCAATCGCTCCAAACAAGTCACCGATGCCTGCAAAACGCATGGTGGTTTTTACCTTGGATCCATAGGCGGTCCTGCTGCCAGACTCGCGCTGGATTGCATCAAGAAGGTCGAAGTTTTGGATTATGCAGATCTCGGTATGGAAGCGGTTTGGAAGATTGAAGTTGAAAATTTCCCTGCATTTATCGTTGTAGACGATAAAGGAAATGACTTCTTCGCTGAAACTTCAAAACCGCTCTCCATCGGCCTTAAGCCGACCAACGCTTAGTCCGCTGCCTCTCGCGGCGCCCGGGCTGCCCGCGCTGCGCGCGCTGCGCGGGCAGACAAGAACTCCCAAAGGGAGAGCGTTAATAGGATCATAGAAAAGCCAAAGAGTAGATCTTCGATCGGGGCACCGGCTAAGCGTCGCCCAATAATTTCAGCGGGAGAGTACTGCACGATATTTCTGGAGGTGAGCCACCAGTTTGTGAGCAATTGAAAGGGAAAGATAAGACCATAGGTGAGCCAATATATTCCGCGCGTGATCATGGCGGTTCGCAGTAAGAAAAGATCGACGAGGATCGCAAAGACGACGGCATCGAGGGCGATGTCAGAGTAAATCATCTCTTGCTCCCCTCTTGGCTCCCCTCTTGGCTCCATCCCGTCAACTTGAGCAGAGTTTGATAACTCAAAATGATTGTCAACGGAACAACGATAAAGAAGAGAAGCTCCTCGAGTGGGACTTTGGGAAGCACATTTAGATTGACGATCTGGTGGGGATCAAAGAACCAATTCTTTTTGGCAATCGCCCAGGTATCCCAACTCAGATAAATAATCACTATCGCAAACTGGGTGAGAAACAATTCTCGCCAATACCTTCCAATACGCAAGCGAAACCCAAGATTGATACCTAGGGCACAGAGCGCCACAAAGGCTATAACCGCTAGATAACTCAAGTGCGTCATCGCCTGTTAACTCCCATGCCTCAGAGTATTGAAATAGGGTTGTGATATGAAGGATGCGCTGCCCGAGATATTTTCGTGGATCGAGCGCTTTTCGCGCTTAGCCATAATTGCCACGATCGTGATCTTTGCTCTCCTTCGAATAATAGGAATCGAATTAAATTTATCTGCGCAAGTTACCATCGCCCTTGTCGGATTGCTTATTGGCATCCCGCACGGAGCTATTGATCACCTGATATCAATACCAGCAACTCCCCGTCGCCGCTTCTACATATACATAGCCGCCTACATCGCCATCGCGTTGATTGCGGGCTGGATGATTGCAACCTGGAACCTCCGAGGTTTCCAGGTAATCGTTCTTATGAGTTCGCTCCACTTTGGATACGGCGATGCCTCGTTTCGCAACGAATGGAGAGCGGCCTCCGGGGAGCAAAAGTACCCTTGGTTGATCGGGAGCCTCTACGCCATCCCGGCAGGGTTCGCCCCAGTCCTTCTGCCCCTCACGGACCCACGCTCAGGAGACGCGTTAAGGCGCATCCACCCGGCGCTCCAAAGCTGGTCAGGTTCAGACTCAGAGCTCCTGCGAAAAGTCACACTTGGAATGGCGATCGCCGCGATTTTGGTCCTGCTGATCTCAAGGAGCTTTGACTTCGCCTTCGACCTCCTGCTCCTAGGGGGCCTCGCTCTGGTCGTACCGCCGCTAGTGGCCTTCGCTTCCTATTTCGGCTTCTGGCATGCGGCTCGCCACACCGCCCGTCTGGTCCCCAAGTTGGCCAGGTCTCGAGCCCTAGCGGGAGCCGGAAGTGGCGGGCAAGCCGTCAGAGCTGCGATTGCACCTGGTCTCTATGCGGTGCTCGGCACGGTGGCAATCGCCGCGGGGTTGATGCTCTTTGACCGCCACCACTTCTCCACAGGCCTGCTCTGGTCCACTTTGGTGATCATTTGGGCGCTCACCGTGCCCCATATGCTCTCAACGGCGCGTTTTGACCTGCGAGCGACCGAGAGTTAACCCCTCCATTTAGCGGAGATTCACGGGTTCCTGAGAAATACATCAGAAAAACCGCATTTTCAAGTGGCAATTTCCCTCAAATAGATGAACAATGTACGCAACGAATTAGGTTGCCGAGCCATCTCGGATATACCCCCGGCCTGATCGAATACTTTGGAGGACCATTCTCGATGCTACAACTTACAAACGGTCAATGGAGCTCGTTGTACAACATCTTCTCCTTCGGCCTCATCTCAATGCTTGCAACAACCATCTTCACACTAGTTAGCCAATCGCGCGTACTTCCTAAGTACCGCACCGCGCTTGTTATGTCATCGATGGTGACATTCATCGCTGGCTATCACTACTTCCGTATCTTCAACTCATTCACAGACTCTTCAATGAAGAACGCAGTATCAGTTGGAACCGCTCAAGGTTCTTTCAATGAGGCATACCGTTACATCGACTGGATCCTCACAGTTCCACTACTCCTAGTAGAGGTTATTGCTGTACTTGCGCTCGCTAAGAGCGCGGCAAACTCTCTGATCATGCGCCTGGTACCTGCTTCAGCAGCAATGATCATTCTCGGTTACCCAGGAGAAATTTCAAGCAGCACCGGAACCAAGGTTCTCTTCGGTGTTCTTTCAACTATCCCGTTCCTATACATCCTCCAGGTTCTCTTCGTAGAACTTACAAAGTCCTTGGATCATCAACCTGAGGGAGTTGCAGCCACTGTTAGCCGCCTGCGCCTTCTCTTGATCGCGACATGGGGCGTATACCCAATCTCCTACTTGCTCCCAATCTTGATCAAGCACCCT
>JANXZW010000028.1 GCA_025355305.1 Actinomycetes bacterium | reverse complement strand
GGAATCGCCGCGGTAAAGCCTGGCGCGCCTTGGCGCGCATTTCACGATGCCGCCAGTGCGGTACTTGCCAAAGGGTTGGAGGAGTTTGGCGTACTACCCGGAACAGCGGAGGAGTCTCTGGCAGAGGACGCAGGATTTCATCGCCGCTGGACAGTGCATGCCACCGGACACATGCTTGGCCTCGATGTACATGACTGTGCGCAAGCTCGCAAAGAGAGTTATCACGAAGGGTTCTTGGAGGAGGGAATGGTTCTCACTGTCGAACCAGGGCTTTATATCCAACCCGATGATCTGCTCTTTCCAACTGAATACCGCGGGATTGGCGTTCGTATCGAAGATGATGTTCTGGTTACTTCCAGCGGAGCCAAGGTTCTTAGCCGTGCGCTACCCAGTCATCCCGATGAGGTAGAAGTCTGGGTTGCAAACCTTCTTCGCTAAATTGCATTTCCCGCCGCAGCAGCTAAAACTCCAAGGGTGAGTGTTAACCCCAAATAACTCCACGCCACCCAATGTCGCCGCGCCTTGAATAGATCGTGACCCTCTAATGCAAAGGCAGACCATGTGGTGAATGCACCAGCGAAGCCAGTTCCAAAGAGGTAACCCAACCTGGCATCGCGATGCAGAGTGATTCCCAAGACGAATGAGCCGAGCACGTTGATAAAAAGAGTCTCGATTGGCAGGTGGTATTTACGCGAGCGCTTCACACCTTGATCGATTAGGTAACGCAGCGGCGCTCCAATACCTGCGCCAATAGCGATAAGAAGAGCTCTCATTTCTTACCGACCTTCTGCGCCCATCTCTTATCCAGATACTCATGTGTGGCAAAGACCAGGATGAAAGTTCCGATCAATGAGGCGAGTACGTAGGCAACCATGGAGTGGTAGCTGTGTGTATTAAAATCATGATCGACTTGCACCGCAAATGCAGAGTACGTTGTAAATCCCCCACAGAATCCCGTCCCTAGCCCTGGGCGCCACCACCACCGGGGATTTGGATGGTGCTTGCTGTAAATAAGAATCGCGGTTAAAAAAAGAGCACCCAGATAATTAACGCAGAGAGTTGCCCAAGGAAAGCCGGGATCCACGATCACAAGAGAGAAACTCCAACGTGCTAACGAACCAACGATTCCGCCGAGGGAGATAACGGAGAGTTTTTTTAGCTCCAATTTCGTCTTGAAGTTAAGCGCGATCCTGCCCCCGAAACCAGGCTGATGATAATTGAGGCAAAGATGGCGGACCAGAAGGATGTAATGGTGAGTGCGGTGCTGATATGTGTTGTGATCTCCAACATCGCCGCGTTGATAACAATCAAAAAGAGACCCGCGCTGAGAATCACCGCTGGAAGGGTCATTAATTTTAGGAATGAACCTAAGAAGGTATTAATAACCGAGAAGATCAACGCAACCCAGAGATAATCCCAAGCACCACCATGAACCTTGATACCTGGAACCAGACCGGTAGCCGCCCAGACGGCGAGAGCCAAAACTCCCCAACGAACCAATATCCTCATGCCTAGAGGATACCTTCTCGCTTTCTAATAACCGAGCCTAACCAGCGAAGTGGGTCGTACTTAACGTCAACAACGCGCTCCTTCATGGGGATAATTGCGTTATCTGTGATCCGGATGTGCTCCGGGCAGACCTCCGTACAGCACTTGGTGATGTTGCACATTCCCAGGCCATGCTCCTCTTGGGCGCTCTGCTTTCGATTTCGCAGCGTGTCCAGCGGGTGCATATCTAGTTCAGCCAGCCGGATAAAGAATCTAGGCCCGGCGAAGGATTTCTTGTTCTCCTCGTGATCCCGAATTACATGGCAGGTGTCCTGACAGAGGAAGCACTCGATGCACTTACGGAACTCTTGAGAGCGCTCCACGTCAATCTGCTGCATCCGGGCCTCACCCGGGGCTAGATCGGCGGGGTGCTCATAAGCCCGAACCTCCATCGCCTTCTTGTAATTGAAAGAGAGATCGGTAACGAGATCTTTGATGACTGGGAAGGCGCGGAGAGGTGTAATCGTGATTACCTCATCTTCGCCATATGCCGAAACCTGAGTCATACATGCCAGTCGTGGCTTTCCGTTGATCTCCATCGAACAAGAGCCGCACTTACCGGCCTTGCAATTCCAACGCACCGCTAGATCACCCATTTGGGTTGCCTGGACGCGATGGATGATGTCAAGCACTACCTCACCATTATTTGCCTCGACCGTGACATCCTGCAGGCCACCATCTTTATCATTACCGCGCCAGATACGAAGTTTCAGTGTGCGTGCCATTAATTGGATCCACCTTTCGCAATTTCCTGGGGAGTCATGTACTTCTCAAGTTCGTGCACATCAAAGAGATCAAAGAGCTCCTTAGGCAGAACAGGTAGTGGCTGAGTCTTGATATTTACTTTTTCACCATCGAAGCTCGAAATATGATTGACCTGGCGCCAGGTGGAATTCATACCCGGGAAGTCATCACGAGTATGCCCGCCGCGCGACTCTTCACGAGCTAGAGCCGATTTAGCGGTGCTCTCAGCAACGAGCAGCATATTGTCGAGATCAAAGACGAGATGAAACCCGGGATTAAATATGCGATCACCGGTCACTGAGATATCTGCGCTGCGCTTACGGAGTTCGGCGATCTTTGTAATTGCCTCACTTAGTTCATCACCGGTGCGGATAATTCCCACTAGGTTATGAGTCACCTCTTGCAGATCGGTGTGCAACGTATATGCATTTTCGCCACCGGCGCTAATGAATGGAGCAGCGATCTTTTCCGCCGCCGTGGCAAGAGTCTCATCGGTAACGGGATTTGCACCGTGCGACTTCACATATTCGGCAGCGCCCTTTCCGGCACGACGGCCGAAAACCAAAAGATCTGTGAGTGAGTTTCCACCGAGACGATTTGAACCATGCATACCTCCTGCCACTTCTCCAGCAGCAAAGAGTCCATCAACACCAACCGCAGCTGCGGTATCTGGTTCAACTTCGACGCCACCCATGACGTAGTGGCAAGTAGGTCCTACCTCCATCGCCTCCTTGGTGATATCCACACCGGCAAGCTCGTAGAACTGATGCCACATAGATGGAAGACGCTTCTTAATCACCTCAGCAGAGAGTCGCTTTGATACATCTAGAAAGACTCCACCGTGCTCAGTTCCACGTCCCGCTTTAACCTCAGAGTTAATCGCGCGAGCAACTTCATCTCGTGGCAGAAGCTCAGGTGGGCGACGGTTATTATCTTGATCGACATACCAGCGATCAGCTTCCGCTTCGTTATCGGCATATTTATCTTTAAATACATCAGGAATGTACTTGAACATAAAGCGTTCACCCAGGCTATTGGTCAGAATCCCGCCTTCACCGCGAACCGATTCGGTGACGAGAATTCCTTTAACCGAGAGCGGCCAGACCATTCCTGTTGGGTGGAATTGTAAGAACTCCATATCAACCAAGTTCGCCCCGGCCTTAAGGGCGAGCGCGTGGCCATCGCCCGTGCCCTCCCATGAGTTTGAAGTGATTTTAAAGGTCTTACCGACGCCTCCTGTGGCGATGACCACAGCGGGTGCTTCAAAGAGAATCTCTTGACCATTCTCTCGACGATATCCGTAAGCGCCAGCGACCTTGCCGTTCTCCTTGAGAATCTCGGTGATGGTAACTTCCGCGAAGACTTTGATCATCTTCTCTGCATCGCCTGTGTCACGACCATCTTTCTGTTGGAGTGCAACGATCCGTTGTTGCATTGTGCGAATCAGCTCAAGTCCCGTGCGATCACCTACATGTGCCAGGCGCGGATATTCATGGCCACCGAAGTTACGCTGTGAAATCTTTCCCTCTTGAGTGCGATCAAAGAGCGCACCCCAAGTCTCTAACTCCCAGATACGATCTGGCGCTTCCTTGGCATGAAGTTCTGCCATTCGGTAGTGATTGAGAAATTTGCCTCCGCGCATAGTGTCGCGAAAGTGCACCATCCAATTATCTTTTTCGTTTACATTTCCCATCGAAGCCGCGGCTCCACCTTCAGCCATGACGGTGTGCGCCTTGCCAAATAGGGATTTGCAAACGATCGCAACTGAAAGACCGGCTTCCCGCGCTTCTACCGCAGCACGCAGACCAGCTCCTCCTGCACCAATAACTACGATGTCATACTTATAATGTTCTATCTGTGAAGTCATGTTCTATTCGCCTTTAGAAGAAGTAGAGATTGCGGATGGAGTGACCAGAAACCTGGCGGACATAGAGATCAGCAAGTGCAACTCCAAAGAGCGAGACCCAAGCAAATTGTTGGTGTTTGTGGTTCAAAATTGAAACCCAGGTCCACAGCTTGTAACGGATCGGGTGCTGGGAGAAGTTACGCAGGCGACCTCCAACTGTATGGCGACAGGTATGGCAAGAGGCGGAGTACAGCCACAAGAATGTTGCGTTGGCAAGAAGAACAAGCGTCCCGATCGACATATGTCCCCATTGACCCTTCTCATTTCTAAACGCACCAACCGCATCAATGGTGAGGAAGACATTGAAGACTAGACCAGCGTAGAAGGCGTAGCGATGCCCGTTCTGCAAGATGAGTGGGGCACGAGTCTCACCGGTGTACTTGGTATGTGGCTCTGCGACGGCACAAGCGGGTGGTGACATCCAGAAGGAGCGGTAGTAAGCCTTGCGGTAGTAGTAACAAGTCATTCGAAAGGCGAGAGGGAAGATCAAGATAAATAGTGAGGGAGAGACCGTCATTCCAAGGACGTGATACGTCCCAAAAAAAGTTCCAACGAAGGAGGTGGAATCTTTTACGCAGTTAGATGCCAGACAGGGAGAGTAGAAAGGAGAGATCAGCGGTTGTGCAAAGTACTTCCCGTTTTCAAAGGCACGGAAGGTTGCGTACACGATGAATGAGAAAAGCACGAGAACGGTGATGAAGGGTTGGAGCCACCACTTATCTGTGCGCAGAGTTCGAGCGGTAAGTTTCGCTCGGCCCTCTGAGAAGACGCCATTGCCTGAGGTATCAATTGCCATGGGAGAAGTTTCGTGCCCCAAGACATTTAACGCTAGGCAGGGGGCGCGCTTGTAGAGGTGAAATCGCCCACAAGAGTGAGATTTGGCGCAAAACTGGCGGAGGGCGTGGGATTTGAACCCACGAAGGTTTCCCTTGCCGGTTTTCAAGACCGGTGCACTCGGCCGCTATGCGAGCCCTCCGTGGACAAACTTACTGGAGGGGGGCGGGGCGGCAAAATCCCCTGCCCCGGAGCAATACATTGATGAGGCTACTGCGGTAGTGCCAGTAACTCATCAATCACTATTGCCACACCATCATGGTGGTGGGGTTGGGCGAGGAACTTGGCAAACTTTGGTCCATCGCGGTGGCCATCGGCCATCGCCCACGAGCGCGATGCCCACGAGAGCATCGAAAAATCATTGGGATTATCGCCAAATGTGACTACATCCTCCGCGGTGAAGCCCATCCGCCCAGTGAGCTTGGCAAGGGTCTCCCCTTTACTAACTCCAAGGCAAGAAATCTCAAGGAGTGATTCCCCCGCATTGGAGTGCGTGATCGTCACGAGATCGCCGGCTTCTTTTACGGCGATTTCAAGGAGTTGATCTGATGTAAATTCGAGATTGGAGCAACGCGCGAGCATCTTAAATGCCGGCTTGAGTAATTTCTCTTCGATCCGTTCTACTGGGTGAATGTCAACTCCTACATCCCAACGTGGAATGTAGGCGCTCTCGTGGTGAAACTCATCGCCGTATTCAGTGGCAAAGGAGATCGAGGGAACTGCGCTGCGCATCCGCTTAACAAATTCAAATTGCTGGTCAAGTGGGATCAACCACTCTTCGATAACCTCTTCATTTAATAGGTCATAGTGCATCGCGCCATTGGCGCAAATTGCATTGCCAAAACCAAATGCCTCTTTGATTTCATGCATCCAACGTGGAGGTCGCCCCGTTACAAAGAAAATTTCGATACCGGATTCATGGGCCCGAGTAAATGTTTCGATCGTTCGACTAGAGATCCGCTCATAGGATGAGACGATCGTCCCATCTAAATCTGTTGCGATAACTTTAGGTCGACTACCTTTTATGCCGTTTATGCTGGAAGTAATTGGTCGACTCCTAAGAAGGGGCGCAGAGCGGCAGGGACGATGACCGAACCATCTGGTTGTTGATGATTCTCTAATATTGCAACGATCATGCGGGGGATTGCGACAAGGGTTCCATTCAGAGTTGCTACCGGCTTGGTAACCTCCCCATCTCGATAGCGAATATTCAAACGCCGCGCCTGGAATTCTGTGCAATTAGATGTGCTGGTAACCTCGCGGTAGGCACTTTGTGTTGGTATCCATGCCTCAATATCAAATTTACGAATGGCACTTGCACCGAGATCGCCCGAAGCGACGTCGATAACGCGATAGGGGATCTCCATAGCATCGAGAAAATCTTTCTCCCATTGCAGTAACTTTTGGTGTTCGGCGAGCGCATCTTTTGGTTCACAGAAGATGAACATTTCCACCTTGTCGAACTGGTGCACGCGAATAATCCCACGCGTATCTTTGCCATAAGTTCCTGCCTCGCGACGGAAACAAGATGAGTAACCCGCATAGCGAAGTGGCAGTTGATCCACAATTTCATCCATGTGAAAGGCGGCGAGGGGAACCTCACTCGTTCCAACTAGATAAAGATCATCCTCTGCCAAATGATAGACATTCTCCGCAGCCTGCCCAAGAAAGCCTGTCCCCTCCATCGCCTCCGGACGAACCAATACGGGAGGAATTACCGGCGTAAATCCCGCCTTACTCGCCGATGAAATGGCGTAATTAACGAGAGCAAACTCGAGAAGGGCGCCAACACCAGTTAGGTAATATGAGCGCGAACCGGCCACTTTAGCCCCACGTTCAGTATCAATCGCCTTCAAAATCTTGCCGAGATCGACATGGTCACGCGGTTCAAAACCTTCTGCTGCAAAATCACGCGGAGTTCCGACATGCTCCAAAACAACGAAGTCAGCTTCACCACCTACAGGTGCATCCGGGCTAATTAAATTGTGAATTTGCAAGAGAGCCGCATCGGCAGCAGCTTCGGCGGCGGCCCGGAAAGAATCAGCCTCTTTCACCCGCGTCGATAGTTCTTTAGCACTCTCTAAAAGTGCGAGCTTCTCTTCGCCCTTCGCTGCACCAACGCTCTTGGAGAGAATATTCTGTTCTGCACGGAGAGACTCAAAGGTTGTAATTGCAGTTCGACGCGCCTGGTCTAGGCTCAGAAGTTGATCTACAATTTCTACGCTCTCGCCACGAACTTTTTGAGAAAGTCGCACGCGCTGCGGGTCTTCGCGCAGAATTTTTAAATCAATCACAGCATTAGCCTATCTAGTTGTTGCGCGCGGATAGGAACCGAGAATTCGAATGTCTTTACAGATTGAGCGCAAGCCATTGATGGAGCGAGAGACAGCAGGATCCGCTTGGTGGCCCTCGACATCGATAATAAAGTGATAGTGCCCAAGTTCGCGACCTGTAGGTCTACTTTGAATAAATGAGAGGTTGACGTCATTCTTGGAGAATTCAGTGAGGATCTCAAGGAGAGCTCCTGCATGATCGATATCGAGGTAAGCAACGAGCGAGGTGCGATCATTTCCCGTTGGAGTGGAGGTAGATGATGGTTTGCGGACCAAGACGAAGCGCGTAACGGCTGCTTCGTTATCTCCAATATTCTCGGCGATCACGGCCAGGCCATATTTATCAGCAGCGATACGAGCGGCGATAGCGCCATCCCAATTTCCATCTTTGAGGCCTTCGGCAGCTGCCGCGGTGGAGGGAGTCATGACGATCTCTGCTCCGGGAAACTCTCGAGCTATAAATTGACGACACTGCGATTCGGCATGTGGGTGAGTCGCAATTTTTGTCATCGTCTTGGAGACGCTTTCAGGTAGGGTCATGAGCGAAAAGCTGACGGGGATTGTCGTCTCGGCAACTATCTCGAGGGCGGCACCGGTAGCCAACTCATCTAGGGTGCGGGCGACCACTCCCTCAACGGAGTTTTCTATGGGGACCAAGGCGAATTCGGCGGCTCCACTACGGACGGCCTCCAGGGCGGCAGTCACATTCGCGGCGGGAGTGAGTTGATCAGAGGGGGAGGTGATGCCTATCAGGGCCGCCTCAGTGAATGTTCCCGCAGGTCCCAGGTAGGCATAAGTGCTCATTAGTCGATTCTACCTAAGCCAATCTCGCCCCTAGACAAAGTGAGTGCCCGAGAGGGGATTTGAACCCCTACACCCTTACGAGTACACGAACCTGAATCGTGCGCGTCTGCCGTTCCGCCACTCGGGCTTACTCCCAAGAGGTTAGCACCGTTAGGCTAAATCTATGAATCGCTCATTCAAAACTATCGCGATAAGTGAGCTGGGATTGGTTCGCGATGGCAACGAAGATGCTGCCTTGGTCTCACCGCGATTAGTTGCGGTGGCCGATGGAATGGGCGGTCACGCTGGAGGAGAAGTTGCTTCCAAGATCGCAATCACCTCGGTGAGAGATCTCTCTGCCGTACTGAGCGATCCCGCCTTAGATGCTGAATCTCGGGAAGATCTACTCTTGAATATCTCCTTCTCGATCGATCATGAGATCGCAGAGGTTGCGAACTCTGACCGTACATTGCAAGGAATGGGTACCACACTCACTGCTCTTCATCTCAATGAACGGCGCGTTGAACTCCTGCATATCGGTGACTCTCGGTGCTACCAATGGAATGGAAAGAAATTAGTTCAGTTGAGTTATGACCATACCGTCATGCAAGAACTTCTTGATCAAGGACGACTGACTCCAGACGAGGTGATCAATCACCCACAACGCTCACTACTCACTCAAGCCCTTATTGGCGACTCTGGAATTGATCCGATTCTGCATCTCTTTGATGCAAAAGTAGGGGATCAATTTCTACTCTGTAGCGATGGTTTAACTTCGGTTCTCTCCGATTATGAAATCGTCAACATTTTGAAGAGGGTTGATTCGGTGGATGTTGTGAAGGAACTCGTTGCCGCGGTTCACGAAAAGGGCGCACCCGACAATGTCACAATTCTCTGGGTTGAAATCGTGGAAGATGCCAGTGTCTCCCCTATTGAACTTCTAGGAGCGGCGCGCTCATGACGAAGAAGGTATTTAATAGCCGCTACGAGCTAGGCGCCATGATCGGTACCGGTGGAATGGCAGATGTTTATGTTGCTGAAGATCTACGCCTACATCGTAAAGTCGCCGTAAAAATCTTGCGGAGTGATCTTGCACGTGATCCAGCGTTTGTTGCGCGCTTTAAAAAAGAGGCACTCGCCGCTGGGGGATTAAATAATCCAGGAATTGTTGCGGTATTCGATTCTGGAGAAGACGGCCCTGATTCCTACATTGTGATGGAACTTGTGAAAGGCCATACCCTTCGACAAGTCTTGCAATCCGATGCTGAAATATCACAAGAAGAAGCGGTTGCCATCGTGGCAGAAATTCTAGAAGCTTTAGAATATTCTCACGCGCAAGGAATAATTCATCGTGACATAAAACCCGGAAATATCATGATCACTGACTCTGGCAAAGTCAAGGTGATGGATTTTGGAATTGCCCGCGCTCTCGATGATGTCGGTGCAACCATGACCAATACCTGGAATGTCGTAGGAACAGCACAATATCTCTCTCCCGAACAAGCGACAGGCGAAAATGCCGACGCAAGAAGTGATATCTATTCTGTGGGTTGTTTGATGTACGAACTCTTAGTAGGTAGACCTCCCTTTATTGGGGATACCCCTGTATCTATTGCATTTCAGCACGTTTCGGCGCCCTTACCAGCGCCCTCGGATATCAATCCCGAGATGGATCCCAACTTAGAGACGATCATCAAGGTTGCTCTCCACAAGGATCCAAGCGATCGCTATCAAGATGCAGGTGCCATGTTGGAAGATCTGCGACTAGCTATTCGCGGAGAGCAAGTGACGACAAAGATTCGCAGGACTAAGCCCCGACGCCGGCTTCTTTTAATTGGTGGATTGGTAGTTGCCCTCGTTCTTATTGCAGGATCCACTCTTCTCACTCGAACCCATGGAACTGCTACTCCTTCGCTCCAAGTACCCAATGTTGTTGGCCTAACAGAGGCAGAGGCGCGAGTACTTCTACCAAACTTCACAATTAATATTCAAAGCGGTCCATCGCAAACAATTCCTAAGGGTCGTATCTCAGGACAATTACCGCTCGCTGACTCCAAAGTAATTCCAGGAAGCAGTATTACCCTCACCGAATCTTCCGGTGCTGGCGACACATCGGTTCCGATTAATTTAGTCGGGCTCTCCTTGTCTGATGCGCGCAATGCACTTACCGCGGCGGGTCTAACCATTGCTCAGATAGTGCCAGTTAATTCCAATCAATCCCCGGGAACAATCATTTCGGTGAATCCTTCTCCTGGAAGTATTCTGCAAGCAGGTGCGGGAGTAATTTTACAGATAGCAAGTGGAAGTTTGCAGGTTCCAAATCTGGTAGGTGAGACCGAGGTTCAAGCGATCACGACACTTACCCAGCTCGGTTTCTTAGTACGCACTGCAACGGCATTCGATTCAACTCAGAATCTGCAGATTGTCCTGGCTCAAGCGCCAGATGCTGGCAGTACTCAAACCATTGGTTCTGCGGTAACAATCACGGTTAATACCCAACCAACAAATTAGGCACGATTAACGACGGGTGAGAGCCCCTCTGAGCGAGCGCGCGCGCCAATATCTCCGCAGCGCTCCAACCAGTTACCCAACATTTGGTGCCCGTGCTCCGTTAAGACTGACTCTGGATGAAATTGCACACCAGAAATCGGAAGTAAGCGGTGTTCGATAGACATCACGACACCAGAATCTGTCTCACCAGTTACCTCCAAGACCGCAGGAAGAGTTTCGCGTTCGATGGCAAGTGAGTGATAACGCGTAGCGACAAAGGGTGAAGGCAGATCTGCTAGGAGACCAACACTTGTGTGGTGCACCAGTGAGGTTTTGCCGTGCAGTAATTCTGGAGCGCGCGAAACGGTAGCGCCAAAGGCGACGGCAATTGCCTGATGGCCCAAGCAGACTCCAAGTAAAGGAATTTGGTGTGCGGCGGCATACTTCACTAGTTCGATGCTCTGCCCCGCCGCCTCTGGAGTACCAGGGCCGGGAGAGATAAGAACTCCATCAAAGTTCGCCAGGGTTGAAATATCTACCTCGTCATTGCGTCGTACCGTGACCTCCGCCTCCAATTGCCCCAGATATTGCACAAGGTTGTAGACGAAGGAGTCGTAGTTATCCACGACGAGGATGCGGGCCATGAGGTAAGGGTACTGAGGTGAGCAAGGCCGCCAATTTGAATAACAGGTTGCACCATAGCTTTACAGGTTGCACCATAGCTTTAATCGTGGTGTACCTTTTGCTTATGCCTAAGTCCAAGAGCCGTAAGAAGGATCCGGTCTATATTCCGGATGAGATAGCCCACGCGGCTGCGCTTCCTAAAGAGAGCCCAAAATGGCTCGCGCCGCTCATGTTGGCTGGCTTCTTGAGCGGTCTGGTCTGGATCGTCACTTACTACGTGAGCAATACTCACTACCCAATCCCTGGTATCGGGGCTTGGAATATGGTCATTGGCTTTAGTTTTATCGCCGGGGGATTCTCCCTGGCCACCAAATGGCGCTAATTTAAAGCAACTAATTACACCGCTGTAATTCTCCACATGGTGGATAAACCCTGTGGAAAACTTCTGCTATTTCTCAGAAAACTCCCAGTCAATTAGTGAATCCTCAGTTTTACGCTCCTACCTTGGGCGTAGATCAGATCCTGTGGAGGAGAATGAAATGACCGCCCTCAAAGAGAGAGTCACCGTGGCAGATACATCAAATAACAACCTGCAGAGAATTCTCGTTGTAGATGATGAGAGTTCCATTAGTGAATTAATTGCAACCAGCCTGCGTTTCGTAGGATTTGATGTGCGCACCGCCGCCACCGGCTCTCAGGCTCTAACTATCGCAGAAGAATTTAAGCCGCATGCTCTGATCCTCGATGTCATGCTTCCAGACCAAAATGGCTTTGAAGTTTGTCGCCAACTCCGCTCAGAGGGACATAGCGTTGGCGTCCTCTTTTTGACCGCAAAAGATACGGTCGATGACAAGATTGCTGGACTCACCATTGGTGGAGACGACTACGTCACTAAGCCTTTCTCTCTTGAAGAGCTAGTTGCTCGCTTACGAGCACTCTTGCGCCGCATCGGCGTCACCGAGGTGGCAGTTGATGATGAAAAAGTTCGCTTCGCAGATCTTGAGCTCGATGAGGCCACCCATGAGGTGCATCGCGCGGGAAACTTGATCGATCTCTCCCCCACTGAGTTCTTGCTCTTGCGTTACCTGATGATCAACGCCGATCGCGTTGTCAGTAAGTCACAGATCCTCGATCACGTCTGGCAGTATGACTTCCGTGGCGACGCTGGAATTGTTGAAACCTATGTTTCCTACCTCCGCAAAAAAATCGATATCTATGAGCCAGCCCTCATCCATACTGTGCGTGGCGTTGGCTATCGGATGCGTGTTCCCGCCGGAAACTAAGATAATTTAGCAACTATGTCCCACCCCCACTTCTCGCAATGGAGCCTGCGCAATCGCTTGTTGCTGGCGACCGTTCTTGTTGCCGCGGTGGGGTTAGGCGCCTCTGATTTAGCTGCCAGCGCCGAGTTGCACAGTTATCTCATTCGACAGGTAGATAGCCAACTTATCAATGTGGAAGGTGGAACCGTCGAGCGTCTGGTTCGAGCAGGTATCCAACCCAATTCGGATGACAGCGCGACAACGACGCAGGGAATCCCATCGGCCGCCACTCAAAGTGCGGCGCCAGAGTTCCACCCTGTGACCCCCTTGCGCGGCGTTCCAACCGCGACGTCGGTCACCCTGCTTGATCCAAGCGGAGTAGTGCTAGGCCAGCTCGGCGGAGATATCACCAACGGTGGAACGCAAGCCACCTTCACTGGAATGACGCTCGCCGAGGTGGCGGCAACCAAGGGAAGAGCATTCACTGTTCAAAGTGAAGATCCGCAGACTTCGACCCGAGCAATTGCTTTTGTTCTGCCATCCAATTTAGGTTCTGTCGTAATTTCGGTCTCGCTCAATAGTGTAGAGAAAACGCTCCATGAATTAAGTTGGCTCTTCTTTCTCATCAGTTTGGCAATTCTGCTGCTGATTGGAGTCGTCTCGCTTTACTTGATCACCCTCAGTCTTAAACCGCTCCTTGAGGTTGAGGTGATTGCGGCTGCGATTGCCAATGGGGATCTCTCGGCTCGTCTTCCAGAGCTTAAAGCATCAACTGAAGTCGGTCGGTTAACAAAATCACTCAACACCATGTTGGGCCGAATTGAAGAGTCCTTCGCGCAGAAGAATGCCTCTGAATCAAAGTTGCGTCGCTTCGTTGCCGACGCCTCTCATGAACTTCGCACCCCATTGACGGCAATTCGGGGATTTGCGGAGTTGCATCGCCAAGGCGCTGTAAGTGGTGAAGAGAAGACCAAGGAATTAGTCGGTCGAATCGAGAAAGAGTCGATCCGCATGGGCTCACTCGTGGAAGATCTACTCTTACTCGCCCGGATGGATGAGGCTCGTCCACAGGCTCTAGAACCAGTAGAGCTAACCCACCTTATTGAAGAGTGTGTCGCATCTGCCCGCGCAGCTGGACCCGATCATTCCATCTCCGTTACGGCTCCTGAGGAACTCTATATCTTGGGAGATAGTAAGCGGATTCATCAAGCGCTCGGTAATTTATTGGCTAATGCTCGTACGCATACTCCATCTGGAACCACCATCGCGGTGCTCGCGCAATGTAGCGATTCTGAGATCACTGTTTCCGTTAAAGACAATGGACCCGGGCTAAGTGAGAGCGATCAAGAGCGAATCTTTGAGCGCTTCTTCCGCGTTGATCCATCACGCGCTCGTCACGCCGGTGAAGGAAGTGGGCTTGGATTATCTATCGTCGATGCGGTTATGAAAGCGCATGGTGGCACCGTCACTGTTGAATCTAAGAGTGGTGCGGGATCTACCTTTACCCTGCACTTTCCAATTAATTCCGAACAGTAAAGAAAAATGATCCGCTCACAATATGCCCATCCTGGGCAGAGACGCGATAGCTCACTCTATATTTACCGCTCTTCGCGGCTATTTTGGCTATTTTGGCTAGTGAATCGCTAAGCACCGCACCTTTTGTTACATCGTTCCCCGTTGTCACAACTTTATTTGTAGAGTCAATCACCACAACCTTATTGATAATCTTTCTACCCAGAGTCAAAAGTGGGTCGGCGAAGGACAACGTTATCTTGGTGGGTAAGGCCTTAATAACTGCGCCCTGGGTTGGGTTGGAAGCGATTAATACGGTATGTGCACTAGCCGCAGAGATTCCAGCAATAGTAAAAAGGGCAACCGAAAAACCGAGAACCCTCTTCTTCACTACTTTCCTATCTTTATCTTAAATATTTCATTGAGGGCGCCATAAACCGCTGGCGTCGACCAGAATGGCTGTTCCGGCTTAACCAAGTGCGCCTTTCCGACAGTTGAAAGATAGGTATACAGCTTTACAGGGATTGCAGCCGCATGTGGATTGGTAACAGCCGGAGCCCCTAAGTCCAGCCAGCGCCAATGCAGATCCGGTCCAATGATCACAATTACATCGGCGTGGTTAACATCGTAGGTAATCTGCTTTCCTGTCAGCCAATCAATGACACCTACATCTGGCTTAACAACCTGTGTGTACAGACCAAACCAAGACCAGATATCTGCGACTCCCTTTGCCGTTCCTGTAGCCACGGTCCAACTGGGATCACTGAAGAGCGCTTGGTAGGATTTTAAGCGAGCGGGATTATCGCGCTTTGGATCAAGAGTTAGTTCGAGACTTTCCATAGAGCTATTGAGTTTTGCTTTGGTGATTGCATCGCCGATTTCGCGCATATTAACCGTCGTCATTGGGCAGATCTCGTTGCAGAGTGTCAAGAAATCGGTCAGAACAGTTGTCTTACCCTTAAGAGAGGCGAGTGTAAATTTCTTACCGTTTGCATCGGCAAGGGGTATCGAGAGCAACTCAGCTGGAATCGGAACATTAAGAATAGTTCCTCCAGCTTTTGCGGCAAAACCTATGAGCGGTGGAGTTGTTGCGCCGAAACTTGCATTACTTAAGGCTAAAGTGGAAATTAATGCAAGAAGAAGAACTCTTCTACGGATCATGCGCTTCCTTCCATAGCTCTGAGTGTGGCGATACGGGTAGCTAAAGGCGGATGCGTTGAGAAGAGCTGCGAGGTCTTACTTCCATCGAGTGGAGATTCGATCCAGATATGAGCGACCGCAGTTGATTTCTGTGCAACCACGGTGTTATCCGCCGCCAAAACCTCAAGGGCTCTCCGCAGACCCGTTGGGTTACGGGTGAAAGCAACAGCAGTGACATCTGCCAACGCTTCGCGCTTACGAGAGATTGCCAGGCGAAGCAAGAGAGCCGCTAAGGGAGCCAAGATAATGACCACAAGTGAGGCGATGAGAGCGAGAGGGTTCTGCTCGTTGTTGCTGTTGTTATTGCGGCGATCTCCGCCGCCAAAGATCATCATGCGCAACATAAAATCGCTCAATAGCGCCAAGGCACCTGCGGTCGTGGCAGCAATCGCTGAAACGAGCGTGTCGCGATTGGCGACATGCGCCATCTCGTGGGCGGTCACGCCTTGCAGTTCTTCGCGGTCCATGACCCGCAGAATGCCGGTGGTGAAGGCGATCACTGCGTGCTCCTGGTTTCGGCCAGTGGCAAAGGCATTGGGAGCGCTATCTTCGACAATCGCAATCTTTGGGACTGGTAAACCTGCCGCAATACAGACCTCGGTAACAAGGTCGTAGAGCTGCTTGTTATCAGCGATGGTGACGATCTTCGCACCGGTCATCGTCAAAACTATCTTGTCTGAAGCCCAGTAAGAACCCCATACCGAGAGGAGCGCAATACCAACCGCGAAGGGAACTACCCCTACTCCCGTTTTGCCAAAGTAAGTGAGCAGAGCCCACATGACAACTCCGACGAGGAGCGCCATACCGAAGAGCAGTTCAGTTGATTTTAATTTGTTTGCGGCTTGGAGTTTGCGAAAATCCATAGTTAAAACTTGACCTGCGGAGCTTTACGATCTTGTGGGTCATCAACTTCGTAAAATGGCTTTGCGCTCACTCCTGCTGATTTCACAAAGAGACTACTTGGGAAAGTTTTGACCGCGGAGTTCAAGGTACGGACGCTGTCGTTATAGAACTGACGAGCAAAGGAGACCTTGTTCTCGGTTGAGGAGAGTTCCTCTTGCAAGGCCAAGAAGTTGGTCGAAGCCTTGAGATCGGGATAGTTCTCGGTAACGGCCAGCAACCCCCGCAAAGCCTGTGTGAGTTGCCCATCGGCAGCGGCTACATCAGTGACCGTGGTTGCTGTCGTTGCCTTAGCTCGCGCCGCGACCACCGCTTCAAAGGTGCTTGATTCGTGGGAGGCGTATCCCTTTACCGTTTCGACAAGATTTGGAATTAGATCAGAGCGACGCTTGAGTTGCACTTCGATCTGCGCGAATGCTTCATCTACAGAGATGCCGGCGCGAACTAAACGGTTGCGAGACATGATCGCCAACAAGGCGAGGATGACTAGCAGGACAACGATAAATACAACTACCTTCATGAGGAGCTCCTAATCGCTCTTGCCTAGTTTTTTCTATTGAATATTCGATTGGTGGAAATTCAACCATGATTTGCTGGGAGTTGGGCCGCGCTGTCCTTGATACCTGGATCCGTAGAGCGCTGAACCGTAGGGATGCTCTGCGGGAGATGAGAGTTTGATGAGACACAACTGACCAATCTTCATGCCAGGGAAGAGTTTGACCGGCAAATTTGCAACGTTTGAGAGCTCAAGTGTGATGTGGCCAGAAAATCCTGGGTCAATAAACCCAGCTGTTGAGTGCGTTAATAATCCAAGTCGACCTAGCGAAGACTTTCCCTCTAGGCGACCCGCAATATCATCGGGCAAGGTAATAATTTCGTAAGTGCTGGCGAGAACAAACTCCCCAGGATGCAAGATGAAGTGTTCATCGTGTGCGACGGCAACTTCGCGCGTCAACTCCGACTGCTCAATAGAGGGGTCAATAACCGAATACTTGTGATTTTCAAAGACCCGAAAGAAGCGGTCTAGCCGCACATCCACGCTCGAAGGCTGGATCATCCCCTCACTGAAGGGCTCTACCTTTACTCGCCCTGCGGTGAGTTCGGCGGCGATATCTCGATCACTTAGTAGCACGGCTAAAACTCTAGCGCACTGGCTTATAGAGAGGATTACCTCTAAATGGGTGGCTCTGACGAGATAGGTTAGGGCAGTGAGAAAACGGCGCGCTTATCTATTGCTTATAAGCGGCGCTCTCCTCTTCTCGATCAATGGCATCATCTCCAAATGGGTGATGGAGGCTGGGCTCACTCCCTGGCGTTTAACTGAAATTCGAACTACGGGATCTCTGGTTGCCCTGGTGATCTACCTAGCGCTCAAAGGTCGACTTCCGCTCTTACGTCCGGCGCAGGGGGAGGCGGGGCTGCTCGCGCTCTTTGGAGTCATTGGGATCGCAGCGGTGCAATCCTTATACTTCTTCTCGATTCTTAGGCTGCATGTCTCAATCGCGCTCATCATTGAATTTACGGCGCCAATCTGGATCGTGCTCTACCTGCGCTTCTTCAAGAAGGTAAAGATTGCAAACTCTATGTGGCTCGGTCTACTGGCCGCCTTTATCGGACTCATTTTGGTTGGTCAGGTTTGGCAGGGTTTAACCCTTAACGGTCTCGGAGTTATCTCCTCGTTCCTCGATGCATTTAGTCTGGCGGCATATTTTCTTCTTGGAAGGGCGCTCGGAAAACGAAGAAGTTCCGACACGATGTTGGTTTGGGGTTTTGGGATCACCTCCGTGCTATTCGCCGTTGTGCAGCCCTGGTGGTCATTTCCTTTTAAGATTTTTAGAGTACAAGTAAATCTCAATGGCCACTTCTCCGGACATCATCTTGCAGGTTGGATTCTAATTGCGGTAATCGTTCTCTTTGGAACGGTCCTGCCATATTTCTGCGTGCTGGCGGGAGTCAACGCTCTCTCTCCACAAGTGGCCAGCATTATTGGAATGTTGGAACCGGTCCTTGCTGGGGTATTCGGTTGGGTGCTGCTCAAAGAGACCTTCACTACGATTCAACTCATCGGTGCGGGTGTTGTGCTTGGCGGGATCTTCATTGCAAACGAGAAAATTCCAGAGGGTGGCGCGACAGAGATAGAGGTGAAGCGTGGATAAGTTTGAGGATGTCCTTGCAGCCAATCAAATCTTCGCCTCAAAATTTACTTCGGAAGATTTGACCGGCACTGCCGTCAGAGGTTTGGCGATCGTTACCTGTATGGATTCGAGAATCGACCCCTTGCGAATCGTAGGAATGCAAGCTGGCGATGCCAAAATTTTACGTAACGCAGGGGCTCGTGTCACCGACGACGTCCTTCGTACCCTAGTTCTAGCCACCCACTTGCTGGGCGTAAACAGAGTCTTAGTCATGCCCCACACGGATTGCCGAATGGCGAGCACAGACGCAGATGGCATCCATGCCGCGATCTCCCAGAAGAGCGGCGTTGATACTCAGAGTTTAGATTTTCAGACCACAACGGATCAGCGCGGGGAGCTGCGCAAAGATATAGTCAAAATCGAAAGCTACCCGCTCTTACACGACGAGGTCCGTGTAATGGGCGCGATCTACGATGTAAAAAGCGGACTACTCACCGCGATAAATTTATAGAGAAACCCTTGATTGTGAGGGGCTTGCTCCTTAGCCTTTAACCCATAATCTATAGATGGGAGCCCTGAGATGGCGCATGGTGTAATTATTGAAAAACCCAAGGATTTCAAGATTGTGCCGACTAGCGCTATCCCGCTTGTCGCTATCGTTTACATTGGTTTGATTGTTGCACTAGCTTCGAATCGCCTTTGGGCCCTGGACTTCTTCCATGTTGTTGGGGGTGCCTGTTGGACAGCGATCGATCTCTTCTTAGGATTTGTCATCGGTCCAATCATTGGAACAATGAGCATCCCGGCGCGAATGGAGTTTTCCAAGAAATTCATGCCAAAGATGGTCTTATTAATGCCAACTCTGGTTGTCGCTACACTCGCAGGTGGTTGGCAATTGGCGCGCCATGAGGGATTCATTCTCTCTTCAGATAAGCATCACCCTTGGGTAGTTGCCTCAATGATTGTCGTTGGAGTAATGGCGGTAGTCGCACTCGGATTCTTAGAACCAGCCAATCTCGGAGTTCTCTTTGAGTTAAAGAAAGAGCGACCAGATGGTGAGGTGATCTCAAAATTGATGAAGCGCTTTTTATACACCGCTGGGATAACCGGCGCTATGCAGGTGGCTACTCTCATTATTATGACAAGGATAACAACGCTATGAAAAAGAAATTTCCTCCAATTGCTGAGATCTCACTAGTTGTATTAGCACTTGTTGTCGCAGGTGGGGTCTATCTCGCAGCGCACCTGCCAAAACACGTTTCGTTAGCTCCAGCCACAACTCTTATCGCTTTGGCAGCACTTGGAGTCGCGGCTAATCTCTTCCTTCTAAGTCAAATTGGTGGCTTCGATTGGTCGACATTCTTCCTAGTTGCGAAGTGGACGCTGCTGGCTTACGGGTTGATTGCCGGCGCGCTGGAGTACATCTTTGTTAAAGACGGAACCCGCGGCAGCCTCTTAACACTGATGACGATCACGCTAGTGATTTTTGCAATCAATCTTCCCATCCACTTCGGTTTCAGTGTTGCGCGCTACTCCGAAAAGATGAGTTAATCTTTAATAAAGCTCTCGCCACTACTAAAACTCTGTGCGATATTGGAGAATCTTGCAAAGTGAAGTTGCGCTGCAACTGTAATAGTGCGGGTCGGACCATTGCGGTGCTTGGCCACGATTAGATCCGCTTCGCCCGATCGATTCTGACTATCGTAGAGATCGTCGCGGTGGAGCAAAATAACCATATCTGCATCTTGTTCAATCGAACCAGATTCGCGGAGATCAGAGAGCATTGGCTTCTTGTCAGCACGCTGTTCAGGCGAACGATTGAGTTGCGAGATAGCAATAATCGGAACATCCAACTCCTTAGCAAGAAGTTTGAGGTTACGAGAGAACTCGGAGACCTCTTGTTGCCGATTCTCCACACGCTTGCCCGATGTCATCAACTGCAAGTAATCAATAACAATTAATTTCAAATTGTGGCGTTGCTTTAAACGGCGCGCCTTAGCTCTTATCTCCATAAGAGAGAGATTGGGAGAGTCATCAATAAAGAGTGGAGCTTCGGAGATCTGACCGGTGCGCTGAGCGATCCGGCCCCACTCATCTTCGCTTAACGAGCCCGAACGAATATTGTTAAGTGCGACCTTCGCCTCGGCAGAAATCATGCGCATCGCAATCTCAGAGCGACTCATCTCCAGAGAGAAGATCACTGAAGTCAGGCCACTTTGGATAGAGGCATAACGCGCAATGTCCAGGCCCAGCGTTGACTTTCCAACAGCAGGACGCGCCGCTAGGACGATCATGTTGCCAGGGTGGAATCCATTTGTAAGGCTGTCGAGCTCAAGGAAGCCAGATTTAACGCCTTCGATGCCGATACCTTTTCCGATCGCATCAATCTCATCAAGGGTTGGTTGCATCAATTCGGAGAGTTGAATGTAATCCTCAGTTAACCGAGATTCTGTAACTTGATAGACCTCAGCCTGTGCGGCATCGACGGCATCATCAACATCACCCGCCTCTGAGTAGCCAAGTTGAACGATCTTTGTACCAGCCTCGACGAGGCGACGGAGGATGGCACGGTCTCGAACGATGCGCGCGTAGTAACCAGCGTTGGCCGCAGTAGGAACAGCGGAGATTAAGGTGTGGAGATATGGAGCGCCACCTGCACGCGCGATATCGCCACGCTTTGTCAGTTCGGCCGAGACGGTAACTGGATCGGCAGGATCGCCACGACCATAGAGATCAAGAATCGCATCGTAGATAAGTTCATGCGCAGGGCGATAGAAATCACGCTCTTTAATAATTTCCACAACATCTGCGATGGCATCTTTAGAGAGGAGCATGCCTCCGAGGACCGATTGTTCGGCGACGAGATCTTGGGGAGGGGTACGCTCAAACTCAACGGCGCGAAGAGGCAAGCTGTTATTACCCCGACTTGGCAGTTCCGCAATGCTCATATCTAGGCCTACCCACTCCCGTAACCTTCTTCGTGATCTACAGGTGTAATCCTCTTGCCTGCTACCGACATTCCCTATTTTCTCGGATACCCCATGTGTGCGCCTTTGTGGGAAAGGGGAGCTTTGCTGGGGATAACCTGAAAATCTGTGTGGAAGGGTTGTGTGTAACTACCCCCAGATTGGGGATAGCACTGTGAAATTGACTCTTTTCACGCTCAAATTCTTGGAAGGGGTTGGGGATAAAGATATATCTGAGAATCTCAATAAATGAGAAAACCCCACCAATCGCGGTCGGTGGGGTTTTTGTGAGGAGCTACTAAGCAGCGATCACCGAAACTTGGACGGTGGCGCCAACTTGGGCATGGAGAGTGACTTTGGCGGTGTAACTACCAAGCTTCTTCATGACCGGGGCCTTTAGGCGGTGGCGATCAATATCGATCCCCACGGAGGATTTGATGGCTGAGATCAGGTCCTTTTCAGTGACCGAACCAAATAGTGAACCGGTAGCGCCAACCTTTGCCTTTACGACGATAGGAGCTGCCTCCAAGGTGGCCTTAATCTCACGAGCGTGATCCAGGTCGCGGATCTCGCGCGCACTTCGTGCACGGCGAATTCCCTCGATCTGCTTCTCTCCGCCGACCGACCAGGCAATTGCATTGCCATTTGGAAGGAGAAAGTTGCGGGCATAGCCATCTTTAACTGTTACAACATCTCCGGCTTGGCCGAGACCTGCAACTTCACGAGTAAGGATGAGTTTCATCGTCTATCTCTCCTTATCTAGCTGTTGAGGTATAAGGCAAGAGCGCCATCTCGCGGGAGTTCTTTACCGCGGCAGCAATTGCACGTTGATGTTGGGTGCAGGCACCCGTTACTCGGCGAGCGCGGATCTTGCCGCGATCAGAGATGAACTTACGAAGAGTGGCGATGTCCTTGTAATCGATATAGGCGGCCTTCTGCTGGCAGAAAGAACATGGCTTCTTCTTAAACTTCTTCAAAGCCGCAGCCGACATCTTCGGCGCGACCTTCTTTGGCTTTAAGGTCTTATTACTTCTTGCTCCCACTGTGGTGCTCCTTTATGAGGGCCCTGTTTATTAAAACAGGAATGGTTGGTTATTGATTAATTAAAATGGAGGCTGATCATCTGATGCTCCTGTTGCCCAGCCGCCACCTACGGGGGCTGCTGACCAAGGATCATCGGAGGATGCAGTTTCAGATGTTGCGGTGAATCCGCCAGTACCCGCGCCGCGAGTTGTCTTGGTGACCTTTGCGGTTGCGTTACGAAGTGATGGACCTACCTCGTCAACTTCAACCTCAAATACTGTGCGCTTTTCGCCTTCTTTAGTCTCATAAGAGCGTTGCTTCAGACGTCCTGAGACGATGACACGCATTCCGCGAGTCAAAGACTCTGCAACATTCTCTGCAGCTTGACGCCAGATCTGACAGTTTAGGAAGAGGCTATCGCCATCCTTCCACTCGTTCGTCGCCTTATCGAGGTAACGAGGAGTTGATGCAACGGTGAACTTTGCGACTGCAGCACCCGAGGGTGTGAAGCGCAGTTCAGGATCGCTAGTTAAGTTACCGATCATTGTGATTGTTGTATCGCCAGCTGCCATTTTTCTCTCGCTTAATTAACTATTGTCTGATTATGAGTTGAGGTGATCTGGACGAACGACCTTGGTGCGAAGCACCGCTTCGTTCAAATTGAGTTGACGATCAAGTTCTTTGATCGCATCTGGACCACAGTGCAGATCAGCGACAGCGTAGATGCCTTCGGCTTTCTTATTAATTTCGAAGGTCATGCGGCGGCGGCCCCAAATATCGAGCTTGTCGACGGTGCCACCACTGTCTTTGATGATCTTGAGATACGTCTCAAGACTTGGTGCGACTGTGCGTTCTTCTAGGTCTGGATCGAGAATGACCATGATTTCATAATGACGCATGCGTTAACCCCACCTCCTCTGGACTAAAGCGGCCGTGGGATTTCCACGGCAGGAGGGTTACTGCTCCGACAGCGGAAAGGGCGGGCGCCCTGAACGTGAAGGAAGGGTAAGCCTAACTCTCCGCGCTGATTTGGAGAAATTCTTCAGCCTGGGGCTCTGGCTCAGTTGTGGATAAATCGGGCGCGGCGAGGAGAAGCCGCAGGGCGAAGTAGAGGCTCGCCCCCACCCTGATCAAAATCGCCGCGGCGTACCAGTTCGGTGGCAGTGAGAACTTGCTACCTCCAGAGGTAGCCAGGTACTCCCAAATCGCAAAGTGGTAGAGCGCCTCACCTCCCTGCCAGACCCAGAAAGCGGCGCGGTTTCGCTGATCAACCAACGCGATTACTCCGAGTGGGGCCAACCAGAGCACATATTGCGGCGAGTAAACCTTGTTCAAGGCGGTAAAGAGGGCAACGAAAATGAAGGCGATCTGAGCCAAACTTGGAGGCGCCACCCGGCGCAAGAGTCGACCAGCAGCCGCTACCGAGCCGAGAAGGAATAGCGCAATCCAGTAGAAATTGAGTCCGGACGGATTGGCACCATAGATACTCAGCGCCTGCCAGAGCGAACCGAGATCTGCAGGACGGTTGCCATTTAATTTAAAGAATCTCCACCACCCAGTCGGGGTCGTAAGGGCAAAGGGAGCGTTGATCACAATCCATAAGAGAGTTGTTTGCAGAAGGTAACGCAAACCGGCGCGAAATTCGCGGCGGTGAAAAAAAATAATTGCTATCGGAATCAAAAGTACCACGGGGAAAAATTTTGTGGCGATCGATATCGCTAAGGCGCTCGCACTTAGTTCATACCTCTTGCGGTCAAACCAATAGATAGCTGCCACAGCGGAGAGAACCGCCCACATGTCCCAGTTGATGTAGAGGGAGGCGATGACCGCTGGCAACACTGGAAGTAAGTACCACTTATTGGGGTTGATTTTTGACACAAGAATTGCGGTGCCGATGAACAGGGCGGCAAGCAGTGCGATATTAATCAAGAAGTAATACTTATCTGCGTTATAACCCTGTGGAGTGATTATCGCTGTTGCCCACATAACAATTCCAGTGAGTGGGGGATACTCCACAGAATTTGTGGCACTTGAATATGGCCAGAGGTGATCCACAAGTCCGCGCGCATCAAAGAGTGCAGGGAGATCGCTGTAGCACTCGTGTACATCAACGCCAACGCCAGACCAATTTGTGTTGTAACAGTGATCAAATTTAGCGAGTGAGAGCAGACCAGCGAAGAGAGCGAGTGCGATTACGGCTTTAGTTGTAAATGAAAGCCTCATCTCTTATCGGCTTTTTACTTCTTCTTTTTTGGGGCAGGGGCTGGCTTGGGAGTTGGCGTCACCTTTGCAAGTGCAGGATCTAGGGTTGGGACAGCACTCTGCATAGGAACAGGATCGATTCCGCCAATATTTGCAGGCGGTGGGAAGTCCATGATTGGCGTGTGGGCAAGAGCCGTCTTCATATATTGATCCCAGATTCGAGCAGGGAAAGTTCCTCCGGTCACGGCGTTGAGTCCACCGATGCCGTTGAGAGATTGTGAGGCGTTATCTCTAAAGAGCGCCACACTGGTGGCCATCTGTGGAACAAAGCCGGAGAACCAAGCGCTCGCATTGTCGGTAGTAGTACCGGTCTTTCCAGCGCTGGGGCGACCGAGATCAGCCACCGCACCCGATGCGGTTCCGTATTGTGTAACAGTTTGAAGCGCCGTGGTCAGGTCTGCCATTACATCGCTAGCAAAGACTTGATTGGTGACGGGTTGGGCCTGGTAAAGAACCCCACCGTTATCTCCAATTACTTGGGCGACGATATAAGGCTTTGCATAAATACCCTGCGCCGCGAAGGTGGCATACGCGCTAGCCACATCAATCACGTGCGGGCTTGCCACTCCTAATGTGACTGAGGGTCCAGAGACCATCTGCACCGATGTTGGGATTCCAGCTCTCCGTGCAACATCAATGACCTTATCTGGCCCCACTTTAATTCCTAGCGGAACAAAGACGGTATTAACCGAGTTCGCGGTTGCATCCAAAAGATTAACATTCGCGAACTGCTCGTTGCCATAGTTGAAGACTGGATAAGGGCCTTGTGATCCAGGATCGTAAAAGACTTGTGGTGAATGGCCGTTCCAGACCGATTGCAAACTGATTCCAGCTTCGAGGGCGGCCGTAAGAGCAAATGGTTTAAATGAGGAACCGGCTTGTGCGGTCGCTTGAGTAGCGTTGTTATATTGGTTCTTTAAATAATCTTGTCCACCATACATAGCAAGAACGGCGCCAGTCCCCGGTTGAATTGAGACCAACGCGACTCGTAAATTATTAAATGGCGATTTTGGAGTGCGCTTCGCAACGGCGTCAACCGCGGCCTGTTGATCTTTTTTCACCAGTGTCGTCTTCACAACCAGACCACCCTGCATTAATTGATCTTGTGTGAAACCAAATTGCTGTAGTTGATTTTCAATCCAAGAGACAACATATCCCTTGGGGCCAGCGAGTGAACCAGAAGAGACGCGGGGTTGGATAAATGGAAAGAGCTGCGCCGCCTCTTGCTTCGGCGTCAACCACTTGGCCTTCACCATGCCATCTAGTACATACTTCCAACGCAATTTCAGGCGGGCCAAGTAGTTGGGGCCATTAGCAGGGTCGTAATATCCCGGTGCGTTCAAGACGCTAGCGAGGACAGCGGCCTGTGAAACATTTAGTTGGTCGACGGTGCGCCCGAAGAAGACTTGCGAACCTGTCTGAACCCCATACGCTCCGCGCCCGAAGTAAATCGTGTTGAGGTAATCTTCAAAAATCTGGTCTTTGGATAATTGCTGCTCCAACTTTACGGCGATAACAATCTCTTTAACTTTTCGTTGGATGCTCCTTTGTGGGGAGAGGAAGGCAGTCTTTGCATACTGCTGGGTAATGGTTGAACCGCCTTGTAACGACCCTCCCTGCACATCATGCCAAAGCGCTCGCAAAATTCCGGTCGGGCTAAAGGCGTGCTCAGTGTAGAAATTGCGATCTTCCGCCGCCATAATGGCGTGGCGAACCTGGATAGGGACAGTAGCCAACTGCACGCTGGTTCGATCTTCCGCCCCTACCCGCGCAATCTCCGAACCATTGGAATACTCGATGATGGTTGCTTGGCTATTAACATATTGGTTGGGATCGGGAATTTTTACCGTGAAGTAGGCAAAGGCGAAGAGGTAAGTGGCGATAACGAAGCCACCGCCAATCGTAAAGATTGAGCCACGAATGAACCAGGTCCTTAAGTTCTCGCGGGAGGGTCGTTCCATGTAGAAAGGTTACCGCCCCGCGCTGCGGGTGTAATCCTCGTCTTCCAGGGTGCGCACCTTGCGCGGAGGCTTGCGGTACTTCCCATCACCTAATTTGAAGGAGTAAATCAGATGGTGCCAGCCGCATCCGCGACAGACCTCCACGGTATAGACCCGAAACTCACCAAATTCACTCTGCATCTCGACAATCTCTGCTGAAGTCTTAATGCGACCTGAATATTGCCCGAGTTGATCTCCAAAGGTGTAGCGGAGTTCAACCATCTGTTCCTTGCGACAGACAGGACAGAGTCGGGCAACAGCCTCTCCGTGATACTTGGCTGCACTCTTTAGGTAAGGGTCAGCATCACACGCATCTAAACCAGAGGTGCTTCCTTTAAAGAGCGCGATTAACGTAGCGCGACGCTTAAGTGAATAATCAATCGCATCACGACGACTCCATAGTGTCCCCGACATTGCACCCGACATAGTTGCTTAGAATAATCCCTTATTAATAACTACGCTTGCGAGTATGAAGAGGATTGGAATGACCCCTAGCTGGCCATTCCACCCCGGAGGAAAACTCAAAGACCTGTTATCAGTACGTTGGTTGGGGCAAATTGGAGATGGAATCTTCCAATCTTCACTCACCTCATTTGTCCTATTCTCACCTGAGCGTCAACCTAATGCCGTTAGCGCCGCTACCGCCTTTGCAGTAGTGCTACTTCCTTACTCTCTTGTTGGTCCATATGCCGGCGTCTTCTTGGATCGCTTCTCGCGCCAGCGCATTGTGCAATTTTCAAATCTTGTTCGCGCCACTGACCTCCTGCTAATTGCAGTTCTTATTAAATCTGGTGCTACTGGCGTTCCTCTAACACTTCTAGTTCTTGCCGCTTTCGGTATCAATCGCTTGATACTCGCAGGTCTCTCCGCGGGGTTACCGTTGATCGTCTCACGCGAAGAGTTGATTGCAGCCAATGCTCTTGCAGTTACTGGCGGGAGTATCGGAGTTGTAATCGGTGGCGGAATTGGTATCGGAATAAAGAAGATTTTTGATGCACACGGAAAGAGTGATCTCTCTGATGCAAAAGTGATCTTGATAGCAATGGCCTGTTATCTTTTAAGTGCCTTTCTCACTCGACGCTTGTCGCGTCGCGATATTGGACCGGCAGATCACGAGGTTCCGGTCGAGATTCGCGGGTTTCGCGAGTTGCAAGAGGGTTTACGAATTCTTAAAAACCATCCAGATGCACTCCGTGGAATTTTCGCTACTGCCATTCAACGCGGTGGACTAACAGCCCTCACCTTGATGGGTCTCTTGCTAGAGCGCAATACTTTTAATCCACCCAATAATCCCGATGCGGGTCTGGCTGGCTTTGCCTACGCTCTAGCGATCGCCGGAGTGGGTCTTGGTATCGGTTCATTCATCACACCCTTCTTTGTCGCTTACTTTGGGCGTCATCGTTGGATTCGTTTGATGATGGTTACGCCCTCGATATTCCTCATTCTCTTTGCATTTATTCCGCAGGAGTGGCTACTTATAACGACCGCATTCTTTATCGCCCTCTGCGGACAGGCCGTGAAAGTGACAAATGATGCGCTCGTCCAATCACAAATTGCCGATGAATTCCGTGGCCGGGTATTCGCCTTTTACGACGTAGCCGTCAATACCATCATTGTTCTAGGAGCAGTAATTGCCGCCCTAGTACTACCAAAAAATGGAAAATCTCTGGAACTTCCTCTGCTCACCACCGCCGCACTTGTCATTGCTGCGTCCTTACTCCTGCGCCCTTCCAAGTTTTTTCTCGCTCGCCCAAGCGAGTAGTTCACGGGTAGCCACATCTACTCCCAGTGGTCCGCGCTCCATTCGTAGCTCCAACAGATAGTCGTACGCCGCGCCAACGATGCGTGAGGGTTTGATTCCAAGAATCTCCATAATCTCCTGACCATTGAGATCTGGGCGTATGCGATCCAACTCTTCCTGTGCCTTCAACTCGGTAATACGCAGCTCTAATGAGTCATAAGTCGCAGCGAGTTGTTCAGCTTTGCGCTTATTACGCGTCGTGCAATCTGCGCGAGTCAATACATGTAACCGATCTAATAAATCTCCCGCATCTCTTATGTAACGACGCACCGCTGAATCCGTCCACTCACCGCCTCCATAACCATGAAAGCGAAGGTGCAGGAAGACTAGGGTGGAGACCTGCTCAATTGTCTTGCTATCAAAGCGCAACTCTTTGAGACGCTTCTTGGTCATCTTCGCGCCAACAACCTCATGGTGATGGAAAGAAACTCCCCCACCAGGAATTAACTCGCGGGTACGCGGTTTGCCGATATCGTGCATCAGCGCGGCGAGGCGAATAGTTAAATCGGGTCCCCCTAAGCGATCCTCATGAGCGATGGCCTGATCCAAAACCGTCAAGGTGTGCTCATAGACATCTTTGTGGTGGTGATGCTCATCGATCTCTAACTTCAATTTTGGTAATTCAGGAAAGAAGATAGCCGCCAAACCCGAGTCAACTAACAGGAGCAGCCCATTTCGCGGATTAGGAGACATGAGCGTTTTCGTGAACTCCTCGCGAATACGCTCCGAGGAAATTATGGAGAGACGGTCTGACATCTCGGATATAGCCGAAATTATTTCAGGGTCAACAGCAAAATCTAGCTGCGCGACAAATCGAGCTGCGCGCATCATTCGTAGCGGGTCATCGGAGAATGAAGCGCGTGCGCTAACTGGTGTACGCAAAAGTTTCTTCGCTAGGTCGCCAGCACCATCAAAGAGATCGATGAAGAGGGGTGTGTCACCCGTTAGTTCCAGGGCCATCGCATTGACAGTGAAATCTCTCCGTGAAAGATCTCCCTCAATAGAATCTCCAAAGGTGACCAACGGATTACGTGAATCGGGGTCGTAACTTTCGCTGCGATATGTAGTGACCTCAATCGTCACCTCGCCCTTCTTTGCTGCAATAGTTCCAAAGGCGGCGCCGGTCTCCCAAATCGCATCGCCCCAGCGCCTAAGGATTTGGACTGAATCTGTCGGGCGAGCGCTCGATGCAAAATCCAAATCATTTCCCAGGCGTCCTAAGATCGCATCGCGTACCGGTCCCCCCACCAACGCCAAAGTAAATCCAGCCTCGCGATAAGCGGTGGCCAGCGAGGTGATGATCGGTCCGTGCAAGGCAAGGGCGCCGAGGGCGAGCTCTGCGGCGAGATCGCGAGGATTCGGTAACTGGGTGCTCACAATGAGTAAGGCTAGAGCAGTACCCTTCTCTTATGACCCCGGCACTTGGTGCGGGTGGCGAAGCGAAGCGGAAAAAGCGTCGGAGACGGCGTCCAGCGGGGCCACAGACACCTACTAACTCTTCTTCTGCGGTAAAACCTGAAGTTGGTACCACCCCTGTAAAAAAAGTGACTCCCAAGAAGCGTTCGGTTTATGCGAAACGAGTGGATGAGGTCAGCGCCGGTGGTTTGGTTATCAATGAGAGCGGCACAAAAGGTCTACTCATCGGTCGTCGAGATCTGAAAGACGCAACGCGAGAGCGTCTGCTCTGGTCTCTCCCCAAGGGACATATCGAAGCGGGAGAAACTCCAGAACAAGCGGCAATTCGAGAGGTTGCAGAAGAGACTGGGATTGAAAGCGAGATCTCGCGCGAACTTGGAGTTATTGATTTTTGGTTTATGGCGGGCGGCAAGAGAATACATAAGACAGTTCATCATTACCTCTTTCGAGAGGTGGGAGGCACGCTCGCGCCCCAAGTTAGCGAGGTCGATGATGTGGGGTGGTTCCCTCTCGATGAGATTATCTCTCTACTGGCCTATCCTGATGAGAAGAAGTTAATCGCCAAGTCTGGAGAGTTGAAAGTGTGAGGCGCTGGCTCGCGCTTATCGCAACGATAACGCTGACCTTCATCTCTCTTCCGAGCGCGCATGCCAGTTCGGTAATTCTCCTCACTGAGCCGACCCACCGCCAGATCAATGGACAATTCATTGATGATGAACTTGCTAGCTCAATCGCCATCTCTGGTCGACTCGGACAATTTGTCTTTAATCCACCTGTAGGAGAGCGCACATGGGTTATCGATCCCGCTCTCATCGAAGAAGTCACTGCAATGGCCAACGGTTACACCCTAACTTCAGGCGCCGCCGGAGTCGGTACGTTATTCGCCAAATCGTGGTTAACCCAACTCGCAGTTGCAACCCGCTCCGATTCCGTAATCGCAATGGCCTATGGAAATCCCTCTTCCTACTGGGTCGGGCAACTCTCACCGCATGAAGTTAACTACGTTCTCAATATCTCTGGAACGCGCCTTGCGACGTTACTCGGACGCGAAGTGGTTGCTGCAAGGTCTTATCAGTCGAATAGCCAGTTCACTTTAGGAAGTGCAGAGGTGGCTGCAATTAAAGAGGACTCAACCTATTTTGCACAGACCGCAGCTTTCGTTGATCCAAAAAATATTGATACTTACCGCCTGGCCCTCCTGAAGATATTAAATCCGAAACTAACGAAAGATCGTCGCGACTATTTGGTCCGTGACTACACGGCAACTGCCTACGATCAAATTCACCTAGTTCACTTGAGTTCGGGTAAATTCACGGTAACTGCAAGCCAGCAAAACATCCCAATCACAATTACAAATGGCTTCCCCTCCAATATAAAAGTTAATTTATATGTTATCCCCACCAACTTTAAGGTTCGGGTTGGAGAACTTCCTCAAATCTCAATTCTGGCACAATCCAAGACTCAGGTCATGGTTCCCGTCACGGTACTGACGTCGGGCACCTCGGGACTCAATGTTGAACTCACATCGAGTAACGGTGATTTATTGGGAGATTCCGTGATCTATCCGCTCAATCTCGCCGTAATTAGTCCAATTGCTACCTGGGTGACGACAGGGGCAGCGATACTTCTTTTTATCGCTGCATCTATCCAAAGTTTTCGACGTATTAGAAGAAAACGGCGATGAGCGAGAATTCAATAGCCCGCTCGTCGACCATCATGGCGGTAGGTACTCTGGCATCGCGAATCACTGGGTTGGTACGCGGCCTTCTTCTGGTTGCCGTTCTTGGAACAACGCTTCTTGGCGATACATACAACGTCGCCAACACAATGCCTAACATCTTATATAACTTGATTATTGGTGGAGCTTTGACTGCAATTTTTGTACCGCAGTTGGTGCGCGCGATACGGGAGCCTGATGGTGGTTCAGCATTTATCTCTCGTCTCGTAACAGCGACCTCTGTTTTGCTCGGCGTTTTGGTTCTACTCTCCGTTATTGGGGCGCCGCTTTTAGTACGACTATTCGCCAGCAGTTATGTAGGGCGCCCCGAATTTAATCTCACAGTTCTCTTTATGCGCTACTGCCTACCGCAGATCTTCTTTATGGGTCTCTTCGCTCTGCTCGGACAGGTCGCGAATGCTAAAGGAAAATTTGGTCCAATGATGTGGGCACCTGTTTTCAATAATCTCGTGGCAATTACGGTCTTCGGATATTTCATGCATATCTCGAAAGGCTGGAGGGTTTCGACGATTTCGCATGGCCAAGCAATGTGGCTTGCAATTGGTACGACTGCAGGATTTGTCGTGCAACTCGCCTGCTTAATTCCTGTCATTCGCCAGACTAAAATCAAAATTCGTCCCCGTTTTGATTGGCGCGATGCCGAACTCAAGAAGTCTTTTCATCTTGCATCATGGACACTTGCCTTTGCCGCAATCTCTCAATTGAGTTACTGGGTCACAGTCAATCTTTCAACAGGCGCCGCGGTTCGTGCTCTCAAAGAGGGTATTACCACCGGCGTTGGATACACGCCCTATAGCAATGCCTTTTATATCCTGATTCTTCCGCACTCGGTTGTGACTATCTCAATCGTTACTGCGATTCTGCCGCTCTTATCTGGGCATGCCATTGACCGCAAATTTCATGAAATTCAGGACGAGTTAATGCGTGCTATTCGGCTAGTTGGAATCATCACCGTGCCAAGCGCAATCGCATTTGTACTCTTTGGTCCACTTATCACGCGCACACTCTTCTTTGGTATTTCTGATTCTGATGCGAGATATTTAGGAGTCGTACTCTCCGCTTTTGCTCTCGGTCTGCTCCCGTTAAGTGTAAATCTAATAGCACTTCGCGGGCTCAATGCCTTTGAAAATGTGAAGTTGCAAGTCCTTAGCAACGGCATCATGAATATTGTGGCTAGCCTGCTCGCATTCATCCTAGCTCTGTCGCTTCCGGCTAAATGGGTCACCGTTGGCCTGGCGGGAGCTCTGGCTTTGAGCTATTACGTGGGAGCATGGACTTCAATTCGCCTGCTGCGCCGCTACTCAATAAACCTCCATATTGGAGGGATCACAAATCTTTACTCCCGCTTGGCCCTGCTTTATGGAGTTGTAGCCGTGCCGCTCTACCTGCTCAAGAGCCACATACCTGGCGGGAATACCGTGGAGTTGATTGTTGTTCTTTCGGTTAGTGGTTTGGGCTATCTCACACTGGCGAGAGCGTTTAAGATCACCGAAGTAGGCGCGGCCTTTGCACTCTTTTTACAGCGCCGTCGCTAGACAGATATTGATAGTTTCTAGAGGGAAAGTTGGTACGGCAGTGAGTGAAGTGGTCCACGAACTCGTGATTGTGGGATCTGGTCCCGCCGGTTACACCGCAGGAATTTATGCTGCACGCGCCCAACTCGCTCCTGTCCTCTATGAAGGTTCGGTGACTGCAGGTGGAGCTTTAATGAATACGACTGATGTCGAAAACTTTCCCGGGTTCCCTGAAGCCATCATGGGTCCGGACTTAATGGATAAACTCAAACTACAGTCCGAAAAATTTGGAACTATCCTTGTTCGCGACGATATTGTCGAGATGAAACTTGATGGGGAAATAAAAACTCTGGTGGATGGCAGTGGAAATGTATTACAGACTAAAGCGGTAATTCTTGCGACAGGTTCCGCCTACAAGGAGATCGGCCTGGTCAATGAAAAGCGCCTCTCTGGTCGTGGAGTTTCTTGGTGTGCTACCTGCGATGGTTTCTTCTTCCGCAACCAAGAGATCGCAGTCGTCGGTGGTGGGGATTCCGCGATGGAAGAGGCAACCTTCCTCACTCGCTTCGCATCTAAAGTCGTTGTAATTCATCGCCGCGACTCCCTTCGTGCATCCAAGATTATGGTCGAGCGGGCCGCGGCAAATCCCAAGATTGAGTTCTTATGGAATACCGAGGTCATCGATGTGTTGGGCACAGATAATGTCACCGGTCTCAAATTGCGGAACACCGTCGATGGCAACGAATCCGAACGCGCCTTTACCGGACTCTTTGTAGCGATTGGGCACTCACCTCGCTCGGAACTCCTCGTGGGTCAAGTAGAACTAGATGATGAGGGGTACGTAAAGGTGGAAGAGCGTTCCACTCAAACAAATTTGAGTGGAGTTTTCGCCTGCGGAGATTTAGTGGATCACACATACCGCCAAGCAATCACCGCGGCAGGTTCTGGGTGTCAAGCCGCATTAGATGCAGAAAGATTCTTAGCGGGACACTAGACTCTGTACTCTAAATTTAATTCGTTTCACTAAAGAAATAGCCTTATTCAAGACATAATCTAGGGAGAGATATGAGCAACACACCACCAGTAACAGCGGCAACCTTTGAAGAGGTAGTCCTTAAAAGCAGCACCCCGGTATTGGTTGATTTCTGGGCTGAATGGTGTGGCCCATGCCGCGCCGTTGGACCAATCTTGGAGGAGATAGCTGCTGAGCATTCTGACAAGATCAAGATTGTAAAACTGAACACCGATGAAGAGGCCGCAATTGCTATGAAATATGGAATCACTTCGATTCCAACCCTCAACGTGTATGTTGGCGGCCAAGTTGTGAAGAGCATTGTTGGCGCTAAGCCAAAACCTGCTCTCCTCAAAGATCTCGAAGCATATATTCAATAGCTCAATACATTTCGAGAGTTAGCAACTACATGGTGCCCGATCTCACCCTTGGTGGGTCGGGTGATCTTGTTTTACAGGTCACGCATTATCTAACTCGCCTTAATCTTCTCAAGAGCGAGAGTTCTTCCTTTGATCTCGCAGTCCAGTCCGCCGTTAAGGAGTTTCAACAGTCACGTGGACTAACCGTTACAGGTGTGGTTGATGCCATCACTTTGCGTGCCCTTGATGAGGCGCGGTGGAAATTGGGCGATCGCGTTTTGACTCTCTCCCAACCTTTAATGCGCGGAGATGACGTTGCTGCTTTGCAATCCCAACTCAGCGAGATGGGCTTTAATTGTGGTCGGGTAGATGGGATTTTTGGCGAAGAGTGTGAGTTGGCCGTTATGGAATTTCAAAAGTCGGTAGGGGTGAAGGTAGATGGACGCTGTGGGCCCGCAACGATCATGTCCATGTTGCGGCTTAAAAAAATTGTTTCGGGCGGAGCTCCTATGCAACTGCGCGACGCCGCGGTCCGAGCAGAGCGAGGTCCAGCGCTAGCGGGAAAGGTAATAGTAATTGACCCCTCTGAATCCGAGTCAATCTTCGACTTGAGCCAACGCTTAGAAGGTCGCCTTGTAGCCCTGGGGGTGAATGTTTACTTAACAAGGACGCTCTCCTCTTTTCCTACAGAAGCTCGGCGCATCGATCTCTCTAACGCAGCAAATGCGGACCTCGTCATCTCTTTACATCAAGATAGCTATGAGAACGAGAGCGCTCAAGGTGTTGCGACTTATTACTATGGGAGCGACTCCCATGGGGTGCACTCAATAGTTGGTGAGCGATTTGCGACTCTTTCGCAACGTGAAATCTGTGCGCGCACCGATCTATTAAACTGTCGTATTCATGCTAAGACTTGGGATCTTTTGCGTCTAACCAAGTCACCTACGGTTCGGATTGAACTGGGTTATCAGACCAATCCAGGAGATTATCGTCGCGTCTGCGATCCTGAATTTCGTGAAACGGTTGTAGAAGCCCTCATGGTCGCTATCCAGCGTCTCTATTTAAGCGCTGAGAATGATGCAAAGACAGGCACATTGCGTATCTCTGACCTGCGCCGAGCTGGTCTACGTAAGTAAAGAAATAAAGGGGCGACTTCGTCCCGTTGCGGTATGGCAGAATTGAGAGATGTCCAACGAGGTAACGCGCTATCGCACTGGTGAAGATCTGCAGCTCACACAACGCTTTGCGCATCGCGCAGAACTTATGCACGCGAGTGAAATTCGAGCCCTCTTCGCCGTAGCCTCGCGACCAGAAATTGTCTCCCTGGCTGGTGGCATGCCCAACCTCTCTGCACTACCAATGGAGATGATGGCTGATGTGGTGGAGAAATTAATCAAAGAGAATGGCGCTGAGGCCTTGCAGTATGGCAGCGGACAAGGCCACCCCAAGCTTCGCGAGCAGATCTGTGATGTGATGGCCCTGGAAGGGATCCGCGCTCATCCCGATGACATTATTGTCACCACCGGTTCACAACAGGCTCTAGATCTCATCTCACGTATCTTCATCAACCCAGGGGATGTCGTACTTGTTGAAGCGCCTTCTTATGTGGGCGCACTCGGTACTTTTAAACAGTACGAGGCCAATGTTGTCCATGTCGAAATGGATGAGAGTGGAATGATCCCAGAGGCCCTGCGGGCGGCTATCGCGGCCGTTCGAAAGAGTGGCCAGGAGATCAAATTTCTCTACTTAATTCCAAATTATCAAAATCCTGCCGGAGTGCTTCTGCCCGCTGATCGGCGCACCGAGATTCTTGAGATCTGTGCTGCTGAAAAGATCTTTATCGTTGAGGACAATCCGTATGGTCTCCTTGGCTTTGATAGACCTTCACCTAATGCAATGCGCGCCCAGGACTCTGAAAATGTAATTTATCTTGGCTCATTTTCTAAGACGATCGCTCCAGGTTTCCGTGTAGGTTGGGCTCTAGTTCCGCAATCACTGAAAGAGAAACTGGTGATCGCTGCTGAGAGTTCTATCTTGTGTCCATCTAATTTTACGCAACTTTCCATTAGTGGTTATCTTGCAGATCAACCTTGGCGTGATCAGATCGCATCTTTCTGCAAACTTTATAAAGTGCGCCGTGATGCAATGCTAGAAAGTTTGGAGCAATATTTTCCAGAGGGTGCGAGTTGGACAAAGCCTGGTGGTGGTTTTTATGTCTGGGTGACTCTTCCCCCAGAGATTGATACCGCCGCGCTAATGCCAAAAGCTATCGCCGCGAAGGTTGCGTATGTTCCCGGTACAGCTTTTTATGCAGATGGTTTTGGAAGTTGGTCAATGCGTCTGGCCTATTGTTATCCAACCCCAGAGCGTATTCGCGATGGAGTCAAGTCTCTTGGTGGAGTTATTCGTACCGAGATGGAAAATCGCGCTCTCATATAATTTTTTTATCTGAGCAGTTTTACAATGCGCACCAGATCTTCTTCATCCGCAAATTCGATAGTTATCTTGCCACGTGATTTACCCAGTTCAATCTGCACTCGGGTATCAAATTTGTTTCCGAGTTCATCACTCAACTCTTTGAGTTGCGGACTCTGCGATCGCTGACGAGGTGCTTTCTCTACCCGCGCTCTTCCATCGCGCATTGCGACTATTTCTTCGACGGCGCGCACACTTAAACCCTCTGCAACTATGCGATTGGCTAGCTGTTCTATCTCAAGTGAATCGGTGAGCGGCAGCAGTGCGCGAGCATGCCCTGCCGATAGGACTCCTGCAGCGACTTTGCGTTGTACCGAGGCAGGTAAATTCAAGAGGCGCAAAGTATTGGTAATTGTTGGACGAGATTTTCCAACCTTTGCCGCCAACTCTTCATGTGTGTATCCAAAATCGTTGAGAAGATTTAGGTAAGCCGCACCCTCTTCCAAAGGGTTTAATTGACTGCGATGAATATTCTCGAGGAGAGCTTCACGCAACATTTCGTTATCACTGGACGCGCGAAGAATTACAGGAATTGTTTTAAGTCCTGCCAACTTTGCTGCCCGCAGTCGACGTTCACCCATAATCAATTCGTATCTGCCATTGCCGAGGTTGCGTACAACTGGAGGTTGCATAACGCCAACCTCTTGAATTGAAGCGGCTAACTCTCTTAGCGCCTCTTCTTCAAAATAAGTTCTGGGTTGTTTACTGTTGGGAAGCACGGAGTTGATATCTACCTCAAGAGCTGTTCCGGCCACCACCCCTGAACTATTTGTAACTTCTCCAATGGTTGTGGTTGGGATCAAAGCATCTAAGCCGCGACCCAAACCTCCTTTGCGTGCTGAACTCATGCCGCCGATCCCCTCTGCGCAATTTCGCGCGCTATCCCCATGTAAGCGATCGCCCCGGGTGAGGCGGAGTCGTACGTCATCACTGTCTGATTGAAGGAGGGTGCCTCCGAAACTCGCACTGCGCGTGGTATCGGAATATCGATCAACTCTTTAGGGAAATGGCGACGCACATCATCTGCAACATCATTTGCCAATCGCGTTCTGGAGTCGAACATCGTCAAGAGGATGGTGCTCACACGCACGCGTGGATTGAGCGCTCTCTGAATCTTTCCAAGGGTCTCAAGCAGAAGTGAAATTCCTTCAAGTGAGTAGTACTCGCATTGAATGGGAACCAATACCTCTTCGGCCGCTGTTAAAGCGTTGATTGTGAGCAGGCCCAAGCTGGGAGGACAATCAATAATTACATAATCTAAGCGCTCTCCGCGCTGCGCGCGTTCGGAGAGGAACTCCTGCAGCGCGACCTTCAGAATACTCTCGCGCGCCACATAGCCAACCAATAAGATCTCAGCGCCTGCAAGTTCTCGATTGGCGGGAGCACATTCCAAGTGTGGGAATCCGGCTACCTTCTGAATCGTCTGCGCCAATGGCGTCTCGTCCACCAGAACTTCATACATTCCAGGGGTAATTCCTCTATCAACCCCTAGTGCCGTGCAGGCATTTCCTTGTGGATCAAGATCAATGACAAGGACTTTTAGCCCTCCCATAGCAAGAGCGGCGGCGACATTAACAGCAGAGGTAGTTTTTCCAACCCCGCCTTTTTGATTGGCGACGGTAAAGATCCGTGTCTGCAGGGGTGTTGGCATCGGCTCTTTCAGACGCCGAATTCCTATTACCTTCCTACCGCTTGCCAGAGATGTTTCACGTGAGCCACTCATATGCGTAGTTAAGCAGTCTTTCTGACCTCAATAACACGGGCAACTTCAAAACCAGGGAGTTCAATAAGGTGAAGTTTTGTCACGGAGTGCCTCTTGGACTCAGTGCTATCAATCTCCTCTTGAGCACTCCCCCCTTTCATGGCCAGAAGGGCTCCTTGAGTTTTCACCAGATGCCATGAGATATCTAGGAGTTTTGGAAAGGGGGCAACAGCTCGGGCGGTTACCACTTCAAAACTGCGCTTCACGCTCTCTGATTTACCCCGTATTACTGTGATCGGTAATTCGAGTTCCGCAATGACCTCGTTCAAAAAGTCCACTCGGCGCTGCAAAGGCTCAATAAGAGTCACCTCGAGGTCAGTTCTGGCCAGAGCAATTACAATTCCTGGCAGACCAGCTCCAGAGCCAATATCCGCAACTTTTACACCCTCTGGGATTAACGTTGTTACCGGAAGGCAGTTAGCGATATGACGCTCCCATATTCGTTCCCCTTCGCGGGGACCCACAAGGCCGCGCTCTATCCCCCAACTCTGCAGTATTTCAGCGTAGCGCGAAACCTTTTCAGCACAATCCTTGAAGTAGCACTCTAAGAGCGTTTCACGTGAAACGATCAAGCGGGTAGAACCACCACGCAACGATTAGGTTCTTCGCCCTCAGATTCGCTGGTAAGGCCAATCTCTTGGATGGTGTCGTGAATAACCTTACGCTCAAAGGCATTCATTGGTTTCAACTTCACCTGCTCACCTGAAGCCTTAACCTCTTCGGCGACCTTATGGGCCAATTCGCTCAGCTCCGCCTTCTTTTTGCTACGGAAATTGTCAATATCGAGCATGAGACGAGAACGCTCACCGAGCGAGGTTTGTACCGCTAAACGCGTCAACTCTTGGAGGGCATCAAGGACCTCGCCACTATCACCAACGAGGTGGGAGAGCGCTCCACCAGCGATCGCGAGGGAGGCACGCTCATTCTCAACATCGATATCAATATCACCATCGAGATCGGCGATATCTAGCAGCCCCTCCAAATAATCTGCAGCTACATCTCCCTCCTCCTCAAGGCGGGTGGTAAGAGATTTCTTAGGGCTCTCTTTAGCTAATTCGGTCTCTAACTCGGTCATTGCTCTGCCTTCCTGTCGGGATTAAACCTATTTGTTATGTTTTGAGATGTTATGTCCTCTACTTACGCGGCTTTCTCTTTTTCGGCTGTTGGCGCTGACGGCTCTTATTCGCCTCAATCTCACGCTCTGCCTCTGTCATCCCCTCTGGGGTAACGCTGGTCGCCGTGCCGGTCAACCCGCGCTTGCGTTGCAACTCCTCATAGGCCGGAGAGCCAGGAGTTGGGTTGCGTTTAATGACATAGAACTGTTGACCAAAGGTCCAAAGGTTGGTGGTCGACCAGTAGATCAGTACACCGATCGGGAAGTTCACACCAGATACTGCAAAAATTAATGGAAATACGTAGAGCATGATCTTCTGTTGTTGCGCCATCATATTATTTGAAGAGTCCAACTTCGGCATTCCCTTGACCATCAGCTGGCGTTGTGTTGAGAATGTAGTCGCAGACATGAAGAGGATTAGCGCGGCAGTTACGATCTTTGTGCTGGTGAGGTGTGAACTTAAAAAGCTATCAGAGATCGGAGCACCTAAGAATTTTGCAGCGTGAGCGGTAGCTAAAAGTTTCACATTGAGAACATTTGGAACGTAAGACTTATCGTGGGCAATTCCACTAAGAACACGAAAGAGAGCAAAAAATATTGGTGCTTGTGCAAGTAGTGGAACACAGGACGCAAGTGGGTTTGTCTTATGCTCTTTGTAGAGCTTCATCATCTCTTCTGATTGCTTCTGACGGTCATCCTTGTAACGCTTCTGAATCTCCTTCATATGCGGCTGAAGAGCAGTCATAGCACGCTGCGATTTAATCTGCTTTACAAAGAGCGGTATGAGAATGACGCGAATAAGTACGACCAGTAGCACGATGGAAAAGGTCCACTTCAAAGACTCATGAGAGTTCTTTCCTAAAACCCATCCCAAGATAGTGTGGAAGGTGACCATAACCCATGTAACAGCATAGTAAAGGGGGTGGAGGACGGCATTCATTATTTAGCTCCCTTGAGATCTTCGTATACAACTCTCTTGCCGCCGACATAATCAACGCCACCGTATGACCAAGGATTGCAGCGAAGAATTCGCCAAGCACCTAAGAACAAACCTTTAATTCCATACTCTTTGATGGCATCAATTGTGTATTGTGAACAAGACGGAAAATATTTACAACGGGGCGTCATGTGCGCGGAGATGAAGATCTGCCAAAATCTTATCGGTGTAATCAGAATCTTCTTCACTGCTGGGCGCCGCTTCTTTTGAGAACTTTTTGTGTCAGTAGCGTTAAATGGTCGCGATAATCATCTGCGTTCTTTAAAACTCGAATAACAATTTGAGAGTGCGGTGGGATTTGCGCAAGGTGTTCGAGTGCGGCATGGCGTAGATGGCGAGCGATTCGGTGGCGAACAACCGAGCCTCCAACACTCTTGTTAATGATCAAACCGACTTGTGGCGTTACCGGTAATTGCTCATGCTTCAAGAAGTAGAGAACTAAGAGATCAGAGGAGGCTCGATGCCCAGCTTTTGTCGTACGTGAAAAATCTTGACCTCGTCGCATTCGGTTAGATGCTGGAAGCACGATTTATGCTGAGATGTGAGTGCGACCCTTTGCGCGGCGTGACGAGAGAACTGCTCGTCCACCACGGGTAGCCATACGAGCACGAAAACCGTGCTTCTTCGCACGACGACGATTATTTGGTTGGTAGGTGCGCTTACTCATAACTTCCTCGATTTCTCCTAGCGGTTCTTGGGACCAGCTAGGGCCACAGCGGAAGGGCAAGATTAGCCGAATTATTGTGGATAGACCACTTGCGCTTTTCTCCACAGCCCCTTAAGTTCGCACTCTATCCACAGGTTTAGCGCTCCTTCACCCTAAAGGTGGGGTTTAGACCACAGGCTGTGGATAACTTTGGGGATAACTCCCTTGTAGGCCCAGACTGGGCTTTCTTAGCGATCGGTATGGGCGGGTATGGCATTACTAGAAGAGATTGACCTCAACACCTTATGGGCTTTGGTTATTGAGACTATGGCGGCGGAATCCCCCCAGCACCGCGCCTTCCTGGCTTTGACCAAGCCCTTAGGGCTTCTGCAGGGAGAAACTGGGGCCACCCTCCTACTCAATACCCCTAACCAGTTCGCTAAAGATTTTCTAGAGTTAAGAGCTAAATCCGCCCTTAATGAAATTTTAACCAGCCAACTTGGTCAAAAGATTAATATCGCAGTCACCGTCGATGAGAACCTCGCTCTCAGCCATCCATATGAAGAACCTCTCGATGAGAGCGTCCCAGATGTACAACCCAAGAGTGGTACCGGACGGGACCTAGGCAGTAAAGCGCCGACAGAACAATCCCAGTTAAACCCCCGTTATGTCTTTGAAACTTTTGTCATCGGCGCATCAAATCGCTTTGCACACGCCGCCGCTGTTGCTGTCGCGGAAGCGCCCGCAAAGGCCTACAACCCACTCTTTATCTACGGTGACTCTGGATTAGGTAAAACCCATCTCCTGCACGCTATTGGAGCCTATGCCAAAGAATTGTATGGCTCTGTAAGAGTCCGTTATGTCTCCTCTGAGGAGTTCACTAATGACTTTATCAACTCGATTCGTGATGATAAGGCTTCAGTCTTCCAACGCCGTTACCGCGATTTAGATGTACTGCTCGTCGATGACATTCAATTTTTAGAGAATAAAGAACGAACTCAAGAAGAGTTCTTCCACACCTTTAACACCTTGTATAACGCGAATAAACAGATTGTGATCTCTAGTGACCGACCCCCAAAACAACTAACAACTTTGGAGGATCGTCTGCGCTCGCGATTTGAATGGGGTTTAATCACAGATATCCAACCTCCTGAACTTGAAACTCGAATCGCAATTTTGCGTAAGAAGGCGGCACAGGACAAATTAAATGCTCCAGATGATGTCTTGGAGTACATCGCTTCCAAGATCTCCTCTAATATCCGCGAGTTGGAAGGAGCCCTTATTCGAGTGACAGCCTTCGCCTCTCTTAACCGCCAACCTGTAGATATGGGTCTGGCTGAGATCGTGCTTAAAGACCTGATTCCGGATCAGGCTGGCCCTGAAATTACCTCTTCAACAATCATGGCCCAGACCGCCTCATACTTCAGCCTTACTTTGGAGGATCTCTGTGGCAGCAGCCGGAGCCGAGTGTTGGTGAATGCTCGCCAAATAGCTATGTACCTCTGTAGGGAGCTCACTGAGCTCTCCCTGCCTAAGATTGGACAGACTTTCGGGGGGCGAGATCACACCACTGTGATGCACGCCGATCGAAAGATCCGACAGTTAATGGCGGAGAGGCGCTCGATTTACAACCAAGTGACCGAGTTGACCAATCGAATCAAACTGCAATCTAAAAATTAGATGAATAACTAACCTCAGTTGTGGAGAAGATGTGCATAACTGTGGAGATTAAGGAGATTATTGTAGGAATAAGGGGGATAACCTTAAGAAAAGAAGAGTTGAGGAGTCTTTGGGGAGAAGTTAAGCGAGGTTGTCCACATGATTGCCCACAACTGTAGAGAAGCTCATTCCCAAGACGACCTGCATCTTTACCGTTATCCACAGGTAAATGCTCTGGTTACTACGAATAACTTTAAATAAGGATAAAAGAGGGATAAGCAAGAACTGGACAAGGTTTTGGTCTCTGGATAAAACCCTAGACTCACTTCTCAAGAAAGAGGCAGATTATGAAGTTTTTAGTTGAACCCATTGAGCTTGTGGACGCCGTGAACTGGGTTGCCCGCAGCCTCTCCACGCGACCAATCAAACCTGAACTCCTAGGAATCATGATTGATGTCGATACATCTATCACTCTCACTGGCTCCGATTTGGAAACTTCAACTAAAGCCATCTTAAAAGCTGAGATCACTGCAAAAGGGAAGGTTTTGGTCTCAGGACGCCTCCTGGCTGAGATCGCGCGCTCACTTCCTAATAAACCAATCACATTCACCCTTGATGGCAGCCGCGTCCTTGTGACAGCCGGAACGGCGAAATTTACCTTACCTACTCTTTCTGTAAACGAGTACCCACAACTCCCTGAACTTCCAGAGACAGCAGGGGTAATCCCTAGTGATGTCTTTGCGCATGCAGTTAACCAGGTTGCTATTGCCGCAGGGAAGGATGATTCACTTCCAACACTTACTGGTGTCCACATTGAAATTAACCAGAACAAGATAACTTTAGCGGCAACCGATCGTTACCGATTAGCGGTTCGCGAATTAAATTGGCAGGCGAAGAATTCTGAAATTGAAGTAAATACTTTAGTGCGAGCTCGCACGTTGGCGGATGCGGCAAAATCTCTTACCGCTCACTCACAAGTCACATTGGCGCTCTCTCCAACAAATTCAAATGAGCGTTTGATTGGCTTTCTCTCCGAACTTAAAACCATGACATCACGGACACTAGATGGGACCTTCCCTCCATTTAAACACCTACTCCCAAATACTTCAGTAGCTGAAGCAACTATTGCAGTTGCACCATTTCTTGATTCAGTTCGCCGTGTAGCGCTGGTGACTGACAAGACCGTTCCACTCCGCTTAATCTTTTCGAGTAACTCTCTACAATTGGAAGCGGGAGCGGGTGAAGAGGCTCAAGCAACCGAGGAGTTAGAAATTATCTACACGGGTGAACCGATCAATATCGCATTTAATCCACAGTATCTAACAGATGGTCTACAGGCGATTGGTACCCCTTTTGTACAAATTAATTTCACCGGCGCTAGTAAACCGGCGGTACTTACCGGCAAACATGAAATTTCAGGAACCCGAGACCTTAGCTATCAATATTTATTAATGCCGATGCGCTATAGCGCCTAAAAAGCGTGCATCTCTCTCACCTTTCACTCAAGAACTTTCGTTCTTATAGTGAACTTGAACTCTCCTTAGACCCTGGAATTACCATATTTCTTGGACGCAACGGAGAGGGGAAGACTAATATCGTTGAATCTATTCTTTATCTGGCCTTCTTGTCTTCTCATCGAACATCAGGGGATCTTCCTCTCATAAAACTAGGTGAATCTGCCGCATATACACGGGCGAAGATACAAGAGCCTGATCGCGAGATATTGGTTGAGCTGGAAATAAATGGTGAGAAGGCAAATAGAGCCAGAATCAATCAAAACCCCACTAGAAGTCAGAAAGAGATCTTCGGCCTTATTCAGTGCATATATTTCTCACCGGAAGATATGGATTTAGTCCGTGGTGATCCAACTGAACGCCGCAGATTTATCGATCAAATCATCACTCTTCGATCTCCACGCCTTGCAGGTGTTATCTCCGATTATGAGAGATCACTACGCCAAAGGAATGCTCTACTTAAAACAAGGGCAAATGGCGCCTCTTTAGAACCATGGGATCAGCAAGTTGCAAAATTTGGAGCTGAAATAATTGCTGCCCGCACATCACTGCTTGTTGAATTTGTACCCTTCTTCTCAAAAATATATGCAGGTATCTCTCAAGAGAAATCGGCCCACATCACTTATAAAAGCTCGATTGAGAACCCCAGCACCAATCCTGCGGAGAATTACAGAACAATAATTCAAAAGATGGGCGAGATAAGAGGACAAGAGCTAGATCGCGGCTTAACACTCGTTGGACCCCATCGCGATGATCTACTCCTTCACCTAGGGGACCATCTTGTTAAAGGGTATGCATCACACGGTGAATCATGGTCGATCGCCCTCTCATTAAAATTGGCTTCTTATGACCTTTTGGTGAGCGAGGGAACGAAACCCATTCTAATTCTTGATGATGTTTTCTCTGAGTTAGACGAAGAGCGTCGTAATCAACTAATTGCGCTAGCAAAATCTGCGGAGCAAACTTTTATAACTGTGGCAGTTGAAGCAGACCTCCCAAAAGATCTCAATGGAGCTACTTATTATGTGAAAAATGGAAGCGTAAAGTTACGGCTATGAAAGTGGATCTCGCTCGAGAGTTATATAAAACTTGGCGTGAAGGTTCTCGTAAGAACCATAAGCCCAATAATGAAGAATTACCTAGGCAGAAGATTGATGACCCGCAGAGAATTAATTCTGTGATCTCTGAATTGGTTGCGACTCGGCAATGGGAACAAGGGATTGCCGAAGGAGGACTTTTTACTGAGTGGTTAGATGTGGTGGGGATCGATATCGGCTCCCACTCCACCCCACTCTCCCTGGTCGATGGAGTCTTGATCATTCAGGCTAGTTCATCGGCTTGGGCCACCCAGCTCACTTTGATGCATTCGCAACTACTCACGACAATAAGCAGTACAGCTCCGGGTGCTCTTGTGGAGGAGATTCAGGTCCTCCCTCCAGGCGCTCCAAGTTGGAAAAAAGGTATTAGAACGGTTCGAAACTCTCGCGGGCCTAGGGATACCTACGGGTAATCGGTATTAGACCGCCAGAACTTCACCTACGCCTTTTTATGGCTGGTTCTAATACCGATTTACGACTAAGATTTGCCGGTATACCAGCCATATTCGCCTTAGAATTGGTTTTGCGAGATTTATCAAGTTCTGGGTCGGACAAGTGGATGGAGGTGGATCATGGCTGAAGATTCCTATAACGCCAGCGCTATCACAGTCCTTGAAGGCCTCGATGCCGTCCGCAAACGACCTGGTATGTATATCGGCTCCACGGGTGAGCGCGGATTGCACCATCTTGTGTATGAGGTTGTTGATAACTCGGTAGACGAGGCGCTAGCTGGCTACTGCGACACCATCAACGTAACCCTCATGAGTGATGGATCGGTTCGAGTGATTGATAACGGCCGTGGGATCCCCGTGGACCTTCATCCCATCGAAAAACGCCCCGCCCTTGAAATTGTCTTAACAGTGCTCCACGCCGGTGGAAAGTTTGGAGATAGTGGCTATTCAGTCTCTGGTGGCCTCCATGGAGTTGGAATCTCTGTTGTAAATGCCCTCTCCACGGATCTCTCTGCGGAAATTCGCCGCGATGGGTTCCATTGGTATCAAGATTACAAACTCGGTGTTCCTCAAGCCCCAGTGCGTAGGGGTGAGGTAGCAATGAGCAGCGGAACCACCATTACCTTCTGGCCCTCTGTTGAGATCTTTGAAACGACAGATTTCTCCTTTGAAACTCTCTCCGCTCGCTTCCGCGAGATGGCCTTTCTCAACAAAGGTCTGACTTTAACCTTGACCGACGAACGTCCCGGAAGAGTTGATGAGACCGGAAATGTATTAAGCGCTACTTACCATTATGAGGGCGGCATTATCGATTTTGTCCGCCATTTAAATCTTACAAAAGGTGCGCAGCATAAAACCATCATCTCCTTTGAGGCAGAAGATCAAACTCAGAAGATGACCCTCGAAGTTGCTATGCAATGGAATAACGGATTCTCTGAGAGCGTCTATACCTTTGCAAATACCATCAACACCCAAGAGGGTGGAACTCACGAAGAAGGTTTTAGAACAGCGCTCACCTTAATAGTGAACAAATTTGGCGAAGAGTGGGGTTTCATCCGTAAGAAAGAGGATCGACTTACGGGCGAAGATGTCCGTGAAGGGCTAACAGCCATCGTCTCAATCAAAATTGGGGAGCCTCAATTTGAAGGACAGACAAAGACAAAGTTGGGAAATACCGAGGCGAAGTCATTTACCCAGAAGGCAATGAATGAATTTTTGACAGAGTGGTTTGAAAAAAATCCAAGTGAAGGAAAAGATATTGTTAGGAAGAGTATTGACGCGGCCTCTGCCCGTGTCGCCGCTCGTAAAGCACGCGACTTAAGCCGCTCTCGCAAAGGTCTTCTGGAGGGCCGCGGGATGCCAGGGAAGTTAGCGGATTGCCAGTGGACAGAGCCTGAGAAGTGTGAGCTCTATATTGTTGAGGGAGACTCTGCCGGCGGTTCCACCAAGGGTGGACGCGACTCTCGTTATCAAGCGGTCCTTCCAATTCGCGGAAAGATCCTTAATGTAGAGAAGGCGCGCATAGATCGCGTGCTACAGAATAATGAAGTTCAATCTCTGATCACAGCGCTTGGTACTGGTATCCACGATGAGTTTGATGTTGCAAAGTTGCGTTACCATAAAATTATTTTGATGGCAGATGCTGATGTCGATGGTCAACATATTCGTACATTGCTTCTCACTTTACTCTTTAGATTTATGCGTCCACTGATTGAAAATGGCTTTGTCTATCTTGCACAACCACCACTTTATAAATTGAAATGGGGTGGCAAGGAACCCGTGCAATATGCATTTAGTGATCGTGAACGAGATGGCTTTATCAAGATTGGTCTAGATGCGGGCAAGCGCCTACCAAAAGAGGATGGAATTCAACGCTTTAAGGGGCTCGGTGAGATGCCGGCAAAGGAGTTGTGGGATACCACAATGGATCCAGCACATCGCATCTTGACGCAGATAACACTGGATGATGCAGCTGCTGCGGACGATCTCTTCTCGGTTCTTATGGGTGAAGATGTAGATCTGCGCCGCTCCTTTATCCAACGCAACGCCAAAGATGTCAGATTCTTGGACATCTAATGGACGATAGATTTCAAGAGGGTATGGAAGGCTCGAAGGTTGAGTCGGTAGATCTACAAGTCGAAATGGCTCGTAGTTATCTTGATTATGCAATGTCGGTAATTGTTGGACGCGCTTTACCAGATGTACGCGATGGTCTAAAGCCGGTACATCGCCGCGTTCTTTACGCAATGTTTGATGCTGGCTACCGTCCAGATAAGGGTTATTACAAATCTTCTCGTATCGTCGGTGATGTCATGGGTAACTACCATCCCCACGGTGATGGAGCCATCTATGACGCGGTCGTGCGACTGGCACAATTCTGGTCACTGCGTTATCCACTCATCGATGGAAACGGCAACTTTGGTTCTCCCGGCAATGATCCCGCTGCGGCCATGCGATACACCGAGGCCAAACTCGCGCCGTTAGCCATGGAGATGATGCGCGATATTGATGAAGATACCGTCAACTTCATATCAAATTACGATGGCCGTTCACAGGAACCGACAGTTTTGCCTTCACGCTTCCCCAATCTTCTTGTCAATGGCTCTGCTGGTATCGCAGTTGGAATGGCTACAAATATTCCGCCGCACAATCTCACTGAAATTATTCAAGCAACCGCCTGGGCGTTAGAACATCCCGATGCAACACCTGAAGAGACCCTCGCCACACTGATGACCATTGTTAAAGGCCCTGACTTTCCTACCAAGGCGCTAATCGTGGGACGCCAAGGTATTGAAGATGCTTACCGCACGGGCCGCGGTTCTATCATTATGCGAGCAGTTGTTGAGGTTGAAGAGATCAATAAGCGCACCTGCCTTGTGGTAACAGAGCTTCCATATCAAGTAAATCCCGATAACTTAGCTCTCAAAATTGCAGAGCTTGTAAAAGATGGCCGAATCAAGGGAATCGCCGATGTGCGCGATGAAGGAAATGAACGCCTAGGTCAACGCTTGGTAATTGTCCTGCGCAACGATGCCACTCCAAAGGTAGTTCTCAATAACCTTTACAAGCACACCCAATTACAAGATTCCTTCGGCGCCAATATGTTGGCGCTGGTAGATGGCGTGCCGCGCACACTCAGACTCGATGAATTCATTCGTTATTACATTGAACACCAAGTTGAAGTCATTGTCCGTCGTACTCGATTCCGCCTTGCCGAGCGCGAACGACGTGCACATATCCTGCAGGGTTACCTCAAAGCATTGGATGCACTGGACGCCGTCATTGCCTTGATTCGCGCATCAAAGACTCCCGAAGAGGCCCGCACTGGACTGATGAAGCTTCTCGATGTTGATGAGATTCAAGCCAACGCAATTCTTGATATGCAGTTGCGGCGTATCGCCGCCCTTGAACGCCAGAAGATCAATGACGAATACGAAACGCTTATGGCAGATATCGTTCTTCTCAATGAAATTCTGGCGAATGAAGCAAAGCAACGTGAGATAATCAAGAGTGAGCTCCTAGAACTCGGTGAGAAATATGCGGATGAACGCCGCACACAGATTGTTCTTGCCGAGTCTGATCTTTCAATCGAAGATTTGATTCCAGATCAAGAGGTTGTTGTAACTATCACCCGTACTGGATACGCCAAGCGCACCCGCGCTGATCTCTACCGCGCCCAGCGTCGGGGTGGCAAAGGAGTAAAGGGAGCGGCGCTTAAGCAAGATGATCTTGTTGATCATTTCTTTACCGCATCCACTCATGATTGGTTGGTCTTCTTTACAAATAAAGGTCGCGTCTACCGCGCTAAAGTTCATGAACTTCCCGATACTGGGCGCGACGCTCGCGGGCAACATGTTGCAAATCTCTTAGCATTCAAGCCTGATGAGGCAATCGCTCAGGTCATCTCGCTACGTGGATATGACTCCTCTCTTTATTTAGTTATCGCAACCAAGAGTGGCATGGTCAAAAAGTCACCTCTCACGGAGTACGACTCACCTCGTGCTGGCGGTCTTATTGCTATTAACCTCAAAGAGGATGATGAGGTTGTATCAGCGGCGCTCATTACAAATGATGACGAGATTCTCCTAGTTAGTAAACATGGAATGTCGCTCCGCTTCGCGGCACGCGAAGGGTCAATCCGATCCATGGGTCGCTCCACCTCTGGGGTCATAGGAATGAAATTCCGTAACGATGACCAGTTATTAACAATGGCCGCAATCTCCGGCTCCTCACCGGATCAATTTGTATTAACCGCCACAGATGGTGGATATGCCAAGCGGACTCCCCTAGATGAATATCGGCAACAGGCTCGAGGAGGTCTCGGAGTAAAAGCGGCGAAGATCGATGAGAATTCTCGTGGCACCTTAGTTGGAGCAATGATTGTGGCGCCAAAGGATGAGATCCTTGCCATTACATCTGTAGGAGTTGTTATCCGTACCGCAGTAGAAGAGATTCGCGAGACGAGTCGGGACACACTTGGGGTTCGCCTGGTAAATCTGGATGAAGGCACCTCGGTTGTTTCTATTACTCAAGTAAAAGATGTAGTACCAGAGGAGATTTTGGGCTAATCCCAGAAGTCGGGTAGCCTCAGGCCCTCGCAAGAGATCCATGAAAATGGGCCTGTAGCTCAGCTTGGTTAGAGCGCTTCCCTGATAAGGAAGAGGTCGGAGGTTCAAGTCCTCCCAGGCCCACCAAAGTATTCAACAAGCCGTCCCTGTCACCGCCCAATTGAATCAAATTCAGAGAGTACTAGGGAGAGAAAATGCAGATCGGGATAATCGGCGCAGGAAATATCGGCGGCAATCTAACTCGTCGTCTCACTCAATTAGGTCACGATGTTACGGTCGCAAACTCCCGCGGTCCAGAGTCTCTCTCTGATCTTGTTGCCGAAACTGGTGCAAAAGCAGGTACACCGGTGACCGCAGCTGAAGGTGCGGATTTAATTGTTGTAACTATCCCCGAGAAGAACATACCGAACCTTCCAGTGGGCTTCTTTAAAGGCGCCAAACCAGGTGTAGTCGTGATTGATACTGGCAATTACTACCCTCAACAACGCGATGGGTTAATTCCCGAGATAGAGGCGGGGGATCCAGAGAGCCGATGGGTTTCAAACCAGATCGGCTACCCCGTTGTAAAAGCTTTCAATGGAATCTACTCGGTTAACATCATTGCCAAGGCAAGGGATGCAGGCGATCCAGATCGCATGGCTCTTCCTGTTGCGGGAGATGACCTAGCGGCCAAGAAGGTGGTCATGGATTTAATTGAGGAACTTGGATTTGGCGCCGTGGACGCAGGAACAATAGATGAGTCATGGCGTCAACAGCCAGGCACTCCCGTTTATGGACTAGTTGGCGATGCTGCCGCAGTGAGGGCCGCCCTTGGCGAAGCGAGTCAAATTCGCCTACCTGAGTGGAAAGCTGAGATTTCCTAGATTTACCGAGTTCGGATAAGGTACGGATTCTGATCTAAATAAGGGGCCTTAGCTCAATTGGTAGAGCGCCTGCTTTGCAAGCAGGAGGTCAGGAGTTCGATCCTCCTAGGCTCCACTTATTAACTGCACCACGTACAAAATTCCAGATACATCTAAAGCGGAGGCAACTGCCATGACTACAGCAACTCTTCAGACATCAAAGGGCGATATTGTCATCGAGCTCTTTGATAATCACACCCCCAAAACCGTGCAAAATTTCCTAGATCTCGTTAAGAAGGACTTCTATAACGGGACCGTTTTCCACCGCGTCATCTCAGGCTTCATGATCCAGGGAGGTTGCCCACAAGGCACCGGAACTGGTGGCCCAGGTTACAAGTTTGATGATGAGTTCCACGGAGAATTGAATTTTGACCGTCCATACCTTCTCGCAATGGCAAATTCCGGTCCAAACACCAATGGTTCACAATTCTTTATTACCGCCGCCCCAACAACTTGGTTGAACCGCAAGCACTCGATCTTTGGTGAGGTAAAAGATGAGGCTTCAAAGAAGGTCGTCGATGCTATAGAGACCGCAAAGACTGGTTCTGGAGATCGTCCAGTTGAAGCTATCAAGATTAATTCTGTAACTATTACCGAATAGTCATATGAAGTTAAAGAATTCAATAACAACAAACCTAATTGTTGTCATATCTGGGTTCTTTATCATTGCGCAATATGCGCCGAAAGTTACTTGGGGTGGCTTAAGCCTCCAGGAGAATTTATTCTTGATTAAGAAAGCCTTCTTTCCAGATGGGAAAATTCACGGGGTTTATGCCGGGGAATGGTGGCGAATCTTCTCTGTTGTCCTAACCCATGCGAGTTGGTTTCATCTAGGATTTAATATGCTGGTTCTCTTCCAACTTGGAAATATTGTCGAACATTTTTACGGAAGGGCTCGCTACGCACTCATCTTGACTGGTTCTGCGCTCGCCGCCTCGGTAACCTGCCTCTTGTTGACTTCAGCAAACACCCCTTCGGTTGGTGCCTCCGGAATGATCTTCGGTTTATTTGGAGTGATCTTGGTGGCTGGCAAGAGAATGGGAGTTGACTACCCCCAAGTTGTTGGCAGCGTTGTCATCAACCTCATCATCACTTTTACCGTTCCCAATATTGCCTGGCAGGCCCACCTTGGTGGGCTTCTAGGCGGGATCTTGATTGGGCTGATCATGCAGGCAACTTCACCGCGACGCACCCCCAAAGTCTGGGAATAAATCCCGCTACCTCCTCGTTACCTAGATAACTCGTAACTTGAGCCACACCGACTCAATCTTTTGACAGTTTGCGACTCAAGAGCGAGAATTCGGTCAGGCCCAGAGGAAAAACCGGGCAAGAACCCCCATTGGGGCGTAACAGAGGGAGAATGAAAGATGGCTAGAGCCGTAGGAATCGACTTAGGAACAACAAATAGCTGCGTCAGCGTCTTGGAGGGCGGCGAGCCCACCGTCATCGCTAACGCCGAGGGCGCTCGTACCACCCCCTCGATCGTCGCCTTCGCAAAGAATGGCGAGGTCTTGGTCGGTGAGGTAGCCAAGCGCCAGTCAGTAACAAATGTGGAGCGGACCATCCGTTCCGTAAAGCGTCACATGGGTACTACTTGGACCACCGACATTGATGGCAAGAAGTACACCCCCCAAGAGATCTCAGCTCGTATCTTGATGAAGCTAAAGCGAGATGCCGAGGCCTACTTGGGCGACACAGTTAGTGATGCTGTTATCACCGTGCCCGCATATTTTGATGACGCCCAGCGCCAAGCAACTAAGGAAGCGGGAGAGATCGCAGGACTCAACGTACTTCGTATCGTCAACGAGCCCACCGCTGCCGCCTTTGCATATGGCTTTGATAAGGGCGATCACGAGCAGACAATTCTGGTCTTCGATCTTGGCGGTGGAACCTTCGATGTCTCTCTCCTAGAAATGGGTGAAGGAGTCATTGAGGTAAAGGCAACCAATGGAGATAACCACCTTGGTGGAGATGATTGGGATCAAGCTCTCGTCGACTATCTAGTGGCAACATTTAAGAAATCAAATGGCATTGATTTAACTAAAGACAAGATGGCGATGCAGCGCGTTCGCGAAGCTGCCGAGAAGGCGAAGATTGAGCTCTCTTCCTCCGCACAGACATCGATCAATCTTCCGTATATCACCGTCGATGCTGAGAAGAATCCATTGTTCTTGGATGAAACAATTACCCGTGCTCAATTTGAAAACATGACCGCTGATCTTCTTGCGCGCTGTAAGGGACCTTTCCAGACTGTTCTCAAAGATGCTGGAATTCCCATCGCAGATATCGACCATGTCGTACTCGTTGGTGGTTCAACTCGTATGCCAGCGGTCGTTGAACTCGTTCGCGCACTCACCGGTGGCAAGGAGCCAAACAAGGGTGTTAACCCTGATGAGGTAGTTGCTGTTGGAGCTGCGCTACAGGCAGGAGTTCTGAAGGGCGATGTTAAGGACATCCTTCTGCTTGATGTCACTCCACTCTCACTCGGTATCGAAACCAAGGGTGGCGTAATGACGAAGTTGATCGATAAGAACACAACCATTCCTACCAAACGGTCAGAGATCTTTACGACAGCTGACGATAATCAGCCTGCGGTACAGATCCAGGTCTTCCAAGGGGAGCGCGAAATTGCTAGCGCCAACAAGCGACTTGGAATGTTTGAACTTACCGGGATTGCGCCGGCACCTCGGGGAGTTCCTCAGATCGAGGTCACATTTGATATCGATGCCAACGGTATCTTGCATGTAGCAGCGAAGGATCTGGGCACCGGCAAGGAGCAGAAGATCACGATTAGCGGTGGCTCATCCCTCTCCAAAGAGGAGATTGATCGCATGGTGAAGGACGCTGAAGCCCACGCCGAAGAGGATAAGGCGCGCCGCGAGGAAGCCGAGACTCGTAATATCGGAGATAGCCTGGTCTATCAGACCGAGAAGTTCATCAAGGATAACGAAGAGAAATTGTCACAAGATGAAACCGCTACAAAGAAGGCAGAAGTTGAGAGCGCCCTGGTGGATCTCAAGAGTGCGATAGCAGGAACCGATCTCAACGCAATTAAGGCTGCAACCGAGAAGGTCTCTTCTCTTAGCCAAGAGCTGGGAGCATCGCTCTACGCCGCCAGCGCCGCGCACTCTGCCGAGACTCCCAAGGCAGATGATGGCGTGGAAGATGCAGAGATCGTAGAAGAGCAGTAATGTCTGAAGAGCCAACGAGTCCAGAGAGCGCTGAACAAGCGCTCTCTGATGCAGTAGCGCAAGCTATTGGAGAAGTTGATCCAGTCGCTGTTCTCACCAATGATCTCCAACGTTTACAAGCGGATTTCCAGAACTATCGTAAGCGGATTGATCGTGAACGCAGCGAGTCGACCGAGGCTGTAACAGCTCTCGTCCTCGCACAGTTTCTGGGAGCACTTGACGACATCGACCGTGCAAAACAGCATGGAGAATTGAGCGGTGGATTCAAAGCGGTGGCAGATCAAATAACAGGAACGACCACAAAGTTAGGTCTCACTAGGTTTGAGGGGATCGGAGTCAATTTCGATCCCAATATCCATGAAGCGCTTATACATGAGACCTCCCCAGAGGTATTGGAAACACAAGTAACTACTGTGATCCGACCAGGTTACAAACTCAAAGAGCGAATTCTTAGACCTGCCCAAGTCATAGTCACCGATCCCGCCTAGAAGCTGATGAGAGAGTAAATAGGAAAATGGCCGCCAAAGATTTGTATGAGAAAGATCTCTACAAGATCCTTGGCGTCTCCAAAGTGGATGATGCTACTGCGATCAAGAAGGCCTACCGTAAGTTAGCTAAAGATCTTCATCCTGATAAAACCAAAGGTGACAGGAAGTTAGAGGATCGCTTTAAAGAGGTCTCTGAGGCCTATGAAGTTCTCTCCGATGTAAAGAAGCGTGCCGAATACCAAGAGATGCGCGATGCATTTACCAGTGGCCGGGCTCCGCGTAGTGGCGCGCAGCCTCAAGGTGGAGGATTTTCAGGGGGTGGGTTTGAAGACATATTTGGAGGCGGCTCACAGAGCGATATATTTTCAACTCTCTTCGGAGGTGCTAGCCGCGCTCCCCGCAAAGGGCAAGACCTCCAGA
>JANXZW010000035.1 GCA_025355305.1 Actinomycetes bacterium | reverse complement strand
GGAATAGAAGTCGCTGTTCCGTCTTCCCATGTCGTTAAAGGAAGAATCAAGTTTCGTAAATCGTTATATGAAACCTGTTGAATCTCTGCATTTGTTAGACCACGAACTCGCGCATAAGCGATAGGCGTTCCAGGAGTTCGGCACGGCGAAGTAAACGCCATCTTTAGCATCGCTACCGTATTGCCGTGAGGGGCTCCCGCAAGCCGTCAAAATCAACGCACCGCCAAGCAAGACAGCACTTAGTTTGAATCCGCGTCCGAAATTCATCAGAAGAGCCTGCCCTACATCTCCTACTTTGGTAAGTTGAAATTTCGAATTTTCAGCACGCACTGGACCCGCAAGGCGGAGCAAGGCCGAGCAAGGCCGAGGGCCTGGCGTAGTTCTGCTAGGAGGTAATGTCCTTCTTGTTGAACTTAATCACAGCGATGGAGATCAAAATCGCGAAGAGCACCAGGCTGTAGGAGGCCCCCCGGATCATCTGGACCCAGTCAATAGAACTAGATAAGGCATCAAACCAGGAGAAGGAATAGTGGGTGGGTAGCCAGTTACGTAGCGAGCCGAGGCCAGAAATAGCATCCAAGATGTTGGAAAGAATGATGATGCCTATTGCCCCACCCACCGCGCCGAGCGGCACATCCGTCGAGACGCTGAGATAAAAGGCTAGCCCAGCGACTGATAAGAGAACGAGGCTGAGATAGAGGCCGATGATGACAATCCTTTGCAGAGCCAACCCATTGCCAAAGGTAACTCCAAGGGGGGTTTGCAACGGTTTTAGACCAAATGCGATAGCGCCCACAATCCATGAGGTGGAGATCAGGAGCACGACGGCAAGAAATGAAAGAGTGAGACTTACCTTGAGCTTCTGGATCAGCAAGCGGGTGCGCGGAACCGGAGCCGCGAGAAGATAACGCAGCGTGGACCACGAAGCCTCGGAAGCGACGGTATCGCCGTTGAAGATCGAGATCACCGCTATCAATAGGAACGGTGTCGCGAAATAAAACATCGTGGCCGTGAAGTTAGCGGCTCCTTTAGTGGCCAAGCCGATCAAATCAGCGGTGCCCGAGCCAAAGCGAGTGGGACCAGTGCTGTTGCCAGAGGAACCAAATTTCACTGCTAAAGCCACAATTACTGGTAGAGCCATAACAAATAGGTATGAGAAGAGGGTGCGCTTGCGCTTTATCTGGCGATATATCTCAAGGCGATAGGGCAGCGTCTTATTTGGGAGATACATCTACTGCTCCTTTCCAATGGTTAAGTCATCACCGATTAATTCGATGAATATCTCCTCAAGAGTCCCGGCACGCTTTCCAGCTTTCGTGAGAATTCGTCGCATCGTTCCGTAGGTGATGAGCCGGCCGCGGTGCATCAAGACGACATGGGAGCAGGTCTGTTCCACCTCAGCCAATAGGTGTGATGAAACGATAACCGTTCGACCGGTCTTGGCATAGCGCTTGAGGACCTCGCGCATCGCCTTGATCTGCTGTGGATCCAGCCCATTGGTTGGCTCATCGAGTACTAGGAGATCAGGCATTCCCAGCATTGACTGTGCAATGGCCAAACGTTGTCGCATCCCTTGAGAATATGAGCGGACCTTCTTATTGAGCGCACTGCCAAGATCAGTAATTGTGATCGCCTCTTCAAAGAAAGGTTCATCTGTTCTGCCGATTGACTTCCAATAAAGCTCGAGGTTCTCACGCCCGGAAAGGTGCGGCAGAAAGCCAGAACCTTCAACAAAGGATCCCAGCTTGGCAAGTGTGGGGGATCCAGGGTAGATCGGCAGACCATCTATGGCGATCTCTCCCTCGGTTGGGAAGATCAACCCCATCATCATCCTTAAGGTTGTTGTCTTTCCCGCACCGTTTGGCCCCAGAAGTCCTAAAACTTGACCGCGTTTTACCTCGAAGGAGAGTCCATCAACCGCTTTGTAGCCATCCTTGTAAACCTTAGTGAGATTGGTGACGGTGACTAGAGCGTCACTCTCCTCCATCGCCTTTAAGTTATGGCGCGGGCGACGAATATAAACGGCCACAAACGCCAAGAGGAAGATTACCAGCGCGGCAATCGGCCAACCGATGAGGGCACCTCGATTTACCTTTGTTGTAAAGAGCATCTGAGAAACTTTGATAGGTGATAGCGCAGTGATCGCATATTGCCGACCATCTTGCGGAAGTGAATAGCCTTGGTCAGTAGTTGAAATAGCTACAGCTAACTTATCTCCTGGAGCGCCATCTAAAACCACCGCAGGTAACACAACGGTGTAGTCAGATCCGGATTTTGAAATATTACTCACGTGGACGGGGTCAACAATTCCGCCTGGTTGCTTGGTCTGACCCGACGCTGTTCTAACGACAAGTGAAAAGAAGAGCGTTGCATTGGTCTTATCGGAAGATATACGAATCTTTATTGAGGAGGGCCCGACTACATGAATCGGTTTGGTAAGAGGTGCGCTCTCCAGAAATCCACTCTGTCCCGGAAGAAAAGCAGCGGTTGCACCACTTACGCTTCCCGCCAACGCGAGTGCCGATCCAACTCCAGGTAGTGAAGATATAGCACCGGGTATTCCACCGATCGGGGCCACTAGCGCGGTGAAAGGTACAGAAATCGCTACTGGCTCTGTTGGGATTGCGATCGGGAGCTTGGAAGATGTGAGGAACTTTGGGATTACCGAGGAGTCAACGAGAGAGATTGAACCATTGGTGTTCGTAACCTGAAAGATAGGAAAGCTCTTCTTTATACCTTTGAGGTAGATATTGAACCATTCGATAACGCTTTGATGTAACCGTGGCGACTCATCAGTCCCGCCATCGTGTCCCCCGCTATGCCAGATCATCGCAAGCGGCGTCTTGGGATGCGCAGCATGAATCTCTTCGGCATTTCTTATCGACTCTGACAAAGGAAATAGCGAATCGGCTTCACCTTGCATCAAAAGTGTTGGCGCTGTGATTCGACCTGTTATAGAGGAAGGTGAGGACGCTTTCATCAGCGCAATATCCGCCTTGGTCGGCGCCCCAGTTGCAACTGCATCCTTAAACGCAGTACACCAGGCAGCGCTAAAAGTTCCACACTCACCGGCCGCAGATTTCGGCAGGGTAGCGAGCGCAAAGAAGGTTCCTGCCCAGAATTTCTTGTATGGTCCCAGACTGGGATCGTTAGCGTTCTGCGGAAAGAAGACTTGGGTTAAGTTGTTCCAAGTGATGTTTGCAGCCACTGCATCTATCCGCTTGTCATAGCCTGCTGTCATCAGTGAAATCGCTCCACCATATGAATCACCGGTGATCCCAACTAGTGGATCATTTACAGCCTGCTGTACAACCTCTTTGCGAGTAGCTAAGTAATCAATTAGCTTTGAAACATCGGCGACTTCAGCGCTAGGCGCATCCATCGAAATTTCTCCCGTGGAGTTTCCAAATCCGCGTGCAGTCCATGCCAGCACCACATATCCAGCTGCTGCTAGTTCTTGGGCCTGGGGTGCAACGCTCGTCTTATCTCCGGCGAAGCCGTGGGCTAGGAGAACTGCTGGCGCAGGGGTGCTCTTTGGTAGGTAGATTGTGGCGTCAAGGGCGACTCCGCCGGCACCACTTAAACGAAGATCCTGAGTGGAGTGACTCTCTGCCGCGTCGGCAAAACTGGAAGCCCCCAGAGAGCTAAAAAGAAGTAGCGCGGCAATAATTAGCCGCAGGCGCGTCATATAGTAAAGGTAGTCAGGATTTCAGAGGGACGCCATTTGAGAAGGTTATTACTATCGCTTCATGAGCCAACGCGCGCGCAATACTGTGTTCCTTCTCATCCCAGCACTCATCCCAGCGCTCATCCTCTCAATCTTCCTTAGCAACGGCGTCAGCAACGCTCAGACTTCACCCGCTGGCACCGTCTACATCGCGCAGATGGTTAAACCGCATCTTCCACAGGGGAGCAACGGCGGTACCGATGATTACCACTGCTTCTTGATCGATCCAAAGATCACACAGGACTCCCTCATCACACAAGTTGAATTTCAGCCGCAGCAACGCCCGATGATGCACCACGCCATAATGTTCTTGGTTGGGCAGAAGGACCTTCCAGAGGCGGTCCGTATTGACAATAACGGTGCGGGTTGGCCTTGCTTTGGTGGCACCGGATTGGGTTCGAGCTTTTCCTCATTTCTAACATCACCGTGGCTCTCATCCTGGGCTCCTGGTCGTGATAGGGACATCATGCCTGCGGGTTTCGGCACCCCGATGGCCAAGGGCGATCGCATCGTTTTACAAGTCCACTACAACCTTTTGGCAATTACTTCAGGGAAGATCCCAACAGATCGATCTAAGGTCTTGATCACCGCGATCCCGGCTGCGGGAGCGCACCTTAAAACTCTTTACACCGAACTTGTTGCCGCTCCGGTAGAACTCGCCTGCCCTAGCGGAGTCACTGGACCGCTATGCAATCGCGGTAAATCACTGATCGATCTGGCGCAACGCACAAGCCAGTCAACGGCGATGGAAGCTCTTGGGCTAAACCTGGAGTGTGGCCACAATGCAATTAAACCAACACCAGGCCTGATCTCGAGCTGCGATACCAAGATTACCCAGAGTGAATTAGTCGTGAAGGCAACTCCACATATGCATCTGCTCGGTCGCTCACTTCAGATGATTTTGAATCCCGGTACCCCAGGACAGAAGATTCTGCTCGATCGCCCGAACTACAACTTTGATGATCAATCTCCCACCATTTTAAAGACCCCCGTTCAACTGAAGGTCGGAGATACGGTGCGGGTTACCTGTAAATACGATCCAACGCTGCGTCAAAAACTTCCCGAGCTACGTAAGTTGCCGGCCCGCTATGTCACGTGGGG
>JANXZW010000033.1 GCA_025355305.1 Actinomycetes bacterium | reverse complement strand
TTTAACAAACACGGGTGATCTCGCTGAAGCACTCTCAAAAATTGCACCGAAGAACGATCACGGAATGCACGCGACTACCGACACTGAAATTATGACCGCGCTAATTGCAGCGCAAGAGGGTAAGAACTTCGAGAGTTCGGCGCTCGCCATTCTGCCAATGCTCAAGGGAGCCTTCTCGTTGGTATTTATGGATGAGCACACCTTATATGCCGCGCGCGATCGCAATGGCGTGCGCCCTCTGGTGATTGGAAAACTGGATCACGGTTGGGTTGTTGCTTCGGAATCTGCCGCGCTTGATATTGTGGGAGCGGCCTTTGTAAGAGAGGTGGAGTGCGGTGAATTTATCGCGATCGATGAGAATGGTCTGCGCTCAACTCGTTGGGCCGAACCAGAACCCAAGGGATGCATCTTTGAGTACGTCTATCTCGCTCGTCCTGACACCTCGATCGCTGGTCGAAATGTGCATACGACGCGCGTCGCTTTAGGGGCTCAATTAGCCAAGGAACACCCGGTTTCTGCTGACTTGGTGATACCCGTCCCCGAATCAGGTACGCCTGCTGCGGTTGGATACGCCCGTGAATCAGGGATCCCATATGGGGCTGGACTTGTTAAGAATTCATATGTCGGGCGCACCTTTATTCAACCGAGCCAGACGATTCGCCAACTGGGTATTCGCCTCAAACTCAATCCGCTGCGCGATGTCATCGAGGGCAAACGAATCGTGGTCGTTGATGATTCGATTGTGCGCGGCAATACTCAACGCGCCTTAATCCGTATGTTGCGTGAAGCTGGGGCGCTAGAAATTCATGTGCGAATCTCCTCGCCACCTGTTAAATGGCCTTGTTATTACGGAATTGATTTTGCTTCGCGAGCTGAGTTAATTGCCGCTGGACTAGAGGTAGAGGAGATTCGCCGTTCCATTGGGGCCGACTCACTCGGTTATGTTTCTATGGAAGGTCTAGTTGCAGCAACAACACTTGCTGAGTCCAAACTCTGCACCGCTTGCTTTACAGGTACTTACCCGATTGGTATTCCCGCAGATTTATCCGCAGGCAAGAACTTGCTTGAGATTGTGAATCGCTACGAATGAGTTCGTATGAAGCCGCTGGTGTCGACATCGTTGCAGGAGATCGCGCAGTTGATTTAATGAAGATCCATCTCGCAAAAGCTCGCCGCCCTGAAGTTGTTGGCGACATTGGTGGCTTTGCGGGTCTCTTCGATATCTCTGCGCTCAAGAAATTTAATCGTCCATTACTTGCAACATCAACCGATGGGGTTGGAACAAAGACTGAGATAGCCCGCCAATTGCAAAAATATGACACCATCGGTGAAGATTTAGTTGCAATGGTTGTTGATGATCTAGTCGTGTGTGGCGCAGAGCCACTCTTCATGACTGATTACATCGCTGTCGGAAAAGTCTTCCCAGAACGTATTGCAGAGATTGTTAAGGGAATTGCCATTGGCTGTCAGAAAGCGGGTACCGCGCTTGTGGGCGGTGAAACAGCTGAACATCCCGGCTTGTTAGGGCAGGACGAATTCGATATCGCAGGCGCAGCGACTGGCGCCGTTGATCACGAAAATCTTTTGGGTGAGCATCTGGTTCGTGAAGGTGATCTCATCATTGCGATGCCCGCCTCTGGGCTTCATGCCAACGGCTATTCGCTGGTTCGCCATATTCTTAAAACACAGAACCTCTCACTCGATCAGCACATCGCAGAGTTTGGCAGGACCTTAGGTGAGGTGCTCCTGACTCCCACTGAGATCTACTCCTTGGATTGTCTGGCGCTACACCGCGGTCTTGCGCAGAAGTTGCACGCTTACGCTCACATCACAGGAGGTGGCCTAGCGGCCAATACCGCGCGGGTCATACCGGAGGGCTTGGTAGCGCGCTTTGACCGCTCAACCTGGTCCCTGCCTCTTGAGATGAGCTACCTGGCCCGTCTAGGCGGGGTCTCCCAGCCAGATATGGAGAAGACCTGGAACTGTGGCATCGGCATGGTCGCCATCGTTGATCCTTCGGCCGCTGACTTAACCTTACGTAGCCTCGCCGCCCGCGGAATGAAGGCCTGGGTATGTGGGAAAATTGAGCGCAGAACCGCCGAGAGCGGGTCTGCGTTGGTGGGTAGTTACCAAGAGCGATAACCTACGCACCTGACGAT
>JANXZW010000060.1 GCA_025355305.1 Actinomycetes bacterium | reverse complement strand
TCAGGATATGCTCAATTTCTGCGGCGAACATAATGTTCTACCAGAAATCGAAGTCATTCCAGCTAGTTACATTAATGAAGCTTTCGACAGAGTTGTAGCGAGCGATGTGCGCTACCGCTTCGTTATTGATAATTCAACGATCTAATTTGCATATCGTCTCATTGTTTATGCTCCTGATCCCTAGAGAGATGAATTAAAAAGTTTGACCGACCCTCCAATATGAGTAGTTGCCGGTCAAATTTAGATAGCTTCAATGAGCCAAAGCCAGCCGCCGAACGCCCAGAGAAAATAACTTCATGTTCTTGAGGGCAGCAATATTATAGAAAAAAGATTACTGCTCGTACTCGTGAGATGAGTCGTACCTGCCTGCGTTAGAAGTTACAGATCCAGCCTTTTGATGATTTCCTGAGCATCTGCCTCTGGACTCTCGCCGAGTTCTATGGTGATTTGCGCGACAGACCTGTAAAGCGGGTCCCGCCGGTTGTAACGCTCCATGATCACTTCTTTAGCGTTTCCTAATAGTCCTTGTCGACCAATTCCCGAACTTCCTGCTCGCCTTAATAATTCTTCGGGAGGCAATCTTAAATAGACAGATGTAGCGCGTTTCAAAAGTTCCAGACTCGTTGGGTAGTCAATCACTGAAGCTGCAGCCCCTGATATGAAAGAGGTAGAGCGCTGAATAACCCAGGCTAAATACTCACCCTCCAACCTATGGAGTTCGGGAACTGGCATTGTCGATAGCTCATGCGCACTCAAATGGTTCAGAGTTTGAATCTCCGTGTCATTATCGAAATAGGGCCAACCTACCCGTTTAGCGATAATCTCTCCGAGCGTTGTCTTCCCTGCCCCCATGGAGCCGATCAAGATGATTTTTTGGAGTGTCATTTTTCTTGATCAAGGACTGAAAAAGGTTGTGGGGTGATCACTGCCTTGATTACTTTCCTGTTCTCTACATCTTTAAAAGCACTTTCCCAATCATCGAGAGAGTAAATTGAGGTCAGAACTGCAGGATTGAATTTCCCAGATGCCATAAAAGCTAAGGCACGATCCCAACTCGAATACTCGGAGGATAAAGAGGTGTAAATGGTCAGAGATTTAGTTGTTGCAGCGTTAATGGCGAAGTTAACCGCAGGAGTATTTGCTAGCCCAAGTTCTAATATACGGCCAAGTCGGCGGGCAGATGTTGCGCAAAGGGATAAGGCATCGCCAGCCCCCGTTGAGTCAATTGTAAGATCAAAACGATCGGCGAGGTCCGTGCTGGCGGTCATGAAATCTTCTAGGAGATATGTCTTGATCCCTAATGCTTCAGCAAGCTTTAGCCTTGCATGACTGCTGGGACGTCCCGCGAGAAGAACTTCACTAGCACCCGCGGCTTGTGCCAACATCGCTGATATCAACCCGATTGGGCCAGGTCCAACGACGAGCACTCTCTCACCAATTTGCAGAGAAACTCGATCCAGCCCGGTCACACAAATGGCGGTTGGCTCAGTGACTGTTGCCATCTTGTATGTGACCCCATCTGGAACCTTATGAAGGAGATTTGCTGGCAACAGTACAAATTCTGCGAAAGCTCCGTCGATTCCCCAGCCAGGGCTGCGCTTAATTGGGCAAAGATGGATCGCCCCACGACGACAGGCATCGCACGTCATACACGCAAGAGTATGTTGCTCGCACACGACGCGGTCTCCGACCGCCCATTCTCCGCAATCAATACCTACTTCAACGATGCGCCCGGTGTATTCGTGCCCCAAGACTACGGGTGGCCAATTCTTATGATTATCTTCCAAAATATGAATATCAGTTCCGCAGATTCCACATGCGGCAACTTCGATTAAGACCCAATTCGGTTTGACTTGAGGCTTTGGATGGTCACTTTTTAATTGAACATGTCCGGGACCCTTTGCACTCTTCACTAGCGCCTTCATAAAAACTTCCCCCAGATCGCGATGCCGTTAAAAGCACACACGGTCAGAGTTTACTCTGACCGTGTGTTTGCAGGTTGTTTAGTATCGACTACTTAACTGCCCAGATCTTCTTGTAGATATCACGGTATCCATTTTGCGGATCCCATGTTGTTGCTGAACCGATGTTTGCCTTGTTCACCAAGTGAGTTGCGGGGACATATCCACTTGCAGCTACCTTGTTGAATGCACGGTTGAATTCATCAACGATTTGCCATCCCTCTTGAGTAAGAGGTTCTGGAACTGTTACTGACTGGTATTGACCACCAGCAATGCGTGAGTACTCATCAGTTGATCCATCGCCCGCCCCAACGTTATGTGGGAAGTTTGTGCCCTTCTTGCCAGCTGCGCGTAGAGCGGTGGCAATCGGTGTTACATACAAACTGCCGTTGATTGAGATTGACTGAGTCCATTTCGCACCGAACTTAGCAAGCAGAGCAGCTGTTTCAGACTGCATCAAGGTAGATGTGCTGTTTCCGATTGGAATATTGTCATACTTAAGCAGCTTCATTGAAGAACAGGTCTTCAACTCTGCAACGATTTCATCAGATTTACCTTTGGCGAACGGGATTGAAAAGTCAGAGAAGACAACAACTCCGCCCGTACCGTGAGAATCTGAGATTGCCCAGTCTGCGCTGATTTGAGAGACGGTCTTACGCAAGGTTGTTACGTTTGAGAAGAGCCCAGCTTGAGGTTGTGGGCCCGCTGTGGCTTCAGCGTGCCAACCAATTACTGGAATGTTAGCTGCGTTAGCTGCTTTGATCGCGTCACTTGTTGTGGCCGGGTCAAACCCACCAATAACGATTCCATCCGCATGCAAGGTAACCGCCTGATTCACAGCTTGATTCATACCTTGCTGAGTTCCTTGGCCGTCAAGCACCTTTACAGTCCAACCAATTGCTTTTGCAGCTTCGGCCACACCAGCTTCGGCACCTGCAACGCCACCGTTGGTCATGGTTTGAGCAACATAGAAAATAGTCTTACCGGTTGCGGCAGTAGGACCAGTCTTAGGACCAGTCCAAGGAGCGGCTGAGTTAACAGCAAGCTTCACTGCAGCGTCGGCCTTAGCGAGAGCCGCAGTACAAACTCCAGCGGCATTTGCGCTAGAGGTATCAACTGCGATGGTGGAACTTGTAATCAATGCGATGATCGCAGTGGTTACAAGGACGCCTTTCTGAGCTTTTTTCATCTTTCTCCTTAGTTAGTTGGTTTGTTTTCCATACTTTGTCGTGAAGCCTCTGCTCCCGCTTTTAAGCGTCGTCTTGATGAATATCCAGCGAGACCAACAGCGGCTAACAGTGTTAAACCGTTGAAGAGAGGTGTTACCCAGAATGAAGCCCCTAGTTGCTGGATTCCAGATACTCCGATTGCAAGAATTGCGACCGCGACAAATGTCCCCATCGCATTGGCTCTTCCTAATCGAATAGTTGTTGATCCAAGTAGTGCGCCAACGAAGGCTGGCAGTAGATACTCGGAACCGAGACTTGGGTTACCTATTTGCTGTTGCGCAGCAAGTAAGCAACCAGCAAAACCGGTGATGGCTGATGCTGCTACGAATGAATAAATTGTGTAGCGGCGCTTTGGAACGCCAACAAGTTCTGCAGCGCGCGGATTGGAACCAATTACGTAAAGCGCGCGGCCCGCAGGGAGTAGTTCTAGGATTAGGCCGAGCCCCACTACTAGCAGGATTACATAATAAAAACCCATCGGCAATCCAAAAACATGGTAGTCAAAGATGTTGGTGAAACTCGTTGGCAGTCCCTTAAATGGTGGCACGATGCGACCGCCACCAGTGATCCAGCCACTGAAGGCGTATAGAACGCTTCCCGTTCCTAAGGTTGCTATAAAAGAATCGATCTGTGCAAACTCAACGAGAAGTCCGTTGATCAATCCGACAAGAGCGCCGCCCACCACAACGAGCAAGCAGATCCAGATCCAGCCAATATGTTTGTATGCCAAGAACCACATCACTACAACGTGAGCTAGCCCAACCCCGTAGCCCATTGATAGATCGAAGTTTCCGGTGACGATAGGAATCATGGCACCTAGTGCCAAAATTGCGGGGATTGATTGGTTGGAGAGAATTCCTTGGAGATTGGAGAAGGTGGGGTACGAGTTTGGTAGGACTATGGAGAAAATAATAAAGAGAATAACGGCAAGAATTGGTAGTCCCCACGTACCCAAGCGCAGGGCCAAACTTGATTCTGACTTGATGTTCTTGGCCATTTTCACACGCTCACATTCGCTCTAGAGGCATAAGTAACTAAGTTTTCAATGGTTATCTCTTTACGCAATAGTTCCTTAACGATTTCACCGTTAGAGAAAATAAGTCCCCGGTGAGCCATGAGACTTACCTCTTCGAAATCAGTTGAAACTAAGAGAATGGAAAGCCCCTTCTCGGTCGCGTTGTGAATTAACTGATAAATCTCACTTTTAGCGCCGACGTCAACTCCCGCAGTTGGCTCCTCTAGAACAATAAGATGACGATGTATACTCAACCAACGAGCCAGAATAACCTTCTGTTGGTTACCGCCAGAAAGGGTGGCAATGGCCAATTCTGTCGTCCGAGGCTTTACATTAAATTCATCATCTTTTTGGTAAGCCACGACGCGTTCTTTGCGGACGCTGACTAGGTGAAAAAATCCATAGCCGCGAACTCGCAGGTTGGGGAATAAGTTTTCTCGAACAGTGATATCCGCGAAGAGTCCCTCTTCAAGGCGGGAAGAGGTGATCAATGAGATCCCGTTGGCTACTGAGGATTCAACATTGCCGTGTATTTCCATGTTATTCAATGAAATTTTCCCGCCAAACCGCGCCATTGCGCCGGCGATCATTCTGCCAACTTCCTGCTGACCCGCGCCATTGAGTCCGATTAAGCCCAGAACTTCACCCTTGTGTACCTCAAAAGAGGTCGGCATGACATTTGGTCCATAGAGTTCTGACACTTTCAAAATAGGTTCACCGTGGCCGAACCCGCTAAGTTCAAAGGAGTGACTTTCGCCTCCCACGATAGCCCGGACTAAAGAATCCGGAGAGAAAGATTTAATTTCGCCATCCTCAACTAATTTTCCATCACGAAGCACAACAACTCGATCCGCCACCTTAAAAATTTCATCTAGGCGATGAGAAACATAGATGATCGCAGTATTTTCGTTGCGTAGTGTCCGCAGTACTTCGAAGAGGTTCTCACAATCACTCGCGTGCAAACTAGCTGTCGGTTCATCTAGTACTAATACATCAGAATGGTCATATAAGGCACGTGCGATTGCTACCAGTGAGCGATCTGCGCGCGATAAATGCTTGATGGTAACTTTTGGGTCAATGTGTGGAGCGACACGTAAGAGTGAATCGGTAGCCCGTTGACGAACCCCCCGCCAATTGATAAAGCCATATTTTGTTGGATATTTTGATCCTAGCGCGATGGATTCTGCAACGGACATCCATTCAACGAGCCCTAAATCTTGATGGATAAATGCAAATTTAATATCATCTAGAGAGCGATTATTAGTGCCCGCAATAGTCCCGGAATTCGCTGAGTAGATCTTGGCCAGGATCTTGATGATGGTAGATTTCCCTGCACCATTCGCACCAAGTAGTGCGAGAACTTCACCACTATTGATGTTAAAACTAACGTTATCGAGAGCTTGTGTAGCGCCAAATCTTTTGCTTAAGTTATTGAGGGTGACAACTGGTGTAGGTGCAACTGAGTTCACTTACTGTGACTCCTCACCTTTGGATAAGCAAAATTTTTGATTAATAGGTGTCGCAAGTTAACCTCATGCAACGCAAAGTGCTAGTCAATGTCCAGCAGACTGGACAATAATGAGGTTCGTTATCAAATTGTTACTTTTCTATTGTTTGCGCGACTCAACTTTTGCCAGCGGGTTAGAGAGCCCTTTGCCCAGAGCAAAGAGATCTACCAGAAGCGATTGGCGAAATTCGGGCGTCACTCGTTGTACTAGTGCGGTCGCCGATACGGCAACCGCAGAGGTATCCCCTCGAAATCCCGAAACCGCGATCGCAAAACAGATTACCCCGGGGGTTGTCTCCTCGTTATCAATCGCAAATCCGCGCTCGCGGGTCGCATTGAGGTCCTTGCTGAGTTGTTCCACGGTGCGAATCGATCGCTTGGTAAGCGGTGCGAAGGCGGATGGTTTTTCGCGGTAGCGCTCTTCAGCTTCCCCAGAAGGCAAGAGAGCCATAAGTGCTTTACCAGTCGCAGTGCAGATCGCCGGAAAGCGGTCTCCAATATTGGCGGTCAGTCGGATTTGTTGCCGTCCCTCATACTTTCCAAGATAGAGAACATCTGTTCCATCCAGAATGGCGATCCTAGAGGATTCTCGCGAAAGAATTGGAAGGCTAGCGCATAAGTCGTAGTACTCTCGCAGTGCATCGATACCGCTTAAATATTGGCCACCCAGCTCGACCAACTTACGGCCTAGTCGGTAACCACTATCGCGGCGGACTAGAAAGCCAAGTGCTTCCATTTCAAAACAGATATTCGCGGTAGAAGATTTTGGAATTCCTAATTGGCGGGCAATCTCATTAGAAGCGAGGGATCCGCCATGCTCGCCTAGGAGATTCAAGATCGCGGCAGCCCTGGAGACCGACGGGACGAGTGAGGAGCGCTGCTGTTCTTCTTCAAATCCTTGAATCAATGTATCCAGCCCTCTGGACGCTGTGCAGCACCCTGCTAAGGTCTGAGGCTACCAGGCTCAATTCTGGTCAACAAGAGTAGAACTAGAGGGTTTTATGTCTTCAGGTGGTGCACAAGAAGTAGCGAACGGTCCGCATATTTCATTTGAGGAATTTGAGACGCTCTTTAATGCGACGAAGAGATGGAGTGATTTCTCTCCTGAGACTCTCGAACGCGGAGCACTCAATTACATTACCCCTGAAGTGGTTATTTCAGCTACTGCGCTCGCCGCAGAGGGAGTTGTTGTTCCAATGGCTTTGGCTTGGAACACTGTGAGTGGACCTGACAACCATAAACCCGCACTTCATTACATGACAGAGATGGGTGATACTGATGACGAGCAACCCGCCTGTATTAAAGATTTCCTTGGCGTTGATTACCATGGCAAGGCAGTTAGCCACCTCGATGCAATGACCCATATCGTCTTCAAAGATCAACTCTTTGGTGGAAGAAAAGCCTCAGAGCAAATAACTTCAACTGGTTCTGGCTGGGCGACCGTAGACAAATTAGGGCCGATCGTGACCCGTGGAGTAATGCTGGATATCGCGCTTTTTGAGGGAAAGAAGTGGATTGAACCTGGAACTGCCGTTCGTAAAATCGATGTACTCGCCATGGAAGAAAGATTCGGCTTCACAATCGGTACCGGTGACTGCGTGCTACTTCGCAGTGGTCATTTCGCTCGGCGAGCTGAACTTGGTGTCTGGGATCCATCTGATTTCTCAGCGGGATTTCATTTCGATGTAATGGAGCTGTTTAAGGAACGCCGCGTGAGCGTGATTGGCGCTGATGGAGATAGTGATGTTCGACCATCACCAGTACACGGAGTGCACTCACCTATACACGTGCTTGCCCTCCCAGCGCTAGGAATTCCTCTCCTAGATAATCTGCAGCTGGAATCCCTATCACGGCAATGCTTGAAGTCAAATCGATGGACCTTCACCATTGTTGTTTCTCCACTGAATGTTCCTCGAGGTACTGGTTCACCAGTCAATCCGATTGCCATATTTTGAATCAATTTCGAATTGGATTATCCGCTGATCTTTCAAATCAAAAGGGGAGTTTTAGTTGGGGCGATATTGGAATCAATACGCTTGCTCCTTTGCCATGGGAATTTCTGGCAAATCATGGACAGAATTTCACACCGGAGATGGTCGCGGGATACGAAGCTATTGCCTTCGGTGGACCAGGAGTCGTTACCGGTTCATTCGGACCTGCCGAGGATTCCCCATTGATCATCGCCCGCCTAGGCGTTGGATACGATAATCTTGACTTAGCAGAATGCACGCGGGCCGGGGTTGTATTGACCATCACTCCGGATGGATCTAAAAAGCCTGTAGCAACTGCCGCTCTAACCCTTGTATTGGCTACGATGCATCGTCTACACGCAAAGCAGAATTTAGCCCGATCCCATTCATGGGATGAACGGTTGACCAATGGTTTAGGCAGCGGACTTAATGGAAAGACTGTTGGAACGATTGGTTTTGGAAATATAGGGACAGAGTTCTTCCGCCTCATTGCGCCATTTGATTGCACACGCCTTTCCTTTGATCCCTGGAAGACACAAATAGATGCCGACCCACAACAAGTGACATTAGTTTCGCTCGAAGAACTTTTAGAAAGAAGCGATGTTGTCGTCGTTTTAGCAACACTCACTCCAGAAACTCATCACCTTATTAACTCTGCAAATATTGGGTTAATGAAGGCTAGCGCCGTACTAGTAAATATTTCTCGAGGAGCTATTGTCGAAGAATCTGCGCTGATCTCAGCCTTAGACGGAGGGGTAATTGCGGGTGCAGGGTTAGATGTTTTTGAGACGGAGCCGCCGGAAAAAAGTAATTCTCTTCTTCTGATGGAGAACGTCATTGTAACCCCGCACAATATTGCTTGGACTGATGAATTGGCTCTCGGTATGGGAGTGAGCGCCTTGGGAGCTATTAAGAAAATGAGTGATGGAGAGATTCCACAATTTGTTGTAAACCAAGAGGTATTACATACTCCACAATTCCTTCGTAAGTTTGCCCGGTATAAGAAATGAATAAAGTTCCAGAGGTCGCAGTCATAGGACTTGGTGTCATGGGATTACCAATTTGTGAAAATTTGCTAAAGGCAGGAATCCAGACAGAGGTATGGAACCGCAGTGAACCTGCCATCGGTAAGGCAGTCCTTGCTGGAGCTATTCGTTTAGAACAACTCAGAGACGTTAAGGCTGATGTAATTTTGACAGTACTCCCTGATATCAAAGAGGTGCGCGAAGTTTTGAGAGCAGGGTTGGAAGCAGCGCTTCATTCAGGCTCAATTTTGGTCGTTATGGGTACGGTCTCGCCAGTCGCAATGATCGAACTTGTTCAGGAGTTAAGGCAGAAGGGAATCCGCGCGATTGATGCACCTTTGAGTGGTGGCGATATTGGAGCGCGAAACGGCACCCTCTCGATCATGGTTGGTGGGGATCCCAGTGTTTTTGAAGAGGTGCTGCCAATCTTTGAGGCAATCGGCAAAACGATCCGACTGCTTGGGCCGGTTGGTTCTGGGCAGATTGCCAAGGCTTGTAATCAAGTTGTTGTTGCGATTACCTTAACCGCGCTAGGTGAGGCAATTACCTTAGCCCGAAAATTTGGGTTAGATACCCATGCAGTCTTTGATATTTTGGCAGGTGGACTGGCAAACTCGCAAGCTCTCCAAATAAAACGAGAGAAGATTGAGTCTGGAAATTTTACTCCCGGCGGCTTCTCTAAATTTCAATTGAAGGATTTGAATTTTGCGCTGGAGAGCGCGGAACAAATCGGAGTTGAACTGCCGGTCACGAGCATAGTCCGGGAATTATTTGTTGAGTTGATAAACCACGGAGATGGCGAATTAGACCACAGCGCGATTATTCGCGAAATTGAACGACGTATAAGGTAAGGACACCATGAAATCTTTGAAGATAACTGGAAAGTTAGCAATGGCCTTAGAGGAAGTTAAAATTCCAGAGCCGCACGAAGGTCAAGTGCGTATCAAGGTTGCATATGTCGGTGTTTGTGGATCCGACCTTCATTACTATTTCGAAGGTGCAAACGGGGTATTTGTCGTAAAAGAGCCTCTCACTCCTGGTCATGAATTATCCGGAACAGTTGATTTGGATCCACACGGTCAGTTTTCAACCGGAACGCGTATCACGATTCATCCAGCTCGTTTTGGAAATTCCCTTCCAGGAATAGCCGATCGCCCTCATTTATGGCCACAAGGCAGTTACTTAGGGAGCGCATCAACTACCCCTCATACGCAGGGCGCGATGAGTGATTTTATGGTCGTCGATCGTTCGATGTTGCGAGTTATTCCTGAGGAACTCTCACTTCAAGGAGCTGCTCTCTGTGAACCATTAGCAGTTGGACTCCACGCAATAAATGTTGCTGGTGGAGTTCTTGGCAAAAGCGTCTTGGTCTCCGGCTCGGGTCCCATTGGTCTCCTAGCGATAATCGCGGCAAAGCTTCTAGGCGCCGCATCTGTCACAGCCGCTGATGTCCTGAGTGGACCTCTCGCGAGGGCTTGGGCGTTGGGAGCATCTGAGATTGTAAAAGTAAGTGAATCCCCTCTTCCTGGGGACACTTTTGATGTCGTTCTCGAATGTTCAGGGGTCCCTCGAGCTATTAGCGCTGCCCTGGTTGCGGTTCGGCGAGCTGGGATCGTGGTCCAAGTGGGCATGCTCGGAGCTGGGGATCAGCTGATTGCATTAGGGTCGTTAATAAGTAAAGAAGTGCAGTTTCGTGGCTCTTTCCGATTTAATGCCGAAATAGATGATGCTATTACGATGTTGGCGGACAACCCCTTCATAGAGCAAGTAATTACCCACATCTTTTCCCTGACTGATGCAAAAGCTGGTTTTGCTATGGCAAAGAATTCGGAAGAATCAGGGAAAGTGCTTATAAAGTTGTGACACAGGTTATTTGGAGCCAATGGGACGACTTAAAAGTTCCTCTAGGATTTACTCGCCTGTCACCAGTAACCACTTCACTTGAAAGTGATGATTTGAGTTCTATAACATTCTATGTCCCGACATATATGGGTGGAAGGCGGGCGCTGGAATTTTCTCGTGCCATGAAGTCTTTGCAGTACCTTCAACTGCCCAACGCTGGATTTGATGATGCGATCGAATACTTAACTCCTGGAGTAATTCTTTGTAATGCGCGCGGGGTGCACGATGATTCCACCGCGGAATTGGCGGTTGGGTTAGCGATAGCCAGCCGTCGTGGCTTCGCTGATTTTGCTACCTCTCAAAAATCAGAGTTATGGAATCACAAACGTTATTCATCTTTCAACGATAGCAATATTGCAATTATCGGCGCTGGTTCAATTGCTCACACTCTTAAACGGTACTTAACTCCGTACCAAGTTGAGATAAATATGTACTCACGTTCAGGTGGCAGTGGCGTTCGTTCAGTCACCGAACTTGATACATATTTACCGACTACTGACATAGTTTTTTTAGTACTTCCATTAAATGATGAGTCAAGAAATATGTTTAATATAGGTCGCCTGAGTCTGATGAAAGATGGTGCAACAATTGTCAATGTGTCCAGGGGGGCAATTATCGATACTCAGGCGCTGGTACGGGAATTAAATAGCGGTCGGCTCTTTGCGGGCTTAGATGTGAGCGATCCAGAGCCATTGCCAGTAGGACACCCACTTTGGAGCGCTCGAAATTGCATCATCTCACCTCACGTTGGCGGCGATTCCACCGCATTTGAGCCACGCGGAAAACGTTTGGTCGAGGAACAAATACGCTTATTGGCCTCCGGTGAAGAGTTGAAGAACGTTGTTGCCCGAGGCTCGAAAAACCGTTAACTTTCCGCTGCCTCTTGGAGACGTCGCATAGCCCGGCCGAGTGCGCCTCACTGCTAACAAGGTAGGTCCGTTAAAAGGCCACGGAGGTTCAAATCCTCTCGTCTCTGCTATCGAGCGAATTTCCTATTCAGAGCAAATAATTTCCGGTTCACCCATTGATACTTTGTACAGTAGCTTTTAATTCTGTGAAGAAATTGGATACCAACTCGGGCATTCCTTTATTAGTTATGGGATATTTTTATTTTTCTTAGGTAGGCAGCCCAAAAGAGGGGCCTCCCATACTTGGCGAACTGGGATGCCCCTCTGTATTTAGGAAGGAATTACTTGCCTGCCTTTACAGGTGCAACTGGCTTAACTGGATCTGTTGGCTTTACAGGTGCAACTGGCTTCACTGGGAGTGTTGGTTGAACTGGACGCACAGGTCCTGCTCCGAGAGCAGTCACGGCTGCCTTATATGCTGAGTCGGCAGCAGCGGAGGCGGTATGGAAGGCCTTCAGTGCGGCATCAAGCTGGTCAGTTGTTGGGGATCCAGTGGTAGCGGCAAGGAATGCTGCATCAGCGGCATCGTGTGCGCTC
>JANXZW010000024.1 GCA_025355305.1 Actinomycetes bacterium | reverse complement strand
GTCTCATTATTAGTAAATTCAGCGGTCACGAACAATGGAGCGCTGTAGGTCATGTCCCGGTCCTTGCACTCAGCGATTGTGTATTTCGCTGGCTCAAAGCGGTGGTCACGGAAGGACAAACTCATCTTTCCCTGAAAATCTTCGATAGGTGAGATCTCTTCGAAAATTTCCTCGAGACCAGATTGCTTAGGGACTTCACCTCGACCGGTCTTCTCGACCCCTTGCAAACGTCCACGCCACAGGTCGTTACCTAGTAGCCAGTCAACGCTATCTAGTTGCAGCGAGAGCAGGTTAGGTACTTCGAGGGGTTCGCGGATCTTTGCAAATGAGACACGTGCGGGGGCAAATGATTTCGACTTCGCGGCCAATGTTCCTCCAGATGCGTGGGACTTGCGAGCAGGTCTATCGAAAGGTTACGGCCGCTATATGCCTAACCCTACGATTGTGAAAAATGGTGAACACAGAGGGTACCGAACCCTCCTGAATCTGTCCAATCCGTGCTATAAGCCCCCGGAAAGGCAAAAAAGCGACCCTTTCGGGTCGCTTTTTCTGGAACCTGAGCGTAATTACTTGACTGTGACGGTTGCGCCAGCGGCCTCGAGGGCTGCCTTTGCCTTGTCTACTGCTTCCTTGGTGCCCTTTTCGATGAGAACTGTTGGAGTCGCATCTACAAGATCCTTCGCTTCCTTCAAGCCGAGGCTTGAATTGATTCCGCGAACTTCCTTGATAACTGCGATCTTCTGTGAGCCAGCGCTCTCTAGAACGAGCGTGAACTCATCTTGGACCTCAGCGACGGCTGCAACTGCTCCGCCACCCGCTGCTGCTACTGGAGCTGCTGCGGTTACATCGAATTCCTCTTCAAATGCCTTGACGAAATCTGAGAGTTCAACGAGGGTCATCTCTTTGAATTGTGACATTAAATCTTCTTGTGACAACTTAGCCATGATTTTTCCTTTTCTTATTCAGCTGGAGTTTCGGTTGCTTCAACAACGAAATCTGCCGAGGCAGAAACCGCCTCAGCACTTGGGGTTTCTGTTGCTTCGGCTACTGGAGCCTCAGCTTCAATGACAGGGGTCTCGACGGTTATCTCGACGGTGGCATCAGCAGCAGGTGCTGCTTCGGCAAGGACATCAGCAACGGGAGCGGCAGCAGGAGCGCCCTCTTCCAGCTTGATGCGCAGTGCGTCGAAGGTACGTGCGGCCTTGGCCATTGTGCCCTTCATCGCGCCAGCGAGCTTGGACAGGAGCACCTCACGGGACTCGAGATCTGCAAGCTTCATGATCTCTGCAGTAGAGACTGACTTTCCGTCAAAGACGCCACCCTTGATAACAAGAAGTGGGTGCTCCTTCTGGAAGTTCTTTAAACTCTTTGCTGCATCGATTGGATCACCCTTGATGAAAGCAACTGCAGATGGGCCGACGAGGAGATCATCAGAGAGATCTACTCCAGCAGCCTTTGCAGCAATCTTGGTGAGGGTGTTCTTCACAACAGAATACTTAGTATCGGTACCAAGTGTTCGGCGAAGTTCCTTCATTGAGGCCACGGTTAGACCGCGGTACTCAGTGAGGACAGTTGCGCTTGCGCTACGGAAATCTTCCGTAAGTTCTGCGACAGCTGTTTCTTTATCAGAACGAGCCATTAGCTCCCTTTCTACTCTTCACCACGCCAAGGTTTTCTATTTGGAAATAAAAAAATCCCCGGCGCATAAGTGCGCACGAGGTCTCGTGTGTACCTATGCGGGCTCTCTTGCGAGATTTACTTCTAGCTAGCTGTTAAGGGCTAACCAGAGACCTGCAGTCTTTGGTGATGCTCGAAGGGTAGGTCATCGATCCTCAGTGGGTCAAACCCACCTGATCAACGCCTACCCTTAAGTTAATTCTTGCTTGATTACTAGCGCGTTAAAGCAGCAAACCTGCCGATTATTGAATTGCTGGTCCACCCTCGCGAACCACGGAGGTATCTACCGGGATTCCAGGTCCCATCGTGGTCGAAATAACTGCCTTCTTCAGGAAGCGACCCTTAGATGAACTTGGCTTTGAGCGAATAACCTCGTCGATTGCCGCTGCGTAGTTCTCAGCGAGCTGCTCGGCGGTGAATGAGACCTTGCCAATCAGGAAGTGCAGGTTGGCATTCTTATCAACTCGGAATTCGATCTTTCCGCCCTTGATATCTGTGACGGCCTTTGCCACATTTGTGGTTACGGTTCCGGTCTTTGGGTTTGGCATGAGACCGCGTGGCCCAAGTACCTTTCCAAGGCGACCCACCTTGCCCATCAATTCTGGCGTTGAGACAACAGCATCGTAATCAAGGCGACCCTTGGCAACCTCTTCGATCAATTCATCTGCTCCGACGATATCGGCGCCAGCCGCACGGGCCTCTTCAGCGCGCTCTCCGCCGGCGAATACCAAGACGCGAGCGGTCTTTCCGGTTCCGTGTGGCAGGTTAACTGTCGAGCGAATCGCCTGATCAGCCTTCTTAGGATCTACGCCCAGAACGAGTGCAACCTCAACGGATGCGTCGTACTTGGTAACAGTTGTCTCCTTCGCAAGCTTTACAGCCGCGAGTGGTGAGTAAAGGTTCTTGGCATCGACCTTGGCCGCTGCTTCTACATATTTCTTACTGCGCTTCATTTCTTCTCCCTAGTTGTTTGGAGTTGTGGTTTGACGGAGCAGCGAGCTCCTCCCACTTCCCAGTTTGTCTTTCTCTTACCTCCAAGAGTTAGTGCTCTCGGAATTAGTTGGAATTAGTTGGAATTAGTTGGAAACTGTAATTCCCATAGAACGTGCTGTTCCTTCGATGATCAGAGTTGCTGCTGCGACATCGTTGGCATTGAGGTCTGACATCTTGATCTTCGCAATCTCTTCTGCTTGCGCCTTGGTGATATTTGCGACCTTGGTCTTGTGAGGGATCGCAGAACCCTTTTCGACTCCTGCAGCCTTCAAGATCAGACGTGATGCAGGTGGGGTCTTGGTGATGAAGGTGAAAGAACGATCCTCGTAGACAGTGATCTCTACAGGGATGATCTGGCCCTTCTGTGGCTCAGTTTCAGCGTTATATTGCTTAACAAACTCCATGATGTTCACACCATGCTGACCGAGGGCAGGACCCACTGGTGGAGCTGGTGTGGCAGCGCCTGCCTGAATCTGCAACTTAATAAGTGCAGTTACCTTCTTCTTTGGTGCCATTTTTGGTTTCCTTTTTTTCTCTTTAACTGGGGTTAAATCTCTTAATTAAATCTCTACTAAAGCTTCTGGACTTGGTGGAAGGCCAGCTCCACGGGCGTCTCACGACCGAAGATGGATACAAGCACCTTGAGCTTCGCCTGCTCTGGCATTATCTCGGAGATCGATGCAGGCAAGGTGGCAAATGGGCCATCCATGACCGTGACGGACTCGCCAATTTCAAAGTCAACAACCTTGATATCAGCCTTCTCGCCCTTCTTAGCTGGACGCGGTGCGAGGATATTTTCGACCTCTTCCAGGCTAAGCGGTGAAGGATGGTGGGCATTGCCTACAAAGCCTGTAACACCAGGAGTGTTTCGAATACATGACCATGACTCATCGGTGAGATCCATACGAACTAAAACGTACCCAGGGAAGACATTGCGCTTAACCTGCTTACGTTGCCCGTTCTTGATTTCAGTGACTTCTTCTTCCGGAACCTCCACCTGGAAGATGTAATCCTCCATGTTGAGTGCCTGGACACGGTTGGCAAGGTTGCCCTTTACCTTTTTCTCGTAACCCGCATAGGAGTGAACCACATACCAGTCGCCAGCAGCAGTACGCAGCGCGCGACGGAACTCTGCATTTGGATCATTCTCATCTTCTTCAGCTGCTTCAGCGGATACACCTTCATCATTTGCAGCGAGCGCATCATCGTTGCCTACCTCTTCAGATGCGATTTCGGCCTCGACTGCGGGCTCTGCAACTGGAGTCGCCGTAAGAGCCGCTTCAAATGCGTCGACGGTAGTAGGTGCTACCGATTCAAAAACTACCTCTTCAAAGAATGGATTTTCAACGGTCATATCGCGCCCCTACCCGAAGATCCAGAAAACAATTTTAGTGAGAGCGACGTCGAGAATAGAGACCACCGCAATAATGAAACCAACGAATACGAAGACGACAGCCGTATATGTTGTCAGTTGCTTCTGGGTAGGCCAGACAACCTTGCGAAGTTCGGCGACAACCTGGCGATAGAACAGGTTGATGCGACCAAAGATGCCTGTGCGAACAGCGCCATCTTCAGCTTCGTGCTTCTCGTCGACCACTTGTGTTGCCTTTCCTATTACGTTGACCAATCTTGCAGGGCAGGAGGGACTTGAACCCCCAACCGCCGGTTTTGGAGACCGGAACTCTGGCCAGTTGAGCTACTGCCCTTCGAGCGATGTTCGGACACGACTAATCGTGACCTAATGCAAGCGCCAGAACGAGGAGTGTAGAGCCCAGCGGGGCTGAGAGTAAAACCGAACCTGAGCGCGGCCACCAGATGGAGAACCTTTTTGGCATACTTCCCTTCATGAGCGCAGAAAAGCCCCGAATCTCCACACGTATTGCTGCTATCGCGGAGTCAGCGACTCTCGCCGTTGATGCCAAGGCAAAGGCACTTAAAGCTGCGGGCAAGCCAGTGATCGGGTTTGGCGCTGGAGAACCAGATTTTCCTACTCCTGATTACATCGTGCAAGCGGCGATTGAGGCCGCCGGCAAGGCGGCAAATCATCGCTACACACCAACGCCAGGCCTTCCAGAACTTCGCGAAGCAATCGTTGCCAAGACGCAACGTGATTCCCATTATGCAATCACCGCCGACCAAGTACTTGTCACAAATGGTGGCAAACAAGCTGTCTATCAAGCCTTTGCTACAATCATCAACCCCGGTGATGAAGTAATCCTTCCCTCCCCATATTGGACGACCTACCCAGAGTGCATCAAGTTAGCTGGTGGAGTTTCTATTGAGGTTTTCGCTGACGAGACGCAAAATTACTTAGTTACCGTCGCACAACTTGAGGCCGCTCGAACCGAGAAGACGAAGGCGCTTATATTCTGCTCCCCTTCAAATCCAACGGGTTCGGTCTACTCGTATGGGCAGGTCAAGGCGATTGGAGAATGGGCGTTAGAACATGGAATTTGGATTATTGCCGATGAAATTTATGAGCACCTGCTTTATGACGGTGCAACAGCGCCGAGCATCCCGGTAGTTGTCCCTGAGATGGCAGATCGCACCATCATTCTCAATGGAGTTGCAAAGACTTATGCAATGACCGGGTGGCGCGTCGGTTGGATGATCGGGCCAAAGGATGTCATCAAGGCCGCTACAAATCTGCAGTCGCACCTCTCTTCAAATGTTTCTAACGTTTCGCAACGCGCTGCGATTGCTGCACTCACAGGTGATCTCACCGCAGTTTACGAAATGGGAGTCGCCTTTGATCGCCGACGAAAGTTGATTGTGGGACTATTAAATGAGATTCCCGGAGTTGTGTGTCCGACTCCTACCGGCGCTTTCTATGTCTATCCTTCCGTGAAGGGTGTGCTCGGAAAAGAAATTCGCGGGAAACGTCCACAGACATCTGCCGAACTGGCAACGCTGATCCTCGACGAGGCTGAGGTTGCTGCTGTTCCAGGTGAGGCCTTTGGTCCATCGGGCTATCTGCGCTTCTCCTACGCTCTCAGTGATGCAGATATTGTTGAAGGAATCGCGCGCGTGAAGAAGTTGCTCTCCGAAGCTATCTAAAGCTCAACCCCTACAAAACGCACTTCAGGTGTGAGCGTGATTCCAAATCTTTCCTGCACTCGTCTCCGTGCGCTTCTAGCCAAGGCGAGGATATCTTCACTTGTTGCACCACCAGCATTTGCGATGGCCAAGACATGCCGCTCTGAAATCACGGCGCCATTAATTCCTTCGCCCTTCACGACGCCGGAATTCTCCATCAACCAGGCAGCTGGTACTTTGACTGTGCCATCTTCTTGTGCCCAACGAGGTGCGCTCTCGGGCAGTGTGGCGGCTTGCTGGGTAGAAATTATCGGATTTACAAAGAAGGATCCAGCGGACCAATTTTGTACGGCATTGTCATAAAGCATGCCTTTCTTGGCGCGCAGCTCTAGCACCGCAGCACGAAGTTCGAGGGTTGATACGCGCGCGTTAAGATCAACACCAAGAACATCAGCCAACTCTTTGTACTTGACGGCTAAAGAAAATTCGCCTCGTCTCAATTGGAAAGTCACATCGAGAATCACATATCGATCGCCTGAGCGCTTGAAGATCGAGTCGCGATAGGTGAACTCGCATTGAACGGCGGTGAATGTCTTAATGGCTCTCTCGTGGCGGTCGTAGGTTCGCACGCGAGCGATAACTTCTGAAACTTCATGGCCGTAAGCGCCGATATTTTGAATTGGTGCTGCCCCGACGGTCCCGGGAATTCCGCTCAGCGACTCCAAATTCGCTAACTTCTTCTCCAGTGTGAAGGCTACAAATTCATCCCAGTCGGTACCGGCGGCGACCTGAAGCATGCCACCACTGCAGGCGTCGATTTCATATGAATTACCTTGAGTCTCCACAACGATCACTGTCCCGGCAAATCCTGCATCGCTCACCAAAAGGTTAGAGCCCCCACCAATAATTAAGAGCGGAGTTCCAGCCGCGTCACAAGTAACAACTGCCGCGATTAATTCTTCTTCGCTTCTAACTCGAATCACCTCAGCGGCTGGCCCACCCACATGCAAGGTGGTGAGCTCTGAGAGGTTGGTCATGGGTTAAGGCTAGCGGCGCTCTACCAGGATCTCATTCTTACCACGGAAGCGCTCTAAAATTCGATCGTAATTCTTCTTTGATTGCTCATCACGATAGCCGGGATCGCTGTCGTAATACCCGTGGTGGCGAGCTTGCTCCAGCGGGAGATCGATCTGCAAGAGGTTTCCGCGCGCTTGGCGCAACCGCAGCGAAAATTCCATATCGGCATTGCGGTAGTAGAGAGCTCGGATGTTAAATCCGCCGCTTTCGATCGCGCTCTCGCGGTTGAGCCCCATGAAATAACTAAAGAGGACATCGACCGGACCAGGGCCCTTATCTTCTACGCTGCGCCACTCATCGTCTATGTTTACCAAACCTCCGTGCCAACCGACCGCGGCCCACTCACCAGTTGCAAGTTTTTCCACGGTAGGAGTAACGGCATCTCCCAATAACCTAGTCGACGGATCCATAACGATCACGTAGGGAGCAGGCGCAAACTTGAGAAGAGCGTTCGCTGCCTCACCCCACCCAACGCCCTCTTGAATCTGGGCTATAAAGGTACGGCCATCTAGCTGACCGGCCAGGTCGTGCAACTCCGGTTTGCCAGTAATCAAAACCAGGATTGCGCAACTCTCTGGCGCGAAATCTTTGATCGACCTGATCGCGGTAACGAGATCCTCGATGTAACTATCGGCAATGATTGCAATCGCGCTCTCAAAGGACTTATCGGTAAATTTCCGCAAATCTCCCACACGAGAAACTATTGGAAACGGAGATTTCAATTTGAATTCAAAACCGTCGGCGACATCTAAAACCTCAAAACCCAGTTCGGCAATTTTGTTACGCAGTTTATCTGCCAGCGCCCAATCTTTTGAAGCGCGCGCGGCGAGCCTTGCCCTCGCTAGTTCTACAACTTCTTCTGGAGCGCTCATAGAGAGATGATGGCTTTAGCCATTCCCAAGACTTTGACCTCATTACATGTTGCAGTAATTTCCAATTTTGCATTCTCCTGCGTTATTTCAACGACAGTTGCGTTTACGATCAATTCCACATCAAAATCCGCAGGAACGACGACTGGCTTCGTGAAGCGAGCGGAGAATTCGCGCACCCTGGAACTACTTCCCGCAATGCTGCTGACGTACTGACCCACCAGGCCCATTGTGTACATTCCGTGCGCGATGACATTTTCTAGCCCAACCGATTTGGCGAACTCTTCATCTTGGTGGATTGGGTTTTGATCACCGCTGGCGTTGGCATAAGCCACTAAAGCTGCTCGATTAATGATGTAGCGCTTCTCCGGAAGCACTTCACCAACTGTGAATGCACTCATGCGCGAAACACCAGCGTTGACCAGCTGGAAACCGCGACCTCATTTGCACTCATAAGATCGGAGCGCACGGTGACAATTTCATTTCCCGCTAAGAGGCGAGCGCTCTCGATAGTGGAGTTACAGGTGATCTGCACACCAGCCGTTAATTGCTTGTTGATCAGGAATCGCTGATCCCCGTGGACTACTCGATTCCAATCCAACCCCGATTCGATCAGGAGTGCTTGAGATTCAGCGAGGGAGATCGTGATGGCAAAGGAAGGCGGTGCCAGATGAGTTTCGGTCTCCCCCAGAGCGCGCGCAAATGCAGCAATCGCTTCAGCGGAGATGGTTGTGCTAGTCGCACCCACATAGGTACGCCCGACGAGGTCGGGGTTAAGCATTAATTAACGAGTTTCGCGGTGAACCGTTGAAAGCTTGCAACGTGGACAGAACTTCTTAAGCTCTAAGCGGTCTGGGTCGTTACGGCGGTTCTTCTTCGTGATGTAGTTACGCTCTTTGCACTCGACACAGGCCATAGTGATCTTAGGGCGGACATCCGCGCTCTTGCTTGCCATGGTCGTGCTCCTTTTTATATAAAACTTAATACCGTGAATGTTAAGAGGTGAAGGCTACTTCATCCCTAGAGATTCGTCTAAATCACGCTCAAATCCATTTAAAGTGGTAGCGGAGGCCGGACTTGAACCGGCGACACTGCGATTATGAGCCGCATGCTCTACCAAGCTGAGCTACCCCGCCAAGGGTACTTTTCGAGCCCCCTATCGGAATCGAACCGATGACCTCTTCCTTACCATGGAAGCACTCTACCGACTGAGCTAAGGGGGCGGACCTTCGCCCATAAGGTTACAGGTTTTGGGTATCCCTGGCGAAATTGCTAGTTGTGAGGCTCCATCTCTCTTGAAAGGATGCCCCTATGAGCCACCAACAGTTCCACCTTCCCAAGGTCCCCCATTGGCACCGCCCCAATATCGGCGAACATCGTTGGCCGGTCTCCTTCGTTGTTGCGGTAGTGATCGTGCTTCAGTACCTATTGCCTCGCTCACTCTCGTTAAAGAGTCAACCTGAGATTTGCATCCTTGAAGGAGTGCTCATGCTCGCCCTCTTTGCGATTAGTCCGGGGCGGATCGTCAGTCATAAGAAATCAACCTGGTGGATTGGAATCGCACTGACGGGAGTTATGACGGCGAGCAATATCGCATCAGCAGTTCACCTCTTGCAGAAATTGATCGACGGAACCATCAAGAGCCCCGCCAGTTTGCTGGCCTTTGGCGGCTCTATCTGGCTTACCAATATGGTCGTCTTTAGCCTTTGGTATTGGGAGTTTGATCGCGGTGGTCCAGGTGCGCGCGCCGAAGCGATTGATCCCTATCCAGATTTTCTCTTCCCTCAGATGACCAACTCCGAGTTCTCGCCACAGGATTGGAGCCCAACTTACTTTGACTATCTTTTTACCTCGTATACAAATGCCAGCGCATTTAGCCCCACCGATGTTATGCCGCTGACGCGTTGGGCGAAGATGTTGATGATGGTACAGAGCGCAACCTCGCTCATCACAGTCGGACTAGTTGTTGCGCGCGCCGTGAATATTCTTCCCTAATTAATAAAATTAATAAACGGTGACGCTAAATGCAATCTTCACCCCATTGTGATTGAGGGTCACAATTGTGCTGCCCTTCTTTAACGGTTTCAGACCCGGGTTAGTCGTATATGTGCCTTGGTTACCGCCCGCCTGAAATGAGACGATGGATGGATCAGTGATTGTTGCGCTCCACTGATCTGGATCTGGGACTGTGAATACGATGACATTCGAGAGAGCAACTGATGCGCTGGTGACAACCGTTGGATCCACCAAGATTGGTGCCACAACTTTGCTTCCAGGTTCGGTGTAACGAGGAACGAGGTGAGAGAAAAATTGGTTGAGTTGGGCGCGGGGTACACCAACGCTGATCACAGCAACTTGCGTGGAAGATAAATTACCTGCCCCCGGTTTGTTGACCACAGTACGTGTAGCACCGCGAATGAGCATCATAATCATCGGACAAATATTTTTGGTTGAGCTCTCGGTCAAAAAAATCGATTTCTTGCCGCTGGCGTAATTCACATTGAGGGCTAGATCCCCAACGCCGCACTTATGCATTCCAAAAGTCTTAAATGCCAATCCCGCTGTCCAGCTAGGTTGGTAGACCACATAATTCAACCCAACTTGGGCATCCTCATAAGGATTGCCACTTCCCATTGCGAAGGAGGGGAGTGTCGATGCCGCGAGAAGGCCAGCTGTTAAAAGAGTTATGAGGGTGCGCTT
>JANXZW010000012.1 GCA_025355305.1 Actinomycetes bacterium | reverse complement strand
CCAAAAAGCCGAAGCTTTCGCCTTTGCGGACTTGGAAATTGATGCCAGCTACCGCCGTGAAGTCACCGTAGCGCTTTACCAGCTGTTTTGCCTCTATTAGAACTTCGTCGTTACCCATAGAGGGTCAAGGGTAACGACCTCCTTTAGGCAGCGATGCCAATTGCCGCATGAGGAGCCTTGAAGTTTTGTGACCGGTTAGACGGCAAGTGGGGAGCGAGGGAGTAAAAGTGGGCATAGGTGGTTGAAAAAGGAGAAAAGTGGAGTAAAGTGGGGAACATCATCAATTCGGGGGAATTGAAGATGCGCAAGTGGTTGAAAAAGGGGATAAGGATGTTCTTAGGGACCCACGAGCCAAAGCTCGATGAGAAGGGTCGCCTGATCTTGCCCGCTCGCTTCCGAGATGACCTCTCCAGAGGGCTCGTCATTACCAAGGGTCAAGAGCGCTGCCTCTATGTCTTTCCCATGGAGGAGTTCACCGCTATTACGGAGCGGATGCGCCAAGCCCCGGTTACCGAAAAAGGCGCTCGCGACTACATGCGGGTGATGTTCGCGGGAGCTCACGATGAAACTCCAGATAAGCAGGGGCGGGTCACAATTCCCGGCGGTCTACGCAGTTACGCGGGGCTCGAAAAAGAGTGCGTCGTTATCGGTGCCAACACCCGGTTAGAAATTTGGGATTCAACTTCGTGGAACACCTATCTCGCAGATCGCGAGAAGGGCTTCGCCGATATCTCAACGGAGGTGCTGCCCGGACTCTTTTAGGCCGCACCTGATTTCTCTGGTTAGGCCATCGCCGACTTCATATTAACGGCGCCACTTCCCCGGCGCCGTTCCCCCAAGATCCGTCGGTCGGCGGTGACCTAGTCAGAGAAGTTGAAACCACCGGCACAGCACTACTGATTTTTAAATCTTTACAACGAGGAAGAAAGGGGAAGCGGATGACACATCAACATATACCCGTAGCGCTAGAGCGTTGCATCGAGCTGCTTACCCCTGCTATCGAATACTCACTCAAGAATGATGCCGCGACTCATATCATCGATGCGACTTTAGGTCTTGGGGGACACGCGAGAGCACTTCTCGCAAAATTCCCCGCATTGATCGTTATCGGTATTGATCGCGATGAGAGCGCCATCGCCATCGCGCGCGAGAATGTTGCCCCCTTTACCGATCGTCTCTTAATTTCCCACACCACATACGACCATATAGATGATGTGCTTCGAGAACATAAAATTTCCCGTGTTGCAGGTGTGCTTTTTGACCTTGGTGTTTCCTCGATGCAACTCGACGCTGGAGAACGTGGATTCGCTTACTCCTATGACGCACCACTAGATATGCGCATGGATCAGAGCACTGGATTAACGGCTCTTCAAGTTCTGCAGACCTACCAACACGGTGCACTGGTGCGAATTCTGCGAAATTATGGAGAGGAGAAATTTGCACCTCGCATCGCTGATTTTATTATTGAGGCCCGTACCGCAGGCACGCTAAAGACAACGAAAGATCTAGCCGAACTGGTGAAGAACGCGATACCTGCTGCTGCACGTCGCACTGGGGGCAATCCCGCAAAGCGGACTTTTCAAGCGTTGCGTATTGAGGTCAATGAGGAGCTTTCAATACTTGAACGCGCCATTCCGGATGCACTCGCCGCCCTTCAAGTACGCGGTCGATTAGTAGTCATGGCTTACCAATCTCTTGAAGATAAGATTGTAAAGAGCGCTTTAACCGCCGTAACGGAATCGAAGAGCCCTCGGGGATTGCCGATTGATCTCCCTGGAAGCGCTGCAAAATACTCCCTTGTAGTGCGGGGGAGTGAGTCGGCCAGTAATGCTGAGATCGTTCTTAATCCGCGCGCTCAATCTATGCGACTGCGTGCAGTAGAACGGTTGGCGGCGTGATGGCGATCGCACAGTTAGAGGATTTCGCTCTTCCTCTACCGCAGCGTTCTCGCGTTCGCGAGCTCGCCGAGCTGACTCGTGCTGCTTTGCGACTCGTACCCGATTTGACGGTCGACAATAGCGAGGAGGTCAGCAACCGCGCCTTCATTGCCTTTCTCATTGGAGTATTTACCGCTGGGCTTCTTCTCCTACTCAGCGTTAATACCGCTCTCACCTCAGGGGCATTCACCTTAGAGAATATGAAACTACATCTGGCCGCCGTTAACGACCAACGCGATGCGGTTCTGAATCAGGTAGCGACATTCTCCTCTCCCGAAAACTTGGCGAAGAGCGCCACAAAGTTAGGAATGGTTCCACAGGCGAGTATCAACTTCCTTGACATCAACACTGCTAATAACGCAGAGCGAATTTCCAGATGATCTCGCAGGAGGCCTTCGGCAAGCGCATTCGCTATCTCGTCGCGGGCTTTCTCTTTATCTTCCTCATCTTTGGCATGCGACTCGTCGATGTACAGGCTGTGCAAGCCAGTGGGTATTCAAAGCGTGCCGCCCACGAAATGGTTAATAAGTCCACCTGGCTCGCACCCCGCGGCACTATCACCGACGTCAATGGAATTGTCTTAGCGCGCAGCGAAGCGGCAAAGAACATTATCGTCGATCAGACGATGATTACTGATCCAGCAGTCACCGCGCAGATAACTGCGGTGGCACTCGAGATGCCAGTTGCTGATCTGCAGACTCTTTTAACCGGTACCAAGCGCTATCAGGTAATAAAAAATGGTGTTGCCCCGATTGTCTGGGACAACCTGCAAAGTGCGTTAGAGAGTTACAACGTGAAGGTGGAGGCAACGCGGGGAGGCCTTGCCAAACGACTTGTGGGATTTTTTAGCGAGAACGCCTACTCCAGAAATTATCCGACAGGTGCTCTCGCGGCCTCACTCGTTGGGTTGACAAATGCGGCCAATCAAGGTGCCGCGGGGATTGAAGCGAGCATGAATAACTTGCTTACTGGCTCCAACGGCGAGTACGACTATGTCAATGGAAATGGCGCCATCATTCCCGGTTCGCAGCAATTTACGACTCCGGCAAAGCCTGGAACAAATGTACAACTCACAATTGAGCGAGATATTCAGTGGGTGGCGCAAGATGCAATTTCAACCGCGGTGAAGAGTTCCAAGGCGCTCTCTGGAACGATAATCGTCATGGATCCTAAGACTGGGGCGATTTTGGCGCAGGCAAGTGCTCCGTCTTTTGATCCTGCCAAGCGCCAGCTCATTACCCTTGATGAAATTCGCAATCCCGCAGTGCAAGATGTGTATGAACCTGGTTCAACTGGAAAGGTAATTACAGTTGCTGCCGCGCTCGAGCAAGGAACTACCACTCCGACAACCGTCTACACGATCCCAAATACGCTTAAGGCGGGTGGAAGAGTCTTCCACGACGACAAGCGACATAGCACTGAGCATTTGACGACAGCCGGTGTTTTAGCGGTCTCTAGCAATATTGGCGCGATTCAAATTGGCGCTGCAATTGGCAATGACACTTTCTATTCGTACCTGCAGAAATTTGGAATTGGGCAGAACACCGGCTCAAATCTCCCTGGAGAATCTGCGGGAATCCTGCACCCGGTCTCAGCGTGGTCTTCCTCATCGCCACCAACAATTGCATTCGGCCAGGGCTACTCGGTCACGGCCATGCAAGCAACAGATGTCTTTGCGACAATTGCGAACAATGGAGTTCGAGTTACCCCAAATGTAGTGGCGGGAACTGTCGATTCCAGCGGCACCTACACCCCTTCGAAGCCATCGACTCAGGTTCAAGTGATAAGCGCCGCTACTGCGCAGGAGATTAGAACCATGTTGGAGGGCGTCGTCTCCAACGAAGGTACGGCACCTGCCGCGCAAATTCCAGGTTATCAAGTCGCCGGCAAGACTGGTACTGCGATGCGTTCAGATGCCCGTTGCGGTTGCTATCGCGGTTACACCGCCTCCTTTATCGGAATGGCGCCAGCGGCAGCACCTAAATATGTGGTGAGCGTGGTAATTCAAAATCCACAAGGTCAGCACTTTGGAGGTGAGATTGCAGCTCCAGTATTTAAAAAGGTAATGAGTTTTGTCTTGCAGACCAAGCAGGTGCAACCTGTGCTCACTCTTCAATCCGCCTATCCACTTACGCAGGCCGCACTTATCCTCGCGCAGCAAAAAGCGCCTCTGGCGGCGCCAAAGCCATGAGTATCGATCGCTCACAACTAGTTCCCGCTCTGGGATTTTCCAAGAGCTCTTCGCAACTCTGCGCCTTTATCGGTCTGCCAGAGAGTTCCTCAGAATTCTCCTTCACTGGACTCACTCTAGATTCGCGAGTAGTGAGCACCGGTGATCTCTTCATAGCTCTACCCGGCGCGAAGGTGCATGGTGCGACATTTAGCGATGCGGTCGCAGCTCGCGGGGCCGTAGCAATTTTGACTGATGCCGTAGGCGCTCTTCTTATCGAGAGCTCAATTCCCGTGGTAGTGGTAAACAATCCGCGGAGCTGGGTGGGGGCAATCGCTGCTTGGTTCTATCGCAATCCCTTCTCCGCGGTAGGTGCCATTGGAATCACCGGAACAAATGGAAAGACAACCACTGCCTCGTTAGTTGATCAGATCTGGCAACTAGATGGCCGCTCCACGGGAGTTATTGGCACCATCGGAATTACCATCGCTGGCGAAGAATTTGGCACGAGCTTTACGACTCCAGAGGGAACAGATTTACAAGCAATTGTTGCAACGATGCGAGAGCAACACGTGCGCAACCTGGTGATGGAGGTCAGTAGCCATTCCCTCTCGATGCGACGCGTCTCTGGTGCTCACTTCGCCGTCGTTGGTTTTACAAATTTGACACAAGACCACTTGGACTTCCATGGTGATATGGAAAGTTACTTCCAGGCAAAGGCTCAACTCTTCAGCCATGAATTTGCCGATCGAGCAGTGGTGAATATCGATAACCCCTTTGGCCTGCGCCTATGGGATGAAGCCAGTATTCCAACCCTGACAGTTTCACGAAGCGACATCAAGGCGGATTGGCACTATCAAAGCTACAGAGCCCTGCATCCTGCGGTCGGCTATGAGGTTGCAATCCGAGGTACGGGGGGAATCTTAATCGAGGGTTATCTGCCGCTCCTCGGGCTGCACAATCTTGATAATGCTCTGCTCGCTATCGCACTGGCGGTGGAGAGTGGAGTCGATCCAATCGCTCTCGCGTCCTACATGCGAAAGTTGACTGCGCCTGTTGGCCGCCTGGAGCCGGTTGATGTGGGGCAGAAGTTCTTAGCCCTTGTGGATTATGCACACACACCCGATGCAGTTCGCCGCGCTCTTGCTACGGCCCGTTCGCTGACAACTGGGCGCCTCATAGCCCTTTTGGGTTGTGGCGGAGATCGCGACAAGACAAAGCGCCCCATCATGGGAGAGGCGCTGCGCGAGGGATCAGATATCGCTATCTTCACCTCGGATAACCCTCGAAGCGAAGATGCGCTGCAGATCTTGCGCGAAATGGTGGGCGGGGTTGACTCTGCCGAGCAGATAATTGAAGCTGATCGACGCAGCGCGATCGCAATTGCGGTTCTGAACGCCGCTCCAGGAGATTGCGTTATTGTTCTTGGAAAGGGGCATGAACGTGGTCAAGATATCAAAGGTATTAAATATCCCTTCGATGATCGCATTGAGTTAGCCCGAGCGATCGAGGAGTTGTCATGATCCGGTTAACGGTCGCAGAGATTGCACAAATTATTAATGCAGAGATCATTGATCTTGACCCAGCCGCGGTTATTTCAGAATATCCAGAGATTGATTCCCGAAAAATATCCCTCGGGTCATTCTTTGTTGCGTTGCCTGGAGAGCGGGTAGATGGAAATAACTATGCTAAAGAAGCGATCGCCAAAGGCGCGCGCTTTGCGATAACAACCGTCAATCTTGGGATTCCATCATTCGTGGTTGCGAATGCAGGAGAAGCTCTTGCGACGCTAGCAGAGGTCGTACGCGCGCGGATGACGCACTGCACCTTTATAGGAATCACTGGTTCACATGGGAAGACCACTACGAAAGATTTGTTGGGTCACATACTCTCGATTCGCGGCGAGTGCGTGGTACCTAGTGGCTCCTTTAATAATGAGATCGGTGTTCCACTCACTATCTTGCACTGTACTGAGCTCACGCAGTTCTGCGTCGTGGAGATGGGTGCGCGCCACATGGGGGATATCACTAATCTCTGCAAGATCGCCAAGCCCCATATTGGTATCGTGCTTGTGGTCGGGACGGCTCATCTTGGAGAATTTGGAAGTCGCGAGGCAATTGCACGCACCAAATCTGAACTAATTAACTCGCTTCCTGAGCACGGCGTGGCGATTCTCGGGAGTTACGATGCTCTTACACCTTTGATGGGAGAAGGTAGTTCGCGAAAGCGAATCATCTTCGGCGAGAAGAGCAGCTGTGATGTGCGCGCCGCCGATTTGGAATTTCGCGAGGGGTTGGCCCACTTCGATCTCGTGAGCGTCTCTGGTCGGGCCCCTGTTGCACTTCGACTTCTCGGGGCGCATCAAGTCGCGAATGCTTTGGCTGCTGCGGCAACTGCGCTCGAGGTAGGAATCTCAATTGAATCAGTGGCGGCTGCGCTCTCGACGGCAGAACCGCGTAGCAAATGGCGAATGGAGCTCCATGATGTGGATGAACTCCTCATCATCAATGATTCCTACAACGCAAATCCCGAGAGCGTGCAGGCGGCACTTCGCACACTCGTCCTTCTTACGCAGGAGCGCGGCGGATCCTCATGGGCGATCCTGGGGAAGATGCATGAGCTCGGCGAGTCAGAGCGCGAAGAGCACCTGCAGATTGGCAGACTCGCATCTGAATTGGGGGTCGATCACTTGGTAGCTGTTGGAACAGAGCTTTACCTCGATGGACTTCACCTTGACCCCGCAGATGGAGATGAGATGCTCACTCATTACTTCCTCACTCAGGAAGAGGCGCTAGAGGCCCTCGCGCATATCCAGCGGGGCGATGTACTTCTCGTGAAGGCCTCTCGTGCAGAGCATTTGGATGAGCTCGCTGAGAAATTATTGGCGAAGTGGCAGGTGGAGCAAGAGTGAAGGAGATTCTGGTAGCAGGAACGAGTGCAACTCTGCTGAGCTTCTTGCTCACCCCGATCTTTATCCGTTTCTTGGCAAAGCGTGGGTACGGACAGAATATTCGTGATGACGGTCCAACAACTCATCACGTGAAGCGCGGAACGCCCACAATGGGTGGCGTTGTGCTCATTATCTCAGCGGTCGTGGCCTACTTTGCTTCGCATCTTATTAATGGAGTACGTATCAGCGCTTCGGCGCTTCTAGTAATTGGTCTGGTGCTTGGACTCGGAGCAGTTGGCTTGCTGGATGACTGGCTCAAAATTGTGAAGCAGCGCTCCCTTGGGTTGCGCGGTAAGCAGAAACTCGCTGGACAGGCCCTGGTAGCAAGCGCCTTTGCCTTCACCGGTCTGCACTTTCGCGACAGATTCAAGTTGACCCCGATCTCATTTCATCTCTCTACCGTTCGCGACACCTCTCTCGCACTTGGAACCGTTCTTGTCATCATCTGGGTGGTCTTTCTCGTTCTCGGCACGAGTAACGGAGTAAATCTCACTGATGGCCTTGATGGGTTGGCAAGCGGAACTTCCATCATGACCTTGCTCGCCTTCGTCTTGATTGGAGTTTGGGAGTTTCGCCAGAGTTGTGGGCTTGTTGGTGCCCAAGTTCTAACATCGAAGTGCTACTACGTTCGCGATCCGCTCGATCTCGCGGTGCTGGCCGCCGCCTTTGCAGGCTCTTGTGCGGGATTTCTCTGGTGGAATACCTCTCCCGCTCGAATCTTTATGGGAGATGTCGGCTCGCTAGCACTTGGTGGTGCGCTCGCGGGACTTGCGATCACTTTACGCATCGAGATGCTCCTCGCTGTGCTAGGTGGTCTCTTCGTCATTATCACCATGTCGGTGATCATTCAGACGGGATACTTTAAATTCTCAGGCGGTAAGCGAGTCTTTCGCATGGCCCCGCTGCAACACCACTTCGAACTTCTCGGCTGGGCCGAGGTTACGATTGTCATTCGGTTCTGGATCATCGCAGGTTTGAGCGTTGCCGCAGGTCTCGGACTCTTCTATGCACAGTGGGTAGGGGCGTAGATGTCCTTCCTCGCCTCCTTACTCACCAAAAAACTTGCCATTGTTGGCGCGGGGGTGACTGGCAGTGCGGTTCGCGATTTCTTGAGTGCTCGCGGGATTTTTGCGGATCTCTTCGATGAAAGAGCTTCAGGTGCGCTGCGAAATGTAGAGGCAAAATATGATCTCGCGATTATCTCTCCTGGATGGCGCCGAGATCACCCTGTCATCCATACGCTGCGTGAATCAGGGTGTGAGCTCATAAGCGAATTAGATTTTTCTTGGCAGGTGAAGGAGGAGATTAGCCCTGATCAAAAGTGGATCGCCCTAACGGGTACAAACGGAAAGACCACCACGATTCAGATGGTGCAGTCGATCTTTGATCACAGCACCAAAACTGGAGTTGCCTGCGGCAATTTGGGCCAACCCGTTATCTCTGTCTTAGGTTCGGGGGAGAGCTATGACTTTCTTGCACTTGAACTCTCCTCATTTCAATTGGAGTGGAGCGATCGTCCCCGTTACGAAGCGGCCGCGCTCTTAAATATTGCTCCTGACCACATAGATTGGCATGGCTCCTTTGAGCAATATGCACTCTCGAAATTGAAGTTGTTGGATGCCAGCGCGATCGCAATCATCAACGGTGAAGATAGCGAGAGCGTTCTGCGCTCCACATCTTTCTCTGGGCGCAAGATCTTCTACTTTTTGACTACTCCAGAAGCGGGGGAGCTGGGAGTCGTTGAGAACCTGCTTATAGACCGCGCCTTCACTTCTGATCCAACGCAGGCGGTTGATTTCGCGGAGCTCTCTGATATTCATCCGACCGTTCCCCATAATGTTTCCAATGCGATGGCCGCGGCAGGTCTTGCCCTGGCGATCGGCATCACTCACGATGAAATAAGAGCCGGTCTCAAGAATTTCACTCTTGATCGCCATCGCCTGGAGCTCGTGTTGGAGCGAGATGGAATCTCCTGGGTTAACGACTCCAAAGCGACCAATCCCCACGCGGCCGCGGCGGCGCTTCTCTCGCATATCTCATCGATATGGATCGCCGGCGGACTGGCGAAGGGAGCTGCGATGGGGCCGCTCATCCAACGTTGTGCACCTCGCCTCAAGGCCGCACTCCTCATCGGTCAGGATGCCACTCTTATAGCCACTGCCCTCTCTAAGCACGCTCCGCAAATCCCATATTTTATCCTGCCCTTCAACGGCGATTCCGCAGATTTGATGCGAGATGTAGTCGCACGAGCAAAAGAACTTGCGGTGAGTGGTGACACCGTTCTGCTTGCACCAGCTTGCGCCTCTATGGATCAATTTAAGGACTATGCCGATCGCGGTGAGAAGTTCGGTGCCGCCGTGCGGGAGTTGGTGGGAAGGTGAGCATAAAGCCCCCCACGCGCCGCCAAAGGTACTCCAATTATCTGCAGCGCCCAGACGCTCCCTACTATTTGATTTTGGGTGCACTCGCATTTCTCTCCGGGTTAGGCATCGTTATGGTGCTCTCTGCCTCCAGCGTCGTCTCGTTACAACAATCGGGCTCTACCTATTCAATCTTCCTCAAGCAACTTCTCTTCTTTGGGATTTCAATTGTTGCGCTCCTCATCGTTTCGCACTGGAAGATTCGTATTTGGGAGCAGATAACGCGTTACTCATTCCTCCTCTCCTTCCTTGCTCTTTGTCTTCCACTTGTTTCGGGGTTGAAGTTGACCGTCAATGGAAATACCAACTGGATTCACTTCGGTTCCTTCACGATGCAACCCTCTGAGTTCGCCAAGTTGGGTCTCATTCTTTGGTGTGCGGGGCAACTCCGTAAGTTTGATGAGACAGTTGAGGATCGCTCTGCGCTGCGCCACATTGGGTTTGTCTTCTCTGGAACGCTTCCACTTGTAATCTTGATCCTCAAAGGTGGCGATTTAGGAACGACCGTCATTGTTCTGGGAATCGTTGCGACGATGCTCTTTGTGAGCGGTCTACCGATACGCCACTTCCTTGTGATGGGAGGGCTCGCTCTCGCAGGAGTCGTGGGAATGGTGGCGATTGCGCCATACCGCCTTCACCGCTTTGCAGCAGTAATTAATCCTTTTGCACCATCGGTCTACAAGCTTGCCGGTTGGCAACCCGCGCACGCTGTGATGGGATTGGCAAGCGGGGGTCTCTTCGGAGTTGGATTGGGCGCGAGTCGACAAAAGTGGGGCAATCTCTCGGAGGCGCACACAGATTTCATCTTCGCGGTCATCGGCGAAGAGCTGGGTCTTCTTGGGACACTTGCCGTTCTGATTCTGTATGCCGCTTTAATTTATGGGATCTTTAGAACAGCGATGCAGTCCCGTGAACTCTTTTCGCGCTACGCCTGCGCAGGCGTTGGCGGATGGTTAATGATGCAGGTCATCATAAATATTGGTTCGGTTGTCGGAGTCTTGCCCGTTGTCGGAGTTACATTGCCCTTCATTAGTTACGGCGGCTCCTCACTCATCGCTAATTTTTTAGGGGTGGGCTATGTTCTTAATGTCGCGCGGCGGGATCCACGATTGCGTAGTGCAATTAACGCTCGCAAGAGGTCATAGCTGTGGTAAAAATATTTTTCGCGGGCGCAGGGACATCGGGCCATGTAGAACCGGCACTGGCAGTCGCGAGATGGCTGCGCGAAAATCATTCGGATATCTCTTCACATTTTTTAGGAACTGATGAGGGCGTGGAGATGAGACTCGTTCCTGCAGCGGATTTCCCACTGCACCTCATCTCGAAGACGCCGTTTCCTCGTCGTGCTAATCTGCAGATGCTGCGCTGGCCATCACGGTTTAGAAGAACACTTCACCAGACCGAGGCGCTAATCAGCGGATCAGACTTAGTAATCGGATTTGGTGGCTATGTAGCGGCCCCCGCCTATCTTGCGGCGCGACGTCTTGGTATTCCAATCATTGCCCATGAGGCGAATGCAAAGATGGGGCTGGCAAATAAGTTAGCGCGTCGTTGTGGAGCGCTGATGGTGGGAGCTTTCTCCCGAGATCCCGCCGCTCGCGTTGGAATTCCTCTTCGCCCCGCCATTGTTGAGCTTGCCACCTCTGGGGGTGTAGCCCGCCAGGCGCGCAAGGCCAGGGCTCTACGCGCCATGAACTTAGATCCGTTGGCACCCACGATTCTCGTTTTTGGTGGATCTCTTGGATCGGTTAAGTTCAATGAGACGATCGCGGTGGCACAAAACGAGATCTCAAGGTTGGGCTTTCAAATTATCCATGCGGTAGGTGGAAAGAATGAACTTCCACAAGCGCAGGCGGGATATTTTCCTACCTCCTATATCGAAGATATGGCTAGCGCCTACGCGGCGAGTGACCTCGTCATCTCTCGTAGTGGAGCGGTCACTGTTACCGAGACCGGAGTACTTGGAATTTATACTCTGTACGTACCTCTTCCCATCGGGAATGGGGAGCAGGCGCACAATGCAAAGATTGTGACTGACCGCGGGGGAGGCGAAATCCTCAAGAACGATGCCTTCACATCCGCATGGTTGACGGCCAACATTTCACGCCTGGTGAGAAGCGCTCAAAGTTATAGCGCTTCTGGTGCATACCTCGATTTTCCACTCGATGCGAGTGCAACAATTGGCGCCGAAGTATTGAAAGTTTTAGCCCATGGGTAACCTCCAGCGGCTGACCGGCAGGCGAATTCACTTCGTTGGTATCGGTGGAGCCGGTATGTCTGGGATTGCCCGCATTATGCTCTCCCAAGGATTGGAAATCAGCGGAAGCGACGTTAAAGAAAGTTTAATCACGCAATCTCTGGCAACTCTGGGTGCTGAGATATTCATAGGCCATGATGCCCAAAATGTTATTGACGCCGATCTTTTAATTACTTCAGGAGCTATTTCCTCTAGCAATCCTGAACTTCTCGCGGCGCAGGAGCGAGGCTTGGAAGTTTTATCGCGCGCCCAGGCTCTAGCTTTACTGATGGAGGGAAGGCGTTCTATCGCTGTTGCGGGGACGCATGGCAAGACGACAACGACCGCGATGCTTACCGTTGCGTTGCAGAGCGCGGGCTTAGATCCATCTTTTGCAATCGGTGGTTTGATAAATAGTTCTGGGGTAAATGCGCATCTAGGTAGCGGAGATATATTCGTTGCAGAGGCCGATGAGTCGGATGGATCATTTACCGCCTACCATCCGCTTGGCGCTATCATCACAAATATCGAACTTGATCATGTAGATCATTTCTCATCTCTCGAAGAGCTCTACACAGTCTTTATCGAATTCATCAATACCATTGCGAGTGACGGTTTTCTCGTCGCCTGCGGCGATGATCCCGGAGTGGTTGAACTTTTGAAGCGGATTGATCGTAAAGATATTTCAATCATCACCTATGGAAAAAAGGATGCTGAATTTCAGATCTCTCGAATCGTCCTGGAACCAGGTTCGGTTTCAGCTCGAATCGCAAAGAATGGGAAGATTCTGCCCGAACTGCGCCTGATGATTCCTGGTTTACATAACCTCTTCAATGCGGCCGCTGCGTTAGCGGCTGGTGAAAAATTAGGTGCTGGCATCAATGAGTTACTCAAAGGATTAGAACTTTTTAGTGGATCTCGTCGGCGCTTTGAACATAAGGGGAAGGTCAACGGGATAGAAGTAATCGATGATTACGGTCACCACCCCACTGAAATCCGAGTCACGCTAGAGACTGCGAAGGCTTACGCCACGGAGGGAAGGGTGCTCGTTATTTTTCAGCCTCACCGCTTCACCAGAACGCAGGCTTTCGCCCAAGAATTTGCCCGCTCTCTTGAAATAGCTGATCGCGCCTTTGTTCTGGAGGTTTACCCTGCCAGCGAAGAACCGATACCAGGAGTCACCTCTCAACTCATCACTCGCGCAAGTAATGTCGGAAGTATTTTTCATGAGCCATCGATGCTACGAGTGGTTCAGGAAATCCTCGCGATCGCCCAACCTGGTGATGTCATCATGACGGTGGGTGCCGGTGATGTGAGTTCTTTGGCACCCGTGATACTTCAAGCTCTTGAAGAGAGATATGCGTAAACGGCGCTTTCGAAATGCTCCAGCGATATTCCTCGTTCTGATGCTCATAGGAATGTTTGGATACCTACTGGGGTGGTCTAAGGCTCTTGCGATTAAAAGTATTGAGGTAACTGCCGCTGGAAATGAGGCGCTGGTCTCACCCGTGCTTGTACCGAAGGAGTTGAGAATTGGTCTGCCTATTGCACGAGTAAGCACACAGCGAATACGTCAAGACCTCAGCGTTTTCACTTGGATTGCGAGCATTTCCGTTAATCGTCGGTGGCTGGCTCATGATGTAAGAGTTGTAATCACCGAACGTCACCCGGTTGCGCAATATTTAGATGGCAAGGGAGTTGTTGAATATTTTGATGGCTCCGGGTACAACTTTATCTCGCCCAATCCTCCGAAAGGTCTTCCCGTGATTGGGTTCGCCAGTGAGAACGCCGAATCCCGGAGTGCAATTGCATCATTCTTGGCACAAACTCCTAATGATTTAACTGCCAAAATGTCGAGCCTCTCAGTTGATCAAAAGAATCAGATATCTCTCACAACTCAATTGCCGAACTATAAGTCGCTCGCCGTCATCTGGGGATCAGCCAGTGATATCTCTCTGAAAGTACAAGTTTTACGACGGCTATTGACTCTGCCAGAGAATAAAAAGGTTCTCAGCGTCGACTTATCTAATCCGCTCACCCCAGTTGTTAAGTAGGCACTCTCAAGAAGGCATTGAGAGATTGCCACCTTCGCAAATCGTGTCGGTAATTGCGCCCTCTAGGTCCGCACCCTACTTTTACCGCATTAGATCGTAGTTGCACTTTAAGTCTCCACTCGAGATTTAGGGTCTTAGGAGAGGTCAATCGTGGCGACACCGCAAAACTATTTAGCCGTTATCAAAGTTGTTGGAATTGGTGGCGGAGGAGTCAATGCCGTCAATCGAATGATTGAGGCTGGATTAAAAGGTGTTGAATTTATCGCGATCAATACTGATGCTCAGCAATTGATCATGAGTGATGCGGATGTGAAGTTAGATATCGGCCGTAAATCAACCCGTGGACTTGGTGCAGGCGCTTCTCCTGAAGTTGGTCGGCAAGCCGCCCTCGATCATCTTGAGGAGATCGAAGAGGTGCTTCGTGGCGCCGATATGGTTTTTGTGACGGCGGGTGAAGGTGGTGGTACCGGTACAGGGGGAGCACCTATTGTCGCGAAGGTAGCGCGTGATTTAGGCGCCCTGACCGTTGGGGTTGTTACCAAGCCCTTCTCTTTTGAGGCAAGACATCGCACGATTCAAGCGGAGGAGGGAATTGAACTCCTGCGTGCCGAGGTTGACACCTTAATTGTTATTCCAAATGATCGCCTCTTAGCCATTTCCGATCGTTCGATCACCGCCGTTGAAGCTTTTCGCAGTGCAGATCAAGTTCTGCTCTCGGGCGTACAAGGGATTACCGATCTCATCACGACCCCTGGCTTGATCAACTTAGATTTTGCCGATGTAAAGAGCGTTATGCAGGGTGCTGGTTCTGCGCTGATGGGAATCGGTTCAGCGCGTGGTGAAGCTCGTGCTACGCGCGCAGCCGAACTCGCGATCGCCAGTCCACTACTGGAGGCATCAATCGATGGTGCACGCGGCGTTCTCCTCTCCATCGCCGGTGGATCTGATCTTGGCCTCTTCGAACTCAGCGAGGCCGCAGAGTTAGTTGCGAAGTCCGCCCACCCAGAGGCAAATATCATTTTCGGAACTGTTATCGATGATGCGCTGGGCGATGAAGTTCGAATCACAGTTATTGCTGCCGGGTTTGATGGTGGGGCTCCAAAGCGAGCTCCTATGCCTTCCATAAACGCAGCAGCGCTCAGCGGTCAGGCAGATCCAATTGCCGCCAATGATCCAATTGCTGTCGCGCTTGACCTCTCTGGCACAGAAGATACCGCCGAGATTTCATTACCCACTGGGTCCACAGCCTCCACAGTGTCGCGTCGACGCGTGACTTTTGAAGATCTTGTGAATGAGGATGAAATAGACGTTCCTGACTTTATGAAGTAAATGTCGCGAACTCTTTTTACCTCTCGCTTTGGAGGCGACCTGAAAGTTGCCGAAAATCGTGAGCGCCTGCGCCGCACCCTCTCTCTTGATTCGCTTTATTTTATGCGCCAAACACATAGTGATCGTGTTCTCGTCGCAGATGATATCGGTGAGGATTTTGAGTGTGATGCGCTGATTTCCGCAAGCAAGTCGGTCGGAATTGCGGCTCTTGCCGCGGATTGTATGCCGATCACATTTAGCGCCGCCACGTTGATAGGCGTTGCTCATGTTGGACGCGTGGGGTTGGTAAAGCAGATAGCTCCCCGCCTCGTAACGCGGATGCGAGAGTTAGGCGCCCACGAGATCACGGCAGTTATCGGTCCTAGCATCTGTGCTTCTTGTTATGAAGTCTCTCGCGAAATGTATGAAGAGGTGGTTTCTCTCATTCCGGCAACCGCCACTTCTATGGATAGTCATGCGCTCAATCTCCAATCTGGAGTTGCGGCCCAACTGCAAGAGTTGGGAGTGAGCGTTCGTAACACTGGTATCTGTACCCGGGAAAATCCAGATTTTTTCTCGTATCGAGGTGGAGATCTTGTAGAGCGCCAAGCCGGACTCATCTCGTTATGAGCAGACGCGAGGAAATTGCCGAGAATTTGCGGATCGTTTTTGAGCGAATCGATGCTGCGGCTGCAGTTGCGCACCGTGACCCTTCTGAGATCGAGTTGATCACAGTGACCAAGAACTTCCCCGTGAGTGATGCAGAGATTCTTTATCAACTCGGGCTGCGAAATTTCGGTGAAAATCGCGACCAGGAAGGCGCCCTTAAGGCAAAACAACTGCCCAAAGATGTGATCTGGCACTTTCAGGGACAGGTACAAAGTCGCAAGATCAAATCGATCGTGGAGTGGGCGAGCACCATCCACTCGCTCGGCTCACGGGATCATGCGGAGAAATTTTCCTCCGCCCTTCAAGGTGAGCGGAGAAGTTTCTTTGTGCAGGTGAATCTCGAGCCGGAGAGGAGCGATCGCGGGGGAGTCGCGCTCAGTGAGTTGGAAATGTTTCTCACACACATTTTGGAGGAGACCTCCCTTTCGCTTGTAGGTCTCATGACCGTGGCGCCTTTGGATTTGAATCCGCAGAGTGCATTCAATCTTTTGAGAGTGGCTCAGGGCCGGTTGGTTTCCAGTTTTCCCGCGCTGACTGGGCTCTCCATGGGAATGAGCGGGGACTTTGAGGCCGCTATTGCTGCCGGTGCGACACATCTGCGCATTGGGAGTTCAATCCTCGGTTCTCGTGGACTTCTCGCCTAAAATACCGGTATGGCAAATGTATTTAAAAAGGCTGCAAATTACCTCGGTCTTGTTGATGATGAGGAAGATCTGCAATCTGCTCCCGTGGGTGAGGCGCCTCCTCGCGCCGTGCACGCTGTCCGAGCTGTCCGAACTGAGGCTCAAGGACCTCGTCCTACCTTTAACCCGATTCCTGCTCCCGTGCAGGTGCAGCTTCCTATTATGGATCAGATCTTCACAATCCATCCTCGCTTTTACAATGAAGCCCGCATCGTAGGTGAGCACTATCGCACTGGGCAACCAGTGCTGATGAACCTCTCTGATATGGATGAGTCTGAGCGTAAGCGACTCGTTGACTTTGCCTCCGGCCTAGCTTTTGGACTCCATGGCAGCATTGAACGAGTGACATCAAAAGTATTTTTACTTACTCCTGAAAATGTTCGAGTCAGCACCGAGAATAAGGCTGCGGCCACAGAGGCAAGTTTCTTCAATCAGAGCTGAGTAATTTTTCCTGGAGTGGGGAACACCAATGGGTAGTCTGGGTAGCATCATTGTTCTTCTGCTCAATATCTTTATTCTCTCACTCTTTGCTCGAGTAATCCTTGACTATGTCAGGATCTTCTCGCCTTCCTGGCGTCCCAAAGGAATCATTCTGGCAATTGCAGAGCTGGTTTATGCAGTGACAGACCCCATCATGCGCTTTGTTCGTCGCTTCATTCCTTCACTTCGTATCGGACCAGTCGCAATTGATATATCGTTTATTCTAATCTTTTTCGTGACCGAAATCCTTATCTCTTTTGCTAGACGCATTCATTAGTTCAAGCTTTATTAAGAAGTAATCCCAAGCCAATCTCGTTCTGATCAGTATTGAGGGTTTGATCCTGCGCGAATGAGAGGGCCAAGACCTCTTCAGAAATTTGATCTCGATACTCAGCAATTGCTTCTTCAATTTTTGTATCTGCATTCCAAAGAACATGGATTCGGTCGCTAATCTTAAAGCCTGAGTTCTTACGTTGTTCTTGAATAGTACGAATGACCTCCCGCGCTAATCCGGCGCGAATCAGAGATGGAGTGAGTGTCAGATCGAGGGCAAGACTTTCACCCGAGTGGCTCGCCACCGACCAACCTTCTTTTGGTGTTTCGGTTATGACCAGATCATCAACGGTAAGCTCCGCGCGCTTCTCCCCATACTTGAGTGAGTAATTGCCTTCGGAGCGGAGTTGGTGAACGAGGCTGGCAGCGTCAGCTGCTGCAACCGCAGATGCGATCGCTTGTACATCTGCCCCATATCGCGAACCGAGAGCGCGGAAGTTGGCTTTGATCGAGATATTAACTAGGCCTTCGCTCTCATCTGCTAATAAATCTAATTGAAGTACATTGAGTTCATCTTTAATGTGTTCGCGAATTTCCGCATCCATCGCCTTCCAGCCTGATGCCGCGACTAAGGCACGTGCGAGGGGCTGACGGATTTTAATCTTTGATTCGGCACGAGCAGCGCGACCGAGCTCCACTATCCGGCGCGAAAGGGCGACCGAGGCCGAGAGCTCGGCGTCAATGAGTGATGGCTCTGCAACCGGGAATGACGAGAGATGCACTGATTCAGGAGATGTGGGATCACCGACTCGGATCAAGGTTTGCCAGACATGTTCGGTGATGAAGGGAACCATTGGTGACATTAACTGGGTGAGGTTCTTGAGGCAGGTGAAGAGCGTGTTGAGGGCAGCGTTGTCGCCATCCCAGAAGCGACGGCGGGAACGACGCACATACCAGTTTGAGAGATCATCGATGTAGGTGGCTAGCAATCTGCCGACCTCTTGTGAATCAAATGCAGCGTATGCGTTATCAACGGCAATAATCAAAGCAGATAGCTCAGAGATGATCCAGCGATCCATTGTCACTTCCGAGAGTTGTGGCTGTTTTGCGATTTCGAAATCTGTCGCGCTCGCATAAAGTGTGAAGAAAGAAACGGTATTCCAATAGGTAAGGAGAGTCTTGCGCACCACATCAGAGAGAGCATCGTGGCCTACGCGGCGCGCGCTCCATGGGGAGCCTGCGGCCAACATGTACCAACGCACTGCATCCGCCCCATGTTGATCCATTAAGGGAATTGGCTGCAAGACATTTCCTAGATGCTTACTCATCTTTCTGCCATCTTTATCCAGGATATGTCCGAGACACAGGACTGTCTTGTAAGAAGATTCATCGAAGACCAAAGTCCCGATCGCCATCAGGGTGTAGAACCACCCACGGGTCTGATCGATGGCCTCAGCAATAAAGTCAGCCGGATAAGCGGCGTTGAAAGCCGCAACCGAACCTTCCTTGTGCGGATAACCCCACTGTGCAAATGGCATCGCGCCAGAGTCATACCAACAGTCAATCACTTCACTGACACGATTCATCATCTGAGCACACTCGGGACAAGGGAAGGTGATCTCATCAACGAAGGGGCGGTGGGGGTCAGTTGCACTTACATCTTTGCCAGAGAGCGCAGAGAGTTCGGCTAATGAGCCAACGCAATGTAGATGTCCTTCGGGGCAGCGCCAGAGCGGAAGCGGTGTGCCCCAATAGCGATTACGGGAGATTGCCCAATCGATATTGTTCTCAAGCCAATCGCCGAAGCGACCAGTTTTGATTGTTTCTGGATGCCAATCAGTCTTCGAATTCTGTTCCAGCAATTCATCCTTGATCGCTGTGGTGCGGATATACCAAGAGGGTTGTGCGTAATACATGAGCGGGGTGTGGCAACGCCAGCAATGCGGATAGGAGTGTTCAAATTGCAGTTGACGAAAGAGCACACCGCGCGATTTGAGTTCCCGCACCAGCGTCTTATCCGCCTCTTTAAAGAATATTCCTCCGACGAGCGGAACTTCGCTTAAGAATTTTCCATCTGGTGCCATCGGATTGACCACTGGAAGGCCATACCGGCGGCAGACCAGTAAATCATCGGCCCCAAATGCTGGTGATTGGTGCACCAGACCTGTTCCATCTTCGATCGTGACATAATCCGCCAAAACGATGTAATGCGAATCTGGAATCTCAATCAGGTCGAGTGGACGTTGATACGTGATGCGCTCCAGCTCGGATCCAAGAAAGGTCGCGACAACTTTTCGTTCCTCTCCCAAGATGTGTGCCAAATTGGCTGCAATCACCAGGCGCTCGCTACCTTCATCCTTTGGAATTTCGCAGACCTGATACTCAACCTTTGGATTCACGGCGATGGCGGTATTTGAGACCAAGGTCCATGGAGTTGTGGTCCACACCAAGAATGAGGCTCCGAGTTCGGCGACTACGCCAGAGGTTGCAGGGAAGCGAATGTAGACGGAGGGGTCGACTACTGTTTCGTATCCTTGAGCTAGCTCGTGATCAGACAGTCCCGTTCCACAGCGCGGGCAATATGGCGCTACGCGGTGGTCCTGTACGAGAAGACCCTTCTTCCAGATCTGCTGCAGCGACCACCAGACGCTTTCGACATACTCGGGTGACATCGTCCAATAGGCCTCATCAAAGTCAACCCAGAATCCCATGCGACGGGTCATAGCGGTAAATTCATCAACGTGACGCTGTACAGATTCGCGACATTTATCGTTAAAGGCGGCAATCCCGTACTTCTCAATATCGCCCTTGCCAGCGAAACCCAGCTCCTTTTCCACGGCGATCTCAACTGGTAGTCCATGGCAATCCCAGCCAGCTTTGCGAATAACCTGCATCCCCTTCATCGTCTGATAGCGCGGAAAGAGATCCTTAAAGGCGCGCGCCTCAATATGGTGGGTTCCAGGAGATCCATTTGCAGTCGGCGGACCCTCGAAGAAGGTCCATTCCGGGGCGCCATCCCTGGCCTGCACGCTCTTGGCGAAGATCTTGTTATCCTCCCAAAATTGCAGGATCTGCTGCTCGGTGGCGGGAAGATCAATCTGCGGTGGGAGGCTCTTAAATGGGTGAGAACCCTGCACTGCCATCTCGGTTCCCCACTCTCGCCACCAATGTATCTAGGCAGACTTGCCCATGAAAGCGTGAGTCTAGCGCGGCGGAGTTGGTAATTCCCTGCTCTTCGCTCTAGCCTTCTGCCTCGCAAGTAACTCACTAATTGGCCTCTAGCAGGTCTGTAGTGGCCTCCCATATGTGGGCTGAGTAGAGAAGTGATAACAGATATGACACCTCCAGCAAAGAAGGCTCCCGCCAAGCAGGCTCCTGTCAAAAAGGCTTCCCCTAAAAAATTGGAGAGCGAAAAGTTGGAGAGCAAAAAGTTGGAGAGCAACAAGAGCGCGGGGACGAAACTCGTGGAGAAGAAAGCAGTGAAATCCGCGCCAGTTAAAAAAGCTCCAGCTCAGCCGGCGGCAGGTGCTACCACCAAGTCTGCTCCCGCCACCAAGTCTGCTCCCGCCACCAAGTCTGCTCCCGCCACCAAGTCTGCTCCCGCCACCAAGTCTGCTCCCGCCAAGAAGGTAGTCGAGCGTTCCCCAAATATTGTAAAACCAACTTTGGTTAAGAAGCCTCTCACGAAGAAGGGCCCAGTCAAGCCATTTCCAGCTAAGTTACAGAGCACAACGACAGGTGACTCAACGACCATCACGGTCACTCCTCGTGAGGTAAATACTGGACCAGAAGTTGTGATTGAAGAGCGTCGTTTAGTGATGCCACCGCCACCACGCCCAGTGAAAAGCGGCAAGCGAACACATACCTTGAAGCCAATCAAGGGTGCGCCTGCACCTCTCGTCGTCAATGAGAGTGAGAACCCGTGGACCGCAGCGGAGTTGAAGGCGATGCGTACCGAGTTGGGTAAAGAGTTGGTTCGCTTAAAATCTGAATTAAGTGAGGCCGAGGGTGAGATGCAAGATCTCATCTCCGCCGCAGGGGCTGGGGCAGGCGATGACCAGGCAGATGCTGGAACAAAGACTTTTGAGCGTGAACATGAGATGTCCCTCGTCTATAACGCTCGCGATATGGTCTTGCAGACAGAACGCGCTATTGAGAGGATCGACAAGAAGACCTACGGACGTTGTGAAGAGTGTGGCAACGCTATCGGCAAGGCTCGCCTGCAAGTCTTCCCACGCGCCACTCTTTGTATGTCCTGCAAACAAAAAGAGGAACGGCGCTGAGTAAATCAGCACCTCATCGCAGAGCAGTTACCCTTTTACTCTCCGTTGCGCTCGCTGCAATCACGATCGATAACGTATCCAAAACTCTTGCCCTCAGAGATCTCGGTCCCAACCCCAAGCGAGTGATTGGCACTTTTCTGGAATTGCAATTGACGTACAACTCGGGTGCCGCATTTAGTTTGGCGCAGGGCGCGACCGTCTCCCTCTCGTTGCTCTCCTTCGTGGCAATTGCTGCACTTGTGCTCTTCGCGCGCTCAATCACCTCACGAAAGTGGGGGATAGCTCTGGGATTTCTCCTCGGAGGAATTACCGGGAATCTTGTAGATCGTATCTTTCGCCCTCCCTACCTACTTCACGGTGCGGTCATCGATTGGATTCGGCTGCCGCACTGGCCGATATTTAATCTTGCAGATACCTCTATTGTTATCTCTGCGATAACTATTGCGATTCTGCTATTAAACGATGTGAAACCGAGGTCCCGTCATGACGTTCCCTGAACGTGAGTTGAAGGTGATCTCAATTCCTGCAGGTCTGGATCAAGAACGCGTGGACGCTGCATTGGCGAGAATGTTGGGGCTCTCTCGCTCGGCTGTGGTAGCCCTGATTGAAGGTGAAGAGATTTCTCGTAGTGGCAAGCCGGTCACCAAATCTGACAAGGTTTCGACCGCAGATGTTCTGGAGATTCTGATGCCTCCTGCGAAGAGTGCACCGCAGTTGACACCAACGCCTGTTGAGGGGCTTAAAGTCATTTATAATGATGAGAACATCATTGTCATTGATAAGCCTGCAGGTGTGGCCGCTCATCCCAGTCCCGGTTGGCAGGGCCCGACAGTTATTGGTGCGGTGATTGCTGCTGGGTATAACGTAGCAACGAGTGGAGCAGCTGAACGCCAAGGAATTGTGCACCGCCTCGATGTGGGCACGACGGGGTTGATGGTGATTGCGAAGGACGAGGCCTCCTATTCCTCTCTTAAAGATCAATTTAGAGAGCGCACCGTCACGAAGGTCTACCACGCTATGGTGCAAGGACATATGGATCCCTCGCAAGGAACGATTGATGCTCCCATTGACCGCCACCCGCGGGAGGATTACCGTTTTGCAGTCGTTGCCGATGGAAAGCCATCAATTACCCATTACACCTCGCTCGAACTCTTTCCCGCCGTCTCACTTCTTGAGATTGAGTTAGAGACGGGGCGCACCCACCAGATCCGAGTCCATTTTGCCGCGCTCCATCACCCGCTTGTTGGCGATCTCACATACGGCGCGGATCACACGATAGCCGACCGTTTGAACATTCATCGTCCGTGGCTTCACGCTCGCGAGCTCAAATTCACCCACCCCGTTACCGGAGAACAGATGGCATTTGCGACAGAGTACCCCGAAGACCTGACACGCTCATTGAGCCAGCTTGAGCAAAATAGCCGTCAGAATTAGTCGCAGTAGTAATCTCACTAACCGTGTCGCAGAACTCTAATTTCGTCCACCTCCATGTCCACACCGAGTATTCGATGTTGGATGGTGCAGCGCGCGTTGAGGAGTTAGTTAGGGAGGTCGCCCGTCAGGAGATGCCAGCGATCGCTATAACCGATCACGGCAATGTTTTTGGTGCATTTGAATTTAACAAGCAAGCCCGTAAGGCCGGAGTAAAGCCAATCATCGGCATTGAGGCCTACATCGCCCCCGAAAGTCGCTTTGATAAGAAGCGAGTGAAATGGGCCGAGGGCGGGGAAGATGATGTCTCCGGCGGTGGCGCCTACACGCACATGACGCTCTTAGCCGAGAACAATACGGGGCTTGCAAATCTCTTCAAACTCTCCTCCCTCGCTTCACTCGAGGGTTTTTATTACAAGCCGCGAATGGATCGCGAACTTCTTGCGAGGTATGCAACGGGGTTGATTGCGACCACTGGCTGTCCGGGCGGTGAGATCCAAACTAGATTGCGCATGGGCGCATACAAAGAGGCTCTGGCGGCGGCCAGTGAACTACGGGACATTTTTGGCCGCGAGAACTTCTTCCTTGAAATCATGGACCATGGCATCGATGTAGAAACTCGCGTCAAGAAGGATCTATTAAAACTCGGCAAAGAGTTGGGGTTGCCACTCGTAGCGACGAATGACCTGCACTATACGAAAAATGAAGATTCGGTTGCGCATGAAGCGTTGTTATGTGTGCAATCGGGGTCGACAATTGCTGACCCCAAACGTTTCAAATTTGAAAATGATCAGTTCTACTTGAAAAGCGCGGCGCAGATGCGGGAGCTCTTTAAAGAATTCCCTGAATCTTGCGATAACACCCTACTTATAGCAGAGCGGTGCAATATAACGATGCGCGAAGGAGAGAATCTTCTTCCCCAGTTCACCGTCCCTGCAGGTGAGAGCGAAGATTCGTGGCTCACCAAGCTCTCAAATGCCGGCCTCGCCGAGCGCATGGGTGGCAATATCCCGCTCTCGTATCAAGAACGCCTCGATTATGAGCTCAGCGTTATGATCAAAATGGGATTCCCCGGTTACTTCCTAGTGGTCTCAGATCTCTGCGCGCACGCACGCGAAGTTGGTATCAGAGTTGGTCCTGGGCGCGGCTCGGCCGCCGGTTCGTTGGTCTCGTATGCGCTTGGAATCACCGCTCTTGATCCAATCACACATGGGTTGCTCTTTGAGCGTTTCTTGAATCCTGAGCGTATTTCGATGCCCGATATTGATCTCGACTTCGATGAACGTCGTCGCTCCGAAATGATCGCTTACGCCACTAATAAGTATGGCGAAGATCGCGTAGCCCAAATCATCACCTACAGCAACATTAAGTCGAAGCAGGCGCTTAAAGATGCCACCAGAGTCTTGGGCTACCCCTACGCGATTGGCGACAAGATCACCAAAGCCTTGCCACCTACCATCATGGGCAAGGACATCACCCTCTCTGGAATCTTTGATCCTAAGAATGATCGTTATGGTGAGGCGGGCGAGTTCCGCACGGTCTATGAGACTGATAGCGATGCGAGGCGGATCGTAGATACAGCTCGCGGTTTGGAAGGTTTGAAGCGGCAGTGGGGAGTGCACGCGGCTGGAGTGATTCTAAGTAAAGAACCGCTTCTGGAAGTCATTCCCATCCACCGCCGTGAATCAGATGGGGCAATCATCACGCAGTTTGACATGGGTGCCTGCGAAGCCACTGGCCTGCTCAAAATGGATTTTCTCGGGTTGCGCAATCTCTCGGTACTAGATGACTCTCTCATCAATATTAGGAAGAATCAGGGGGTGGGAGTTGACCTAGCGACTCTCACCCTGGATGACAAAAAGACTTATGAACTCCTCGGCAAGGGCGAAACACTGGGAGTCTTTCAGCTCGATGGCGGGCCGATGCGCGCGCTGCTGCGACAGATGGCCCCGGACTCCTTCAAAGATATCTCAGCCGTGATTGCTCTCTATCGGCCGGGTCCGATGGGGGTGAATGCACACACTGATTATGCTGACCGAAAGAATCGACGCAAGCCCGTTGAACCGATCCATGAAGAGTTATCTGCGCCATTGGCTGAAATTCTGGGTGATACCTACGGACTCATCGTCTATCAGGAGCAGGTAATGGCGATTGCCCAGAAGGTTGCGGGATTCTCACTTGGTCGGGCAGATCTTCTTCGTAAGGCGATGGGTAAGAAGAATAAAGAGATCCTTGATAAAGAATATGTGAATTTTGAAGAGGGAATGGTCTCTGGTGGTTTTGGCAAAGGTGCTATAAAAAAGCTCTGGGATACCTTGATTCCATTCTCGGATTACGCTTTCAACCGCGCGCACTCTGCCGGGTACGGTTTGGTCTCGTATTGGACTGCCTACTTAAAAGCTAACTTTCCGACGGAGTACATGGCTGCACTTCTGACGAGTGTTCGTGATGACAAAGATAAGAGCGCTCTCTACCTCAATGAGTGTCGCCGCATGGGCATCAAGGTTCTTCCGCCAGATGTTAACGAATCCTCCTCCGACTACACCCCGCTAGGTAGTGATATCCGCTTTGGTCTTACAGCGATTCGCAATGTTGGCGAGAACGTTGTTGGCTCGATCGTGGCGAACCGAGAGAGTAAGGGTCGTTTCAGTTCATTTGGTGATTTTCTTGTCAAGGTCGACCAGCAGGTCTGCAATAAGAAGACCATTGAATCGTTGATCAAGGCGGGAGCATTTGATTCACTTGGATCCTCCCGACGAGGATTGATGATGGTCTATCTGGAGGCAATTGATTCAGTGAGCGAGGCGAAGCGAGCGGAGGCGATCGGGCAGTTCGATCTCTTTGGGGCTTCGCCAACAGATACCGCATCGAATATCTCTGGAGTTGAGTTGGATATTCCAGGTGGTGAGTGGGACAAGAACTTGCTCTTAAGTTACGAGCGAGAGATGCTCGGGCTCTACGTATCGGATCATCCGCTCCTAGGAATTGAGCATGTACTCCGAGCAGCGGTCGATATGCCCCTCTCGCAAATTAGCGAAGATTCAGTGGGCCATGACCAGATCGTCAATATTGGCGGGTTAATCACTCAGATTCAACGAAAGGTCTCCAAGCAGGGAAATTCTTGGGCGATTGTCTCCATTGAGGATTTAGAGGGGGCGGTTGATGTCCTCTTCTTTGCCGCCACTTATCAAGCCCATGCACTCAATCTGACTGAGGATCGCGTCATCGTCGTGCGTGGGCGGATAGATAAGCGCGAAGAGTCACCACGCATTACAGCTCTGGAGATGACGATCCCCGAGGTTTCAACCGCACCGACTGGACCCTTAGTAATAACCATGGATGCGGCCCGTGTAACTCCACCAGTGGTGGATCGCATGAAGGAGATTCTCCGTTCGCATCCCGGTTCTCGCGAGGTTCACCTCAAACTCGATGATGGCAAAAAGGGTCTGGTCATGAAGATCGATGATGATTTACGCGTGACGGCCTCACCAAGTCTGAGCGCAGATCTCAAATCAGTGCTCGGTCCAGATTGCCTGCTCCTTTAAGGTTTATGGCGCTCACTCAGACTTATTCCTGGCCGGCTTATTGGCGCACGAGCCTGTCTCTCACGCTTTAGAATACGTCAGTGAATCCTGGCATCGCTATTGCATTGATTGATCTTCGTGGCAAGACGCTTACCAAGGCGCAGTACAAGCGAGTAATCCCGCGCGCCACGCTAGATGTCGCCCATGCAATGGTTGCCATCGAACCGATTTTAGAACGGGTGAAGCACGGGGATGAAGATGTTCTGCGTGAGCTAGCTCTTGAATTTGATGGGGTTAAACCTGAGCATATTCGGGTCCCACGAAGTGTGATCGATTCGGCACTGTCTGATCTAGATCCCGTTCTCCGAATCGCATTAGAGACATCTATCGGACGAGTTCGCGTCGTACACCAGGAACAAGCTCGAAGGACCATGAGCACTGAAGTAGTCCCCGGCGCAACGGTGACCCAGCGCTGGATTCCGGTGGATCGCGTTGGCCTCTATGTTCCTGGAGGCAAGGCGGTCTATCCCAGTTCTGTGGTGATGAATGTAGTTCCGGCTCAGATTGCGCGAGTTCCAAGTATCGCTGTGGCCTCTCCACCCCAACGCGAGTTTGGCGGCCTGCCCCACCCCACAATTCTTGCAACGTGTGCCCTCCTTGGAATTTATGAGGTCTACGCGGTCGGGGGAGCGCAAGCAGTCGCGATGTTTGCTTATGGAGTTGAGGGAGTGTGTGAGCCCGTTGATCTCGTCACTGGACCTGGCAATATTTATGTCGCCGCGGCTAAACGCGCCCTGCGCGGTCTCATTGCAATTGACTCCGAGGCGGGACCAACGGAAATTGGAATCCTCGCCGATGAAAGCGCAATTGCCGGAGAAGTCGCGGCAGATCTGATCAGTCAGGCCGAGCATGATGTCGCTGCCGCCGCGGTACTAGTAACGACCTCGGAGGCTCTTGCTGCCGATGTTCGGACCGAGTTAACAAAGCGAGTTGCGCGTACCCGCCACGCGGAGAGAATTAGTGCTGCGCTAACAGGAGTGCAGTCAGCGATTGTGCTCGTTGATTCGATCAAGCAAGGTATTGATGTAATGAATGGCTACGCCGCAGAACATCTAGAGTTGCACGTGCGTGAACTCGATGCCGTCGCATTGGAGATTCGTAACGCAGGTGCGGTTTTTGTGGGTCGGTTTGCGCCAGTATCGCTCGGCGATTACTCAGCAGGCTCCAATCACGTACTGCCTACGGGTGGATGTGCATGTCACTCTAGCGGTCTGTCGGTACAGACCTTCCTTAAAGGAGTTAATTTCATTCAGTATGATCAGCGCTCCTTCACTGAGATTGCGGCGACAGTTATCACCCTAGCTAATGCTGAGGATTTGCCGGCACATGGCGAGGCCATGAGCGCGCGATTTGAGGAGGAGAGTTGATGGTTCAATCACAATGGCCCTATTGGCTGCCCTTACGCGAGGATCTGCGCAATATCTCTCCCTATGGAGCCCCACAGATAGAGGGCGTAATCGCACTCAACACCAACGAGAATCCCTTTCCACTGCCGCAAGAGGTAGTTGCCGCAATGAGCGAACGGCTCAGCTCGGTCATTGCAGATCTGAATCGCTACCCAGATAGAGAGGCAACTGGCCTGCGCACGAAGTTGGCGCATTACATCTCGCTAACTACTGGCGTAGAAGTGAGCACTGAAAATATCTGGGCAGCCAATGGCTCAAACGAAATTTTACAAACTCTCTTCCTTGCTTGTGGAGGCGGAGAGACACTTGCGTTGGGCTTTACGCCTTCGTACTCCGTTCATCCGCTGATCGCGCAAATTACCAAAACACCTTGGTTCGCCGGCAGTCGAGATGAGGATTTTAGAATCGATATTGCAAAAGCTAAGAAGTTGATCCGTGAGAAATCGCCACAGCTAGTCTTCATCACCACTCCAAACAACCCCTCTGGATCATCAACTTCAATCTCTGATCTCAAAGAGTTGGCCGAGGCGACAGGCTCAATCGGCGGTCTACTGATCGTTGATGAGGCTTATGCGGAGTTTTCCGATGAACCCTCCGCGGTGACCCTCCTTGCGGATTTTCCCCACGTGGTCGTCGTACGCACCATGAGTAAGGCCTTCGCCTTCGCAGGGGCCCGCGCTGGATATCTTGTGGCAAAGCCGGCCGTAGTTCACGCCGCGCGAGTAACTCGCCTGCCCTACCATCTCAGCGCCCTGACTCAGGTTGCCGCTGAGACTGCCCTAGAGTTTGCTCCCGCCATGCAATCGGAGATTGAGTTACTCATCGCAGAGCGCGAGCGGGTTGCCAACGCGATAGTAGAGGTTGGCTTTCGAGTAGTACCTAGCTCTGCCAACTTCTTGCTCTTCAGCGGATTTACCGGAGAAACCGGTGCAATCTGGCAGTCTTTCCTCGATCGTGGCATTTTAATTCGAGATATCGGGCTACGGGGCTTCCTGCGCGTCACAATCGGCACTCCCGCGGAAAATGAGCAATTCATCGCGGCGCTTCGCGAAATTGCGGAATAATTCTCCATCTAACAAAGGAAGATCACCAATGAGTACTCCGCGCGTTGCGACCGTTACCCGTCAGACCAAAGAGTCGAATGTCTTTGTGCAGTTGAATTTGGATGGTTCAGGTCTTATCGATATACAAACGGGAGTCCCATTTTTTGAGCACATGCTCTCGCAACTCGGTAAGCATGGGGGTTTTGATCTCACCGTGAAGACAACCGGCGATATTGATGTCGATTCCCATCACACCGTTGAAGATACATCACTCGCCTTTGGTCAAGCTTTGCGCGAAGCTCTGGGAGATAAAGCTGGAATCCGCCGTTTCGGCGATGCCATGGTTCCACTTGATGAGGTCTTGGTGCAGGCTGCCGTTGATCTCTCTGGCCGCCCCTACCTGGTCCACCGTCAACCCGAAATTGTGGAATTGATTGGCACCTTCGATACCACTCTTGGGCGCCATATTTGGGAGTCGATTGTGGCAGAAGCGCACATCGCGCTACATATCCGCGTTCTTGAAGGTCGCAATGCTCACCATGTATTTGAGGCACAGTTTAAAGCGGTTGCCCGTGCGCTACGTGAGGCTGTTGCAATCGATGGTCGTACCGCGGGGATCCCATCGACAAAGGGCACTCTTTGATAGCAATTCTTGACTATGGATCGGGAAACCTACGATCAGTGCAACGCGCCTTTGCACTTACCGGTCACGAAACTATCGTTACTTCTGACCCAGCAATCTCTTTAAAGAGCGATGGACTGGTGGTCCCGGGTGTTGGCGCCTACGGAGCCTGTATGGAGCAGTTGATAGCGGTTGGCGGAGATGCGATTATTTCAGAGCGCGTTGCGAGCGGTGCACCAATTTTAGGAATCTGTGTTGGAATGCAGATCCTCTTCGCAGCGGGGACGGAGAAAGGAGGCCACATTGGCCTAGGAATCTTCGCTGGTCAGGTTAGCGAAATCGCAGCCCCGATCCTTCCGCACATCGGTTGGAACAATGTGCGCTCTGATGAATCTTCAATTCTCTTTCGTGGATTACAAAACGAACGATTTTACTTTGTGCACTCTTTTGCGGCAAAGGTTGTTGTTGCTGGTGCTGCAAATAGTTGGACTAACTACGGTGAAGATTTTCTGGCAGCCGTGGAGCGCGGTTCAGTGAGCGCAGTGCAATTTCATCCAGAGAAGAGTGGCGCCGTCGGGGCCGCGCTAATAGCGAATTGGGCAGGGATTCTGTGAGTATTAAGTTGGAGTTACTTCCCGCTATCGATGTGAAAGATGGGCTGGCGGTTCGGTTGGTGCAGGGGGAGTTATCTGCAACCAGCAAATATGGAAACCCCCTGGAAGTCGCGGCGGAATTTGTTGCTGCCGGTGCGGAGTGGATTCACCTAGTTGATCTGGATGCGGCTTTTGGTCTAGGTAACAATGCGCCCCTACTGGAGAGCGTCATTAAGAGTGTTGAGTTGAAAGTTGAACTCTCCGGAGGCATTAGAGACGATGAATCACTTCGACGTGCGCTGGCCACTGGATGTGCCCGCATCAATCTAGGAACTGCAGCGTTGGAAAATCCAGAGTGGACGGCCAAAGTGATCGCGGAGTTCGGTGATCGCATTGCGGTAGGACTCGATGTGCGTGGTCATACCTTGGCGGCGCGCGGCTGGACCCAAGAGGGCGGTGATCTCTTTGAAACGATCGAGCGATTGGAACGCGATGGGTGCGCGCGCTACATCGTCACAGATGTGGCAAAAGATGGAACTTTGCAAGGTCCGAATCTCTCCCTCTTGCGAGAGGTCTGCGCAGCTACAAATAAGCCGGTTGTGGCCAGCGGGGGAGTTTCCAGCCTGGAAGATTTAATTGCCATCCGCTCCCTCACCTCGATCGGAGTCGAGGGAGCGATCGTCGGAAAAGCGCTTTATGCGGGCGCTTTCACGCTTCCGCAAGCTCTCGCGGTTTCCGGACTATGACCCTTGCAAAGCGGGTAATTCCCTGTCTCGATGTCGCCGCCGGCCGCGTCGTTAAGGGTGTCAACTTTCAAAATCTCGTTGATGCGGGCGATCCTGTCGAACTGGCAAAGTTTTATGGTGCTGCCGGAGCCGATGAGCTCACCTTTCTCGACATTTCTGCATCTGTGGAAGAGCGCTCGACCACCTTAGAGATGGTCGCGCGAACCGCGGAGCAGGTTTTCATTCCACTAACGGTCGGTGGTGGAATTCGCGAGTCGAGAGATGTTGATCGACTATTGCGCGCTGGAGCGGATAAAATCTCAGTAAATACTGCAGCAATCGCTAGACCCCAACTCATCAATGAAATTGCCGATCGTTTCGGAGACCAAGTTTTGGTCTTATCCGTGGATGCACGTCGTGGTGAAACCCCCTCGGGCTTCGAGGTAACGACTCATGGCGGGCGTACCGGCACCGGAATTGATGCCTTTTCATGGATTGTTGACGCTGCCTCGCGTGGCATCGGGGAGATTCTGCTCAACTCCATGGATGCCGATGGAACCCGCGCCGGTTATGACACGGAGATGATTGCTCGTGTTAGGGAGATTACTCACGTTCCTCTCATAGCAAGTGGTGGCGCGGGTAAGTTAGAAGATTTCTCCGCGGCCCTGGCTGCAGGAGCAGATGCTCTTTTGGCCGCCAGCGTCTTTCACTTTCAAACCTTTACCATTTCGCAAGTGAAGGAAGACCTTGCACGGCGCGGATATGAGGTACGGGCCTAGCGCCCTCTAGGGCAGAATAAGGGAGTGAAAATCCCCGCAGATGTGGCAGCACGTTTTAACGAAGGAGTGCTGGTCGCAGCGATCGCTCAGGATGCCGGCAATGGTCAAGTATTGATGATGGCTTGGATGAATGAAGAAGCCCTCACTAAAACGATCGAAACTGGTCGAGTCACTTATTGGAGTCGAAGCAGAAATCAACTTTGGACCAAAGGGGAGAGCTCAGGCCATCTGCAGAAGTTAGTCGGTCTTGGTTACGACTGCGATGGTGATGCGCTTTTACTTCAGGTTGAGCAGGTTGGGGCGGCCTGCCACACCGGCGAGCGCAGTTGCTTCTTCCGCGATATCGAATTTGGCAAGGAAGAGTTATGAGTCGAACAGAGATGACTCTGGAAGAGTTTCAAAAGTTCGCAGTGGAATTTAATGTCATCCCTGTTTCAAGGCGCTACCTCGCTGATAGCCAGACGCCGCTCTCCCTTTACAAGCGGTTGGCGGAGGATCGCAACGGCACCTTTCTTCTAGAATCTGCCGAACATGGCGGAGTTTGGTCGCGCTACTCATTTATCGGCATCAACAGCGCCGCTACCCTCACAGAGCAGGATGGATTGGCAACCTGGTTAGGCTTGGCTCCAGCGGGGGCACCCACAGGTATTGATCCTCTGGAAGCGTTTAAGATCACCGCGAAACATTTACGCTCTCCCCATATCCCACATCTACCTCCACTCACTGGCGGACTTGTTGGTTACGCCAGTTATGAAATCGTGCGTCGCCTTGAGAAGTTGCCATCTTTAGCACGTGCAGATCTTGACCTCCCTGAGATCGCATTTATGTTGACTTCAGATCTAGCAGTCTTCGATCATTTTGACGGAACGCTTACCTTGATCGCTAATGCTATTAATTGGGATGGCAGTGCAGAACGAGTGGATGATGCTTTTCACGAGGCAATTGCCCGCCTTGATGCACTTGAAATAAAATTGAAAGCTCCGCAATCTGACTCGATAAGTCATCCACTTATTGTGAAAAAACCCGAATATCAGCGCGATATGAGTTCGGATGATTATCAGAAGAAGGTCGAAATCCTGAAGGAGGAGATTCGTGCTGGAGAGGCATTCCAAGTGGTGCTTTCGCAACGTTTCACGATGGAAGCAACCGCTGAGCCCTTCGATATCTACCGCGCCCTGCGCGCATCCAATCCCAGCCCTTACATGTATCTCTTCCGTTTTGCAGATGGTCTCTCCATTGTCGGATCTAGCCCTGAAGCACTGGTGAAGATCCACGGTAGTGATGTCATGTTGCACCCCATCGCAGGTACACGCCCGCGTTCTTCGGATCCTGAGATAGATCAACAACACGGAGAAGAGTTGTTGGCCGACCCCAAGGAGCGTGCTGAGCATCTGATGCTTGTTGATCTGGGTCGCAATGATTTAGGAAGAGTCTGCTCTCCAGGTAGCGTGGAAGTTGTGGAGTTTATGCAGGTCGAGCGCTTCTCTCACGTCATGCATATCGTCTCAACCGTGACTGGCAAATTACATCCGGACTCAAATCCCGTAGATGCCCTGCTAGCGGTTTTTCCAGCAGGAACACTCTCGGGTGCGCCTAAGCCACGTGCAATGGAGATCATTGAGGAGAACGAGCCCACAAGAAGGGGCATCTACGCTGGCACTATTGGATACGTCGATTTCCGCGGCAATATCGATACCTGCATTGCAATTCGAACCGCCGTCATCAAGGGTGGCAAGGCCTATGTACAAGCAGGGGCAGGAATTGTTGCCGACTCCGTTGCACTCACCGAAGATCAAGAGTGCGAAAATAAAGCCGCGGCCGTACTGGGAGCAATCGCCACGGCCAATGATATGAGGGTGCTTTAAATGCTAATTGTGAAATTACTGATCCTCCTCGCGCTCTTCCTGCTTTTTATCTATCTATCGATTCGTTTAGCGCGACGCGGAATTTCCAAGAGATATGAACCACGGACTAAGACCTCATGGAACTCTCTCGACGAAGGGGAGGATCCTTCTGTATGAGTACCGTCCTTGATTCGATAGTTGCTGGTGTGCTGGAAGATGTGAAAGAGCGTGAAATTCCTCTCGCCCAGTTGCGTGCGCAATTGGATTCATCTCCACCAATTCGTGACGCGTATGCGGCGCTTGCACTACCTGGGATGCAGCTTATTGCCGAAGTTAAACGTTCCTCCCCAAGCAAGGGGGTGCTGGCAGCAATCGGAGATCCTGCAGCGCTAGCTCATCAATATGAGTTGGCGGGAGCCGCGGTCATAAGCGTCCTGACTGAGGGCCGTCGCTTTGCAGGGTCACCGGCCGATCTCCAAGCCGTACGGGAGCGCGTCAAGATTCCAGTTCTCCGGAAAGATTTCATTGTGACGGAGTATCAAGTAGTAGAAAGTCGTGTTCTTGGCGCTGATTTAATTCTCTTGATTGTTGCGGCGCTTACCGATGCCCAACTGCGCGACTATCAGGCGCTGGCGCACGATTTGGGAATGAGCGTTCTCGTGGAGGTGCATGATCACGAAGAGTTGGAACGCGCAATTGCTATGAGTGCCAGAGCCATCGGCGTGAACGCGCGCAATTTGAAGACTCTGGAGATCAACGAGAAAGCCTTTACCGATCTGCTGCCATTAATTCCAAACGATCGTATTAAGGTTGCAGAGTCCGGAATCGCACTCCGCGAACAGGTCGTCGCAGCAGAATTACTAGGCGCGAAAGTGATCCTTGTTGGTGAGACACTTGTTCGTGCAGGTGACCCAGCCCTCGCAATTAAGACCCTCCTCGGCAGATAGTTGGCTGGTACGGTTCGCTAATGAGTGCGACGATGGATTCAAATATTATTGGTCACTTCGGACCCTACGGTGGAAGATTCGTCCCAGAGGCGCTGATCGGTGCTCTTGATGAGTTAGCCCTCGCACACGAAGTAGCCGCAAAGGACCCAATCTTTCAAGCCGAACTCGCGGAGCTACATAAGACTTATACCGGTCGGCCGAGCATCATTACCGAGGTCAAGAGATTCGCTGAGTGTGCTGGAGGCGCGCGCGTCTTTCTCAAGCGCGAAGATCTCAATCACACGGGAAGCCACAAGATCAATAATGTTCTCGGGCAGGCCCTATTGACCAAGCGCATGGGCAAGAAGCGCATCATCGCTGAGACTGGTGCCGGTCAACATGGCGTCGCCTCAGCTACCGCCGCCGCTCTGATGGGTCTTGAATGTGTTGTCTACATGGGTGAAGAGGACACCAAGCGTCAGTCGCTCAACGTCGCTCGCATGAAATTGCTGGGAGCCGAAGTAGTTCCGGTCACCCAAGGTAGCCGCACGCTTAAAGATGCGATCAACGAAGCAATGCGGGACTGGGTTACAAATGTTGAGACGACTCATTACCTGCTTGGTACGGTCGCAGGACCGCACCCCTTTCCAACTATGGTCCGCGATTTCCATCGCATCATCGGCGTCGAAGCGCGCCAGCAGATGTTGGACCTTCTAGGGCGCTTGCCAGATGTGATTTTGGCCTGCGTTGGAGGAGGCTCGAATGCCATCGGAATCTTCCACCCCTTCCTCGATGATAAAGAGGTTCGTCTCGTTGGACTTGAGGCCGGAGGATCAGGCCTTTCAACTGGCTTACATGCCGCCACCATTAGTGGAGGATCCCCGGGAGTTCTGCACGGAACGCGCTCCTACGTCCTTCAAGATGAAAATGGTCAGACGATAGAGTCTCATTCCATCTCTGCAGGATTGGATTATCCAGGAGTCGGACCAGAGCACGCTTACCTCCATGACATCGGTCGCGCGGAGTATCGCGCGATCACAGATGTGCAGGCGATGGAGGCTTTCGGTCTCATGTGTCGCACTGAGGGAATCATCCCCGCCATCGAAACGGCACATGCTTTGGCGGGTGCTATGCAGATCGGGCGAGAGTTAGGACCTGAAGCGGTGCTTCTGATTAATTTCTCTGGCCGCGGTGACAAGGATGTGCAGACAGCCGCTAACTATTTCGGAATTCCTCTCCAGTGAGCACTCCGCTCGATACACTTTTCATTAAGACCCGCTCCGAAAACCGCGCGGCGCTCATCGGATATCTCCCAGCCGGTTTCCCCACTCAAGAAGGATGCATCGCAGCACTCACGGCCATGGTCGAAGGGGGCGTTGATGCCGTTGAGATTGGGTATCCGTATAGCGATCCAGTCATGGATGGGCCAGTCATTCAAGCTGCTGCTGAAACTTCCTTACGCAATGGAACAGGCGCGCGTGAGGTGATGCAAACTCTTACCGCGATCTCGCAGATCGCTCCAAGTGTTCTCATGACATACTGGAATCCCATTGAGAGATACGGCGTTGATGCCTTTTTGGCTCATGTAAAGCGCAATGGCGGATCTGGAGTAATCACCCCTGACCTCACAGTCGAGGAATCAGGAGCGTGGATCGAAGCATCCACCACTCATGAGACCAATCGAATTTATGTTGTGGCTCCCAGTACATCGCCGGAGCGGCTCCAACTTGTAACGGGTGCGACGAGTGGCTTTGTTTATGCCGCCTCCCTCATGGGGGTCACTGGCACCAGAACTGCTATCTCAAGTAGCGCCCAGGAATTAGTGGCTCGCATACGAGCGGTTACTGACCTGCCCATCGCTGTCGGATTGGGTGTTTCGACTCCGGAGCAGGTGCGCGAGGTCGCCCAATATGCCGATGGCGTGATCGTCGGGTCAGCGTTCATTCGCCTACTTCAGGAGAGTGCCACGCTCACTGAAGGTATTGGGAGAGTTCGAGAATTGGCTCAGCAACTTTCCAGCGGGCTACAACGCTCATAACCGTTTTCTTTGCAATAGAGTTCATACAAATATCGAGAAATTAGGGGATAAGAATGGCCGATAAGAAACCTGCCAAGCACCAGCCACCGAAGAAAGAGGGAGACAAGTTCACCCGCTACCTCGTCATTGGGATGGTCGCATTTGTCTTAATCGCCGGATTTGGCGCTTATTTCGCCAAGAAGAGTTCGAATTCTCATATCGCTCTGCCATCAGCGGTCACCAAGGCCAATGGCTATGGGATTACCTTCAATTCCGCGGCGAAGGTGCGCGTTGATATGTATGAGGATTTCCGCTGTCCTAACTGTCGCAACTTTGAGGCAGCCAACAACACATATCTCGATGGACTGGTTCGTGCTGGCAAGATCGAGGCTGTCTATCACCCCATGCACTTCATTGCCTCTGATTCCCGTCTCACCGCAGCCGCTGCTGCATGTGCAGCAGACCAAGGGAAGTACCTAGAGATGCACACCGCGCTCTATGTTAACCAACCATCCTCGACAACGATGGCTGAGAACTCTCCTTACTGGACCAATGCCCAACTGATTCTGCTTGGCAACTCAATCGGAATTAGCTCCAAGGCTTATGCCACCTGCATCAATGATGGAAAGTATTTGAACTGGACAGATAACATCAATAATGATGCGGCCTCAAAGAACATCAATGCGACCCCCACCGTCATCGTTAATGGTAAGACCCTTCCGCTTGCAACTGATTACAGCGCGAAGGCCTTTACCAAAGTTCTGACTGACCTCGGCGTAAAGTAGTTCCATCCTTGTTTGATCGCTTTATCCCAACTCCCTCGAGCAATTCGATTGAGTTGGGAGCGATCACACTGCGTTACTACGCACTTTGCATACTTCTAGGAATAATCGTTGCACTTCTCGTTGGTTCGGTGCGCTGGCGGCGGGGTGGTGGGATACCTGGGGAGCTCTATGACCTAGCCATCTATGTAATTCCTGCTGGGATAATTGGCGGCCGTCTCTATCACCTCCTCACGACGCCTGAACTCTATTTTGGATCACACGGGCACTTGCTAGATGCCTTTAAAATTTGGCAAGGGGGTATGGGAATTTGGGGGGCAGTTGCCGTAGGTACCGGGACTGCTTACCTGTACTTCCGAAGAGAGCGAAGCCTTGGCTTCCTGCAGGCGATAGATGCCTTAGCCCCAGGAATTCTCTTGGCACAAGCGATCGGGCGTTGGGGGAATTGGTTTAATCACGAGCTCTTTGGCTCGCCTACCACTCTTCCTTGGGCTCTCAAAGTGCCGTTGGCAGATCGCCCGCCGGGCTACGAAAATTTTGCCACCTTCCACCCCACCTTCCTTTATGAGTCAATATGGTGTCTGCTCTGTGCTGCAATAATTTTATTCTCCCCACGAATTCGCAGGTTGCGCCCTGGGAATACCTTTCTCTTATACATATCGCTCTACTGCTTAGGACGCCTCTGGATTGAAGCGCTACGCATAGATCGAGCTCACCTCATCTGGGGGGTACGCCTCAACGTCTGGGTAGCGTTGATCTCTCTCATAATTTCCTCGCTCTTCATCATCAAAGGTGAGAAGTTCGAGAAGAGCGGCGCTACACCACAAGATACAATTCCACTATGAGTATGGAAACCGTCGCTCAACGCAATGAGCACCACCGCGCTAGTAAGTCGGGTTGGCTCCGCGCCGCCGTGCTTGGGGCGAATGATGGCCTCGTCTCTAATGCCTCGTTGTTAATCGGAATTGCGGCAGCCGGCCGTGTCAGTTTTCTTCCGGTGGCGGGTCTGGCTGGAATCGCCGCTGGCTCCATGTCCATGGCGGTAGGCGAATACATCTCTGTCCAATCCCAGGCCGATATTGAGGCTTCCGATCGTCAGATGGAGATTGATCATCTTTCTATCGATCCAGATGGTGAGTTAGAAGAGTTGACTCAGATCTACCAAGAACGGGGTCTTTCACGGGAGCTAGCCGAGAAGGTTGCCCAAACCTTCACCGAGAAGGACGCGCTCGCTGCCCACCTGCGGGATGAGTTAGGCCAACATCACTCCAATAAGGCGCAACCGGCCCTCGCGGCGCTTGCTTCGGCGATTAGCTTCGCTCTTGGTGCCACCGTTCCACTCATAGGCGCCCTCATAGGCGGAACCTCAACGAAGGTCACACTGATTATTCTCTTCACTATGGCCGGTCTCTTCTCAACCGGCGCCATCTCTTCAAAGTTGGCGGGCTCTGCCTTTGTTACCACGGTTTTGCGGGTACTCATTGGTGGTGGTCTTGGAATGGCGATCACTGCTGGCATTGGCGCGCTCGTTCATATTTAACCGTGGCGCGCGAATACGCCGCTAGTTGATACTCTTTCTCATTGCTCGGGTTTAGCTCGGGCGCAATTCGTTGGGCCACTGTCGTCCTGACCGTTCTCTAGGAGCGTTCGTGACACTTTTCTCTTCTCTGCCATCTGCACAGGGCCTCTATAACCCTGCCGATGAACATGATGCATGTGGTGTTGCGATGGTCGCTACGCTCAAGAAGGAAGCCACACACCAGATCGTCTCGCAGGCCCTGACCGCCCTGCGAAATATGGAGCACCGCGGCGCCTCGGGAGCGGAACCAGATAGCGGCGATGGCGCGGGAATTTTGATTTGCATCCCAGATGAGTTCTATCGCAGGGTCGTTGAGTTTGAGCTCCCGGTCGCAGGCTCATATGCCACTGGCATCGCCTTTGTCGATAGGGATTTCGATGACCTCCCAGGAATCCTTCGCTTAGCCGAAGCGGAGAATCTCAACATTCTCGGTTGGAGGGAACTTCCGACCGATGATTCCTCGTTGGGTACAACTGCTCTCTCGGTCATGCCGCGCTTTGTTCAACTCTTTATTTCTGGCAAGGACGGGGAGAGCGATCTTGAACTTGATCGCCTAGCATTCTGCTTTCGCAAGCGGGTAGAGCACGGACTGCCCATCTACTTCCCATCTCTTTCATCTCGTACCATCGTTTACAAGGGAATGCTCACGACTGGACAGTTGGAGGATTTCTTCCCTGATCTCTCCGATGAACAGGTTAAGTCTCCCTTAGCGCTCGTGCACTCGCGCTTCTCAACAAATACATTTCCCTCTTGGCCGTTGGCCCACCCTTATCGTTACATCGCTCACAACGGTGAGATCAATACCGTGCGCGGAAATCGTAATTGGATGCGGGCGCGTGAAGCGCTTCTGGAAAGCCCTCTGATTCCGGGTGAGATCTCTCGTCTCTTTCCGATTGTTGATAGTCAGGGAAGCGATTCCGCGTCATTCGATGAGGTTTTAGAGCTCTTGTACCTCACTGGACGTTCGCTGCCGCACTCCATCTTGATGATGATCCCCGAGGCGTGGGAGAACAGCACCACGATGTCGCAAGTTCAGCGCGATTTCTACGCTTTTCATGCCTCCCTGATGGAGCCTTGGGATGGGCCGGCATGTGTCACCTTCACCGATGGCTCACAGGTCGGTGCGGTGCTCGATCGCAACGGACTTCGCCCTTCGCGCTTCTGGGTTACCGATGATGGTTTAGTTATTCTCGCCTCAGAAGTTGGCGTGCTCGATATCGATCCCACGAAAGTAGTCCGCAAGGGTCGCTTGCAACCAGGACGGATGTTCTTGGTTGATATTGCCCAAGGCCGCATCATCGAAGATAGTGAAATCAAGGACTCACTCGCAAGTGCGCAGCCCTATGGGCAATGGCTAGCAGAGGGCGTAGTTCGTCTCGCTGATCTGCCCTCCCGCGAACATATTATTTATCCGCACTCCTCCGTGATTCGCCGCCAACGCGCATTTGGGTATACCGAAGAAGAGCTGCGCATCATTATCGCCCCGATGGCCAAGAATGGTGCGGAACCATTGGGCTCCATGGGCACTGATACCCCGATCGCTGCCCTTTCTGAGAAACCCCGTCTACTTTTTGACTACTTCGCACAACTCTTCGCCCAAGTGACCAATCCACCACTTGACGCGATTCGCGAAGAGATGGTCACCAGCCTCGGACAGACGATCGGCGCTGAATCAAATCTTCTCAATCCTTCCCCAGATTCATGTCGACAGATCTCACTGGATTTTCCAGTAATTGATAATGATGAACTCGCCAAAATTATTCACGTTAATGCCGATGGTGAGCATCCTGACTTTAATGCGCATGTGGTGCGCGGCCTCTTCCCAGCTCTTGGTGGCGGAGAAGCGTTGCGCGATCGGATTGAGGAGATTCGTGCAGAAGTATCGGAGGCAATAAAGAATGGTGCACGCATCGTGGTTCTCTCCGACCGTGATGGAGATAGCGAAGAGGCGCCGATTCCCTCTCTACTTCTCACTTCGGCGGTTCACCATCATTTGATTCGCGAGAAGACTCGCACCCGAGTAAGCCTGGTCATTGAAAGTGGCGAGGTTCGTGAGGTGCACCATGTTGCGCTTCTGATTGGCTTCGGAGCATCTGCCGTAAACCCATATTTGGCGATGGAGAGCGCCGAAGACCTGGTTCGACAAGGCGTAATCACTGGTATCACCCCAGAGAAGGCGGTTGCTAACCTCATCAAATCATTGGGCAAAGGTGTCTTAAAGGTGATGTCGAAGATGGGTATTTCCACCATTGCTTCCTACCATGGCGCACAGGTGTTTGAAGCGATCGGCCTCTCTTCTGAAGTAGTAGAAGAATATTTTTCTGGACTCACCTCACGCCTCGGCGGCGTCTCACTCGACACTCTGTCACAAGAGACAATTAAGCGCCATCACATTGCTTATCCTCCGATGGGTGAGATCCCAGGTACGAAGAAGTTGCCTATCGGCGGTGAGTACCAATGGCGTCGCGAGGGTGAGCCTCATCTGTTTAATCCAGAAACTGTTTTTAAGTTGCAACATGCAACGCGCGCCAAGCGGTATGACATTTTCAAGCAGTACACCAACTTGGTGGATGATCAATCGAAAAATCTCATGACCTTGCGTGGGCTCTTCACCTTTAGGGAAGGTGCTCGTAAAGCTGTTCCGCTCGAGGAGGTTGAAGCAGCATCCGCAATTATCAAGCGCTTTGCAACTGGGGCAATGTCATACGGTTCAATTTCGCAAGAGGCCCACGAGACATTGGCTATCGCCATGAACCGTATCGGCGGAAAATCAAATACCGGCGAAGGTGGAGAAGATCCGGCTCGCAACGTTTTGGATGCCAATGGCGATTCGCGTCGATCTGCCATCAAGCAGGTTGCATCTGGTCGCTTTGGGGTAACGAGTGAATATCTCGTCAACGCCGACGATATTCAGATCAAGATGGCCCAGGGTGCAAAGCCTGGTGAAGGCGGACAACTTCCTGGCAACAAGGTCTATCCGTGGATCGCGCAGGTGCGCTTTTCGACCCCCGGCGTCGGTCTTATCTCACCGCCCCCGCACCATGATATTTATTCGATCGAAGATCTCGCACAACTTATTCATGACCTTAAGAATGCAAATAGGAACGCGCGCGTTCATGTGAAATTAGTCGCCGAAGTTGGAGTGGGAACTGTTGCCGCTGGAGTATCCAAGGCACATGCCGATGTCGTCTTAATCTCGGGTCATGACGGTGGAACCGGTGCATCACCGCTGACCTCATTAAAACATGCCGGCGCGCCGTGGGAGCTTGGCCTGGCCGAGACGCAACAAACTTTGATGCTCAACGGGCTGCGCGATCGCATTGTGGTTCAGGTTGACGGTCAGATGAAGACCGGCCGCGATGTAGTGATTGCAGCGCTGCTTGGAGCTGAAGAATTTGGCTTCGCTACCGCCCCGCTCGTGGTCGCGGGATGCGTCATGATGCGTGTCTGTCACTTGGATACCTGTCCTGTTGGCGTCGCTACCCAAAATCCAGAGCTACGTAAACGCTTCACAGGAAAACCAGAATTCGTTGAAACTTTCTTTGAGTACATCGCCGAAGAGGTACGTGAATGGCTGGCAGCGTTGGGCTTGCGCTCGATCGAAGAGGCGATTGGTCAGGTCGAACTGCTCGATACTCGTGACGCGGTTGCACATTGGAAGGCGAGTGGCCTTGATCTCGCGCCACTGCTCAAGGCACCGCTCTTTGCAGGCTCGCGGAGAAACACAGGAGTGCAAGATCACGGATTGGTGGCCGCACTCGACAACACCCTCATTGAGCTCTCTCAGCCGGCTCTGGTCAATGGCGACTCCGTCCGCTTAGAAATTCCAGTCCGCAATGTGAACCGCACCGTCGGAACGATGCTTGGCGCTGAGATAACTCGTCGCTACGGGGGAGCTGGACTACCCGAGGACACCATTGATATCTCATTCCATGGATCAGCAGGCCAATCTCTTGGTGCCTTTATCCCACGCGGTCTTACCTTACGTCTCTATGGAGATGCTAATGACTATGTCGGCAAGGGTCTCTCTGGAGGTCGAGTGATTGTTCGGCCTGATGAGGGGGCTACCTTTTTATCTGAGCGCAATGTCATTGCGGGTAATGTCATCGGCTACGGTGCAACGAGCGGTGAGATCTTTATTCGAGGCATTGTGGGAGAGCGCTTCTGTGTCCGTAACTCGGGTGCACTCGCAATTGTCGAAGGCGTGGGTGATCACGGCTGCGAGTACATGACGGGTGGAGTTGTCATTGTCCTCGGTGCTACTGGCAGAAATTTTGGGGCGGGGATGTCAGGCGGGGTTGCTTTTGTGCTCGATTTGGATCCCCGATTAGTGAACCTTGATATGGTCGATGTTTTGACCCTCACTCCTGCCCGCGCCAAGCAGGTTCACGACCTAATCTCAAAGTTCTACGCAGAGACGGGTTCGCAGATCGCACATGCGCTACTGAAGGATTGGAGCACCGAGAGCGCGCGCGTCTCGATGATAATGCCACGGGATTATGCAAAGGTGCTTGCGGCGATGGAGCGTGCGGAGCGCGAAGGGCTCAATGTAGACGAGGCGGTAATGGAGGCGACACGTGGCTGATCCCAAAGGATTTTTAACGACCGAGCGCAAGACCCCAACTCGTCGTCCCGTTGATGTGCGCATCAAAGATTGGAGAGAAGTTTATGAAGAGCAACCCTTCGCCGAATTACAAAAGCAAGCTGGGCGCTGCATGGATTGTGGTATTCCCTTCTGTCATCAAGAGTGCCCTCTCGGAAATTTGATTCCAGAATGGAACGATCTCATCTGGCGTGGTGAGCGTCGCGAGGCGATTGATCGTCTGCATGCCACCAATAACTTTCCAGAGTTCACGGGTCGCTTATGCCCTGCACCCTGTGAGAGTGCATGCGTCGTTGCAATCAATGCAGAGGCTGTCACCATTAAACAGGTTGAACTTCGTACCATCGAAGAGGCCTTTGGGGCTGGACTTGTCGTGCCATTACCGCCGGATCGATTGACGGGAAAGACAGTGGCAGTTGTTGGTTCAGGTCCAGCGGGGCTTGCAGCTGCGCAACAGTTAACTCGCGCCGGGCATACGGTGGCCGTCTATGAGCGTGCGGATCGAGTAGGCGGTCTCTTGCGCTATGGGATCCCAGAGTTCAAGATGGAGAAGGCGATAGTCGATCGTCGTATAGCCCAGATGGAGGGTGAGGGAACTCGCTTCCGCGCGGGTGTCAACGTCGGAGTCGACATCACGGGTGATGAATTACGTAATAGGTATGACGCCGTGGTTCTTGCCATGGGCGCGACCAACTGGCGCGATCTACCGATTCCGGGGCGCGAGAACAAGGGTATTTTCCAAGCGATGGAGTACCTGCCTTGGGGTAACAAGCAGGCCCTGGATGAACTCACTGCAGAACCGGCCATCAACGCCCATGGTAAACATGTTGTGATCTTGGGCGGTGGAGACACTGGAGCTGATTGCTTGGGTACAGCTATTCGCCAAGGCGCTGCCAGCGTGACTCAACTTGAAATTATGCCGCGCCCAACCCAGGAGCGCCCAACTAGTCAGCCATGGCCGACCTATCCCATGATCTACCGCGTGAGCAGCGCGCATGAAGAGGCCGGTGAGCGCATCTATGCAGTCTCTACCGAAGAGTTTATTGGGGACGGCGTTGGTAATCTCCAAGCACTTAAGCTCGTGGAGACAGAGTTTGCCAACGGAAAATTCCAAAAGGTAGCGGGCTCTGAACGCGAAATCCCGGCCGATCTCGTCTTACTCGCCATGGGATTCCTGGGACCGGAAAAGTCGGAGTTAATCTCGCAACTCGAGGTGGCGCTTGATGAGCGCGGAAATGTGAAGCGCGATGAGAAGTACGCGACAAGCGAAGAGGGCATCTTCGTCTGTGGCGATGCCGGGCGCGGGCAATCTCTCATCGTCTGGGCGATTGCAGAAGGTCGAAGCGCTGCCGCCGCGGTTGATGAATTTCTGGCGGGTGAGACGGGTCTACCAGCCCCGATCCTTCCAACCGCGAAGTCGCTCACCGTTTAGGCGCAAATTACGGATAAAGTCCCGCAAGGATATGAGAAGTGTTCATGACCATAAACTGGAATCCACTCGGATTCCCCCAAAGAGATGGCTTAGGCTGAAGATATGCGAAGAGCGAAAATTGTATGCACGATGGGTCCTGCCGTTGAGTCTGCAGAGAAGGTCGCCGAACTGATTTCCGCGGGGATGAATATGGCCCGACTTAATCTCTCCCACGGGGGCTATGACGAGCATCAGATCCGTCTCAATCTCGTTCGCGCCGCCGCTGCTGCAGCGAATCGTCCCGTTGCAATCTTGGTAGATCTGCAAGGACCAAAGATTCGCCTCGCTCGGTTTAAAGATGGCCCACATGAATTGTTCCGGGGCGATATCTTCACGATCACCACCGATGAGGTTGAAGGAAGTAAAGAGCGATGCGGAACGACGTACAAAGGGTTGGCTGGGGATTGCAAGCCAGGTGATCGCATTTTGATCGATGATGGCAAGGTGACCCTCGAGGTTATTGAGGTTAGTGGCAATGATGTTGTCACCAAGGTAATCCAGCCCGGATTTATCAGTAACAACAAGGGGATTAATCTTCCCGGCGTTGCGGTCTCTGTGCCTGCTCTCTCAGAGAAGGACATGGATGATCTTCGTTGGGGGTTGCACGCGGGCGCCGATTTCATCGCCCTCTCTTTCGTGCGCAATGCAAAGGATATTGACGATGTGCACCGCATCATGGACGAGGAAGGAATTCGTCGCCCTGTGATCGCAAAAATCGAGAAGCCGCAGGCCGTTGACAACCTTGAAGAGATTGTGGCTGCCTTCGATGGCATCATGGTCGCTCGCGGAGATCTCGGTGTTGAAATGCCGATTGAAGAAGTACCGATCGTTCAAAAGCGCTGTATCGCCCTTTCGCGTGCCGCCGCCAAACCCGTCATCGTCGCAACGCAGATGCTCGATTCCATGATTGTAAATTCCAGCCCAACTCGAGCTGAAGCGACTGATTGTGCTAACGCCGTCCTAGATGGAGCAGATGCGCTAATGCTGAGTGGTGAGACCTCTGTTGGAGCCTTTGCTATCGAGGCGGTGGCAACTATGGCTCGTATCATCTCCCGCACTGAGGAGGCAATGCTCGATCAGATCGCTCCACTTAACCACAACCCAGTTACAAAAGGAGGAGCCATTGCCAAGGCGGCAAAAGAGGTCGGTGAGATCGTCGGTGCAAAGTATTTGGTGGCCTTCACCCAGAGTGGAGATTCAGCCCGCCGCATCTCGCGTCTTCGTTCGGCAATTCCGATTCTCGCCCTCACCCCAGAATTACCCGTTTATAACCAACTGGCTCTCTCATGGGGCGTGGAATCTTTCATCATTTCAATTGTCAGCCATACGGATGAGATGGTGAAGCAGGTAGATGCCCTACTGGTCGAATCCGGCCGAGTCGCTAAGGGCGAGCCAGTTGTCATCATTGCAGGAGCGCCTCCTGGAATTCCCGGCTCAACAAACGCGCTGCGCGTGCATATCGTGGGGGATGCCATCAATGCAGTCGCCCCCGCTTATCGGAGCTAATTCCGTACCGTTATACTCAGAACTTCTTGGCGCCAGAGGCGCGAAAGAGAGCGCCTCGGTACTCCAACGGTAGAGAGGGCGGACTCAAAATCCGCACAGTGTCGGTTCAAATCCGACTCGAGGCACATGATAAAGTCAGAAAACGAAGGCTCTGCCTCCGGTTCAACCGCGAGCGCTCCTTTACGTATTCTCGTTGCCGAGGATGAAGCGATTATTCGCCTTGATCTCGTGGAGATGCTCACTGAGGCTGGGTACCAGGTCGTTGCGGAAGCGACCAATGGAGTAGAGGCAATCGCCTTTGCCAAAGAGAAATTGCCTGATATCACGATCTTAGATGTGAAGATGCCCGAGCTAGATGGAATTTCAGCGGCAGAGCAGATCATCGAGATCTCACCCGTGCTGATGCTGACAGCCTTCAGCCAACGTGAGCTGGTTGAACGCGCGCGGGATGCGGGAGCGATGGCCTACGTCGTTAAACCTTTTAGCATCTCCGATCTCGTCCCAGCGATCGAAATTGCCGTGAGCCGCCACCGCGAACAGAGGGCACTGCAGAACGAGGTTTCAGATTTGCAAGAGCGGCTGGAAACGCGCAAGATCATTGACCGGGCCAAAGGAATCTTGATGAAGACGCTCAACCTTTCAGAGCCAGAGTCCTTTAGCTGGATCCAACGGACTGCTATGGACCGCCGGATTTCAATGAAAGATGT
>JANXZW010000055.1 GCA_025355305.1 Actinomycetes bacterium | reverse complement strand
ACCAATCCACGCATACCTGCGATCTGACGGATCTGCATCATGTTTCCACGAGCACCAGAGAAGACCATCATCCAGACAGGGTTCGTCTTAGGGAAGTTCTTTTCCATCGCGTCGGCGACTAAACCAGTTGCCTTCGTCCAGATCTCGATCAATTCTTGACGACGCTCGTCATCGGTGATCAAGCCCTTTTCGTACTGAGCTTGTACCTTCTCAGCCTCCTCTTCGGAAGCTGCGAGGATGATCGCCTTGTCCTTTGCGGGCGTAACCACATCTTCGATACCGATTGTTACACCGGCGCGAGTTGCCCAATAAAAACCAAGTGACTTAAGCGCATCGAGTGTGACCGCAACTGTGACCTTTGGATATCCCTCAGCCAAGTTATCAACGATCAGGCCAAGAAGTTTCTTGGTGACGTCGTAATCAACGTATGGGAAATCCTCTGGAAGCACTTCGTTGAAGATGATGCGACCGAGAGTGGTCTCCTTGATAACAGAGAGACCATTCTCTTCGGTGCGGATCTTGATCTTCGCCTGCAGCGAGACGCTACCTTGATCGAAGGCCATCAGACCTTCGGAGAGGCTAGAAAATGCGCGACCTTCTCCAACTTGATTCTCACGAAGTGAGGTCAAGAAGTAGAGACCAAGGACCATATCCTGAGTAGGAGAAGTGATTGGGCGGCCCGATGCAGGAGACAAGATGTTGTTGCTTGAAAGCATAAGGACACGAGCTTCAGCTTGTGCCTCCGCAGACAATGGCAGGTGAACAGCCATCTGGTCACCATCGAAGTCGGCGTTGAACGCGGTACATACCAGTGGGTGGATCTGGATTGCCTTGCCTTCGACCAATTGTGGTTCGAATGCTTGGATACCCAGACGGTGCAGGGTAGGTGCACGGTTCAAGAGAACTGGATGCTCGGCAATTACCTCTTCAAGCACATCCCATACGACCGGACGAGCACGCTCGACCATGCGTTTTGCAGATTTGATGTTCTGGGCATGATTGAGATCTACCAGACGCTTCATTACAAATGGCTTGAAGAGCTCGAGGGCCATCTGCTTTGGTAGACCGCACTGGTGCAACTTCAACTGTGGACCAACAACGATGACAGAACGTCCAGAGTAGTCAACGCGCTTTCCGAGAAGGTTCTGACGGAAACGACCTTGCTTTCCCTTCAACATATCTGAAAGTGACTTCAATGGCCGGTTTCCTGGGCCAGTTACTGGACGACCACGACGACCGTTATCGAAGAGAGCATCCACTGCTTCTTGCAGCATGCGCTTCTCGTTGTTGACGATAATTTCTGGGGCACCGAGATCAGCAAGGCGCTTCAAACGGTTGTTACGGTTAATAACGCGACGGTAAAGATCGTTGAGATCTGAGGTCGCAAAGCGGCCACCATCGAGTTGAACCATTGGACGAAGATCAGGTGGGATAACAGGGACGCAATCCAAAACCATCGATGCTGGCTTGTTGCGAGTGTTGAGGAATGAAGAGACAACCTTCAGACGCTTAATAGCGCGGGTCTTCTTCTGACCCTTACCGGTCTGAGAGAGCTCGGTGAGCTTCACATACTCAGATTGAAGGTCGAAAGTTTCTAGACGAGCCTTAATTGCGGCTGCGCCCATATCTCCCTTGAAGTAAACGCCATAACGATCGCGCATCTCGCGGTAGAGACTCTCATCGCCCTCAAGATCCTGAACCTTCAGGTTCTTAAAGCGTGACCAGACCTCATCGAGACGATCGAGTTCGCGCTGGGCACGATCACGAGTTGACTTGAGATCCCGCTCTGCAGATTCGCGTACCTTGCGCTTGACGTCGGCCTTCTCGCCAGCAGCCTCAAGTTCAGCAAGATCACTCTCGAGCTTCTTCTGGCGGCTATCGAGATCATTATCGCGACGCGTTTCAATTTTCTTGATATCCGAGGAGAGGCGCTTCTCCAGGGAAGCGAGGTCCTCGGCGCGTGCCTCAGTGTCAACCTCAGTAATCATGTAGGCAGCAAAATAAATGACCTTCTCGAGATCCTTAGGTGCAAGATCTAAGAGGTAACCCAAACGGCTAGGAACACCCTTGAAGTACCAGATGTGAGTAACGGGAGCTGCAAGCTCGATATGACCCATGCGCTCACGGCGAACCTTGGCACGAGTAACTTCTACTCCACAACGCTCACAGATGATGCCCTTGAATCGAACACGCTTGTACTTACCGCAATAGCATTCCCAGTCACGAGTAGGTCCAAAGATCTTCTCATCGAAGAGTCCGTCTTTCTCGGGCTTGAGTGTGCGGTAGTTGATAGTTTCTGGCTTCTTAACCTCACCAAAAGACCACTCGCGAATATTGTCCGTTGAAGCTAGACCAATACGCAGTTCATCGAAGAAATTAACATCTAACATAGTTGTTTATCCTCACACTTCTTCTACGCTGCTTGGTTCAACTCGGGACAAGTTGATACCTAGCTCTTCGGCGGCACGGAATACTTCTTCATCGGTATCGCGCATTTCAATTGCGATACCCTGATTGTTGAGAACTTCAACATTGAGGCAGAGAGATTGCATTTCCTTGACAAGGACCTTGAATGACTCAGGGATACCTGGTTCAGGGATGTTCTCACCCTTAACGATTGCTTCGTAAACCTTTACGCGACCGAGCACATCATCAGATTTGATGGTGAGCAATTCTTGCAAGGTGTAAGCGGCGCCGTAAGCTTCCAAGGCCCAAACTTCCATCTCACCAAAGCGCTGTCCACCAAACTGTGCCTTACCGCCCAGTGGTTGCTGGGTAATCATTGAGTAAGGTCCTGTTGAACGGGCGTGGATCTTGTCATCCACCAAGTGGTGGAGCTTCAAGATATACATATAACCAACGGTGATTGGTTGCTTGTATGGCTCACCGGTACGACCATCAAACAAATTGGCCTTTCCATTGCCACCGATGAGGCGCATTCCATCTTTATTTGGATTAGTGGAACCAAGAAGACCAATGAGCTCCTCCTCCTTCGCCCCATCAAATACTGGAGTTGCGACCTTGGAGTTTGGAGCCACCTCGGCATAGCCATGGGCGCGCAAATCCTTCTGCCAATCTTCGTTGCCCTCTAACTTCCAGCCAGATTTAGCGGCCCAACCCAGGTGGACTTCAAGAACCTGACCGACGTTCATACGACCTGGAACACCAAGCGGGTTCAAGATGACATCGACTGGCGTTCCATCTTCAAGAAATGGCATATCTTCTTGTGGCAAGATCTTTGAAATAACACCCTTATTACCGTGGCGACCAGCGAGCTTGTCACCATCTTGGATCTTGCGCTTCTGGGCAACGTAGACGCGAACAACCTGGTTTACGCCAGCTGGAAGTTCGTAATCTTCTGAGTCAGAGATTGAGACACCAATAACCTTGCCAGATTCACCATGTGGAACCTTGAGCGAGGTATCGCGAACTTCGCGAGCCTTCTCACCAAAGATGGCACGGAGCAAGCGCTCCTCTGGGGTGAGTTCGGTTTCACCCTTAGGTGTTACCTTTCCGACCAAGATATCGCCGGGAACTACATCGGCACCGACGCGAATGATTCCGCGATCATCGAGATCTGCAAGAACTTCTTCAGATACGTTTGGAATGTCTCGGGTGATCTCCTCGGGTCCAAGCTTTGTGTCGCGGGCATCAACTTCGTACTCCTCAATGTGAATCGAGGTAAGTACATCGTCTTGTACCAGGCGCTGAGACAGGATGATCGCATCTTCATAGTTGTGACCTTCCCATGACATAAATGCCACGAGGAGGTTCTTACCAAGAGCCATCTCACCCTTCTCGGTGCTTGGACCATCTGCAATAACTAGGCCAGGTTCAACGCGATCGCCCTGTGAAACAACGACCTTCTGGTTGCGGCTGGTACCCTGGTTAGAGCGAACAAACTTCTCGACGAAGTAGTGCTCAGTGGTGCCATCGTCATTCATGACAGTGACTTCATCTGACTGAACTTCGGTGACAACTCCTGGCTTGCGAGCGAGTGTGACATCGCCAGCATCAACAGCAGCGCGGAACTCCATACCGGTACCTACGAATGGTGCTTCGGCACGAAGTAATGGAACAGCCTGACGCATCATGTTAGAACCCATAAGCGCGCGGTTAGCATCATCGTGCTCAAGGAATGGAATCATTGCGGTAGCAACCGAAACCATCTGGCGTGGTGAGACGTCCATGTAATCAACTTCGTCAGCGAGAATGTATTCAACTTCGCCACCACGACGACGTACAAGTACACGCTCTTCGGCGAAATGTGAATCGATGGTCAAAGGAGCATTTGCCTGCGCGATGATGTGTTCATCTTCTTCATCGGCGGTGAGGTAATCGATGGTATCGGTGACCTTGCCCTTTGTGACCTTGCGATATGGAGTCTCGATAAATCCGAATGGTGTCACGCGAGCATAGGTAGCGAGCGAACCAATGAGACCAATATTTGGACCTTCAGGAGTTTCGATCGGACACATACGGCCGTAGTGTGATGGGTGCACGTCACGAACTTCGAAGCCCGCACGTTCACGAGAGAGACCGCCGGGTCCAAGCGCTGAGAGACGACGCTTGTGGGTCATTCCTGAAAGTGGGTTGGTCTGATCCATGAACTGTGACAACTGGGAAGTTCCGAAGAACTCCTTGATTGATGCAACTACTGGACGGATATTGATCAAGGTCTGAGGAGTAATTGCCTCAACATCTTGTGTGGTCATGCGCTCACGAACGACGCGCTCCATGCGAGAGAGACCGGTTCGAACCTGGTTCTGAATCAGCTCGCCAACGGTACGTAGGCGACGGTTTCCAAAGTGGTCGATATCGTCAGTCTCAACGCGAACTTCCTTGCCGTACTCCATAAGGGCATCACCCTTGTGAAGTGAGACGAGGTACTTGATCGTTGCCACGATATCTTCAATATTGAGCAGGCCCTTAGAAAGTTCGAGCTCAAGGCCCAACTTCTTATTGACCTTAAAGCGACCGACCTTTGCAAGGTCATAGCGCTTTGGGTTGAAGTAAAGATTCTCGATCAGGTTTTGCGCCGCTTCCTTGGTTGGTGGCTCACCTGGACGGAGTTTGCGATAGATATCAAGGAGCGCTTCATCCTGCGTCTTGACGTTATCTTTTTC
>JANXZW010000032.1 GCA_025355305.1 Actinomycetes bacterium | reverse complement strand
CATGGCACGAAGGCGTGAGCCCTTCAACTATTCTTAAGACATGTCCGAGCTAACGATCGAGAGCGTGAAGGCGCGCTGGAACGAAGTTCTCGACGCTCTCTTGGAGAGCGATCGAATCGCATGGTTAGCTTTCTTCGATGCTCGAATAGTCTCAGTCGCTGCGGGAATAATCACAATTAGTTTCTCCGATGTATCCAAGCTGGGCGGAGATCATAATTTCAGGATGGCGCGCAATCCTAAGTACCTTCTGCTCCTGCAGGCGAAGATTGAATCGATCTTTGGCCAACCTTTTGAGGTGCTCGAAATATGAAGCGCCTAATCTTGCTCTTGGGGTTAGCGATGACGATGATTGCAAACGTTGCCTCGGCAACTAATCCGCCCGCAAAAATTGATGCTCTAGGACCTGGCTCCAGAATTCACGGAATGGATATCAGTTACTACCAACATCCCGGTAACTCACTTATCGATTTTAAGAAGATGTATAGCGCGGGTATTCGCTTTGTCATCATCAAGGGCGGCGATAGCATCGATGCTTATGACGCGCAGGCGCTGCGTTACATGATCCCTGATCGCAAAGCGGCCCAGGCAGCCGCTATGTACACCTCTTTTTATTACTACGCCACTCTGCCCAGCAGCAGTGATCAAGCGACGATTACCAAAGATGCAAAGGCACAGGCACAGAAGGTGATTTGGCGAATTGCCTCACTCGGGGGATATGGTCGGCGCGATCTACCTGTCGCTCTTGATCTAGAAAATAATTGCGTTTCATATAGTTCAACCGGATGCACCCATCGCGCCTCATCTACCAGCGTCTCGCTCTGGGCGCAGACCTGGCTTGACACCGTTGCAGCTGCGACGGGGCGCAAGCCCTTTATCTACAGCTACCCTCAATTCCTTGAAACGGCTATGGCGCGCTCGGTGGCGCTGCGCCAATATCCGCTCTGGCTAGCCCACTATTCGATTGATCCGGCGTTGAAGACCAACCAGCCCAATGCTAAGACCGTAGGTTGTTATGCGGACTCATGGACCAACCAAGATTGCACTACTCAATGGCAGATATGGCAGTACACCTCATGTGGCATCGCGGGTAAGTACGGCGTCCCTGGCACTCGCGTTGATCTCAATATCTTTTATGGCAACAACAACGATTTTCTCAAACTGGTTCGAGGACTCTGGCAACCCGATAACACTCAGATGTTGCCGATCAACGAGCCAACCGCAATGACGATCACCGCGCAATCTGCTGGAACTGCCAACGACCCCGTGCTCTTCTACGTCAATGTTTCGCGGCCTAACCTCACCCCCGTTGTCACCGGGACGATCTCCTACTCCCCCGCCTCCAGCATGATGAGTGCTGGGGTGCAATCCATCACCCGCAACTCCTCGGGCTCTTGGCTGGTCAAGATCACAAACTTGCCGGCAGGCTCATATGTAGGAACTATCAACTTCACCGACCCATCTGGCACAGAGGCGCCGACCCAAGCCCCGGTTGTATTTACCGTTACCCCACTCCCAAGTCCTTCGCCGACTCCAACGCGAACTGGTTCGGTGCTCCCCTCCCCCACCCCGTCACCAAAACCAGTTCCCGTCGACTCCTGTGCCGGGCAAATTCGTAATTAGTGCAATTAAAGTAGGCTCAATCTATGACGAGAATCTTGGTAACTGGTGGTGCGGGATATATTGGATCAACTGCGACCGCCATTCTCTTTGATCGTGGGTATGAGGTAGTTGTCTTCGATGATTTATCCACTGGCCATGCTGACGCCGTAGATTCACGCGCCACCTTTGTTCAAGGCTCCCTCTTAGATCCCGCAGCTTTGCGCAACGCGCTAGTAGGTTGCCAAGCGGTGATTCACTTCGCTGGAAAATCTCTCGTAGGTGAGTCCGTTGAAAAACCCGAGCTCTACCACCATGTCAATGTCGATGGAACACAGAACCTGCTCGACGCAATGGCAATCCACGGTATTGACAAGATTGTTTTCTCCTCATCTGCTGCGACATATGGCCAACCCGTTGATGATCCGATCACTGAAGAATCTGTTGCATCACCCACCAACCCCTACGGTGCATCGAAACTCGCGATCGACAAGATGATCAGCGCTTCAGGTATCAGTGCTATCTCACTGCGCTACTTCAACGTTGCGGGGGCGTACGAATCAAAGACTGGCTGGCTTGCCGAGCGTCACAACCCAGAAACACATTTGATTCCCTTGGTTTTGCGCGCAACTGAAAGTAACCCGCTTAAGATATTTGGAACCGATTGGGATACCGCCGATGGCACATGTATCCGAGATTATGTTCACGTTGTTGATCTCATCGAGGCCCATATCCTGGCTCTTGGCGCTCTCCAGCCCCACCTCCACGAGATCGTAAACCTCGGAAGTGGCGGCGGCTATTCAGTGCGCCAAGTTATCTCAGCCGCAGAATCTGTTTTAGGACGCACAGTTCCTGCGGTAGAAAGTCCACGGCGCGCTGGAGACCCTGCGACTCTGGTGGCATCGATCGTGAAGGCGAACTCCCTACTCGGATGGAAACCCAGCCGAGAGCTAAATTCGATGCTGCGCGATGCGGTTAATTCGCAGGTTCAATAGAGCGGACTTCAACTCCACCTATTGCATTTAATACTTCAAGGAGATCGGTGGGGTCAGTTCCTGGGATCGCAACGGTAATGTCGTCGATTCCCTTTCCATCTTCACTACTGATAGTTACTAGCGAGCGAATATCTCCGCCGGCGAAACCTATGGCAGAGGCAACCGCACCGAGTGAGCCTGGACGATCTGGAAGGGCAATCTGTAATTTAAATATAGCCATAATTAAACCGTCACAATCGAGTTGCCTTGAATAGCAACCTTGATAGAAGCCAATGGTGCCAAAGGTGGACCTGCTAGCACCGCGCCGCCGTTGGCAGGATTGAATTTACCACCATGGCAGGGACAGTCGAAGGTATTACTTGAAGGGTTGTAGCCCACGGTGCAGCCTTGATGCGTGCAAATCGCCGAGTAGGCAAAAACTCCTGCCTTTGTTCTAAAGAGATAGGCCGGGCTGCCATCGGGAGCAGTGAATTGCGCATAAGAGCCGACTGGAAAGGCAGAGAGATCGACGATCTTGACTCCCGTCTTTGGGACAGGAATCGACTTCTTAAGCCCGCCCGCGGCGAGCGCAGCGATTACAGCCGTGACGCCCACACCGACCATTTGCAGCACTTCGCGGCGATCACTGAGGTTTGGGATAGGGCTCTTACCTGCCCTCGCCCCCGCCTCTTTGCGGACGAGGAAGAAGAGGGCAACCCACATCACCAGGTAAGCAGTGTCAGAGCCCAAGAAATATGGATAAACGTGCCAGGTCACTGAAAGCCAGAGGATGAGCGAGACGCTGGCTCCACCGATAATTGCGGCCTGCAGCGCCACGCCCGTGAGAACGGCGATTCCAATGGCTAACTCGCCTAGAAGGATCATCCAACCAGCCAGGGTGGCGTGTTCGATCATGCGGCGCAAGATGAAGGAGAGCGGTGAGCTCTTGGCAAAGCCGGTGATCTGGGCTCCGATATATCCCGTCGATGCCTTATCTAAGAATTTAGCATCTAGCGCCTTCTGCAGGCCTCCGTATAGCCAAGTTCCGCCCAGCATGAGACGAAGAACGCGGGTTCCGGTGGATTGAGTGCGCCAAGAATTCAAAAACGAGATGCGAGCCATAGTTTCCCTTCGTTATGGCGCGAGCATACCAACTCAACCTTAAAATCTGGTTTTGAGATTGCTCCCTGACTTGGACTCGAACCAAGAACCTGCCGATTAACAGTCGGCTGCTCTGCCAATTGAGCTATCAGGGACTATCTGGCACTTAAGGTCGAAATCTTAGCAAGATCTAGCCATAGCGCTAAATCCTGTTCACTCGCGCCTGGTTATAAGTCTCCGATGGCGAGGTCCTTCTGGGCCCGCTTTTCAGCCTCTCTTGCCACCAATGCTCCAAAGATCTCGGTATAGCGCTCTGCTTCCTCAACAGGATTGATGCGCTGCAGGGTCGATTTAATCTCTGCGATTTCGCGACTGAGGGCGACCTCACGAAGGCGCGCAATGATGCTTGCAACATAGCGCTCAGAGACCTCGCCATCGGTACGAATGGGCTCGACGATGAGCTCTGTGATCAATCCGCGCAGGTTCTCCTCCTCGGTCCGTTCCAGCAGGGAACTCACACTCATCTCGGGGAGCGAATCGATCTTGGCGCGAATCGCGGCGTAAGGCGGATAGCTAAAAGCGTTGGCTTCAATATTTTGCCACTGCGATGCCAAATCATTGACCTGCAACTTCGCTTTGAGAACTTCGCGCTCTAGCATCAAGAGTGGATCTGTGAGATTCGCGCCCATGGCTGGCACATCCGCAAGCGGGGTATTGCTCTTGCCTGCAACTCTTTTAACCGCGGCAGAGACAACATCTACCTCCATCCCCAACCAACCGGCAACGAGACGAACATATTCTGGTCGCAAAGATGCATCACGAATCTTTCCGACAAGCGGCGCAACTTGATTAAGCGCTGTTACTCGACCCTCGGCTGTCGCCACATCGTATTGTTTAATGACGCTGCGCATTGCGAATTCAAAGAGTGGAACGCGACGGGCAATCAGGTCGCGAACCGCGATATCTCCCCCCGATTGTCGCAGTTCGCAGGGATCCATTCCCGATGGCTCAACTGCAACAAATGTCTGTGCTACAAATTTTTGATCATCGTCGAATGCCTTGAGAGCGGCGTTCTGTCCAGCGGCATCACCGTCAAAGGTGAAGATCACTTCACCCCGAAAGGCGTCATCATCCATCAGAAGGCGGCGAATGATTCTGATGTGTTCATCTCCAAATGCAGTCCCACACGTCGCAACCGCGGTAGTAATCCCAGCGAGGTGCGCTGCCATAACATCGGTGTAGCCCTCGACAATAACAACCTGTCGCTTCTTAGCGATCTCTCTCTTCGCCATATCCAGGCCATAGAGAATCTGCGACTTCTTGTAGAGCGGAGTTTCAGAGGTATTTAAATATTTTGGCCCTTGATCTCGCTCATCAGAGGCAAGTTTGCGCGCGCCGAAGCCGACGATATCTCCAGAGATATCTTTGATAGGCCAGACCAAACGATTGCGGTAACGATCGATCAAGCCACCGCGGCTTCCCTCTTTGGTTAAGCCGGCGAGATTGAGCTCTTCATCTTTGTAACCCAGCCCCTTGAGATGCTTATAAAGCCCATCCCATTCATCGGGGGCATAACCAACTCCAAAGAGATCGGCTGCCGCTCTATCAAAGCCCCGACCGGTTAAAAATTCCCGGCCAACTTGCGCCGAACCAGGTAGGCCTAGTTGTTCGCGATAAAAGGCAGCAGCAGCGGTGTTGGCCGCTACCAGCCGCGAGCGATTGATCCCACTGCCCTGCGAAGGTCCGGTGGTGTCATAGTGGAGTTGATAGCTGATTCGATCAGCGAGCCGCTCCACAGTTTCCGTGAAGGTGAGGTGCTCAAGTTTCATTAAGAAGTTAATGACATCCCCACCCTGCCCACAACCAAAGCAGTGGAAGTAACCCTTTGATGGAGTTACATGGAAACTGGGGCTCTTCTCGTCATGGAAGGGGCAGAGGCCCTTTCTCTGTCCTCCGCCAGCGCTCTTGAGCTGCACAAAGTCTCCGATTACATCCTCGATCGGGGTATGTTCGCGGACGTAGGTAACATCCGCCTCTCTTATGCGCCCGGCCATAGCGGCTATCTTAGACTTTTCAATTTATCATGCAGGGCGTAGGCACCGGGATCAGTGAGCGAGGCGACTTGATCCACGACGACGCGTAATTTCTGTGCATCGGTGGTGGCGCGGGCCCAATCATCTAAGAAGAAAGAGTCGAGTGAGGCGGGCGCTTGGACCAACACCATATCCACCAACTCCTTAATGACAATCTGCTGCTCGACGTAGCGCTCTTGAGATGCAGCGGCATTTATCACGTAATAGGTCGCAATTGATTTAAGGATCGCGACCTCAATCCGCTGTGCGCGAGGTACCACGAGGTTGGCGTTATAACGTGTGAGTGGGCCATCTCCGTACTCCTCGCGAGTTGCGCTCTCAGCGGCGAGTGCAAATCGACCAACGAGTTGTGATGCCAAATCCTTTAGACGAGCGAGGTGGCGGTGCGAGCCATCGTAATTCTTTGGCCAGCAGGAAAGTGCTTGCAAAGCGCTGAGCGCAGCCTGCGCCTCTCCCTCCGTCAGGTCCTCTAAGTAGGAATCGTGGGCCACCGAGAAGAGTTCCCCTAGATCCTCTCGCAAATTCTCTAGTTTCACATGGCCCGTGACAAGAGCATCCTCCAGATCGTGAACGCTGTAGGCAACATCATCAGACCAATCCATGATCTGCGCCTCCATAGATTGGCGACCCGCAGGTGCGCCGAAACGAACCCAATCAAATATCTCTTGATCATCGTCATAGACCCCAAATTTGCGCAGATTGACCGCGCGTGACCAGGGATACTTGGTCGCCGCATCGAGTGAGGCTCGAGTGAGGTTCAGGCCAACGGAGCGAGCGCTCTCATCAACGGTCTTCGCTTCCAAACGCACCAGCAGTCGAAATGACTGTGCGTTTCCTTCAAATCCTCCACAGCTTTCAGATACGGCGTTGAGCGCATCCTCGCCATTGTGACCAAAGGGAGGGTGGCCAATATCGTGGGCGAGACAGGCGCCCTCCATCAAATCTGGATCCGCTCCTAAGGCCCAACCAAGTTCGCGGCCCACCTGCGCGCATTCAAGAGAGTGAGAGAGTCTGGTTCGAGGAAAATCTTCCAGCCAAGGGACCGCGACTTGAGTTTTAGCGGCGAGGCGGCGCAAGGCGAATGAGTGGATGATGCGAGCTCGATCGCGGGCAAATTCGGTACGACCCATACGCTTGGCCGGTTCGCTCAAAAAGCGATCACGATCGCTCTCGGTGTATCCGGGTGACTCCTGTGCTAGTCGTAGAACCATAAGAGGGTAAGCCTATTTCTTTATCTGATCGCTGAGGTGAATTCCAAAGCGTCCGACTGTCTCATAGGTCAGATAGGCGGCCATCTCGCGAAAGATGTAACGAGCACCGGTTTTTTTGAGAGAGCCAGGACCATTTTGAGATTGGGCGCAGGTGGCTGACAACCCTTGCCCACGCGCTTCGGCCATAGCTCGGTAGCAGTGGTAGGGGTCGGTAGCAATGATGACGCTGGTGAGTCCATGCAACTTCATGTAACTCACGTAGGCGACGGTGCTAGTAAGAGTGTCCTTACCAATTGGCAGCGCGACTACAGCAGAACGCTTTACTCCTTCTGCGATCAGTGAGTTTCGACTTGCCGCGGCCTCGGTGTAGTGATCGCCCTTCTGACTCCCTCCGACGGTAATGATCAGAGGTGCAAGCCCCGATTGATAGTCAAGGCGCGCTTGCGTAATTCGCTCTGCCAAGACCGCGGTTGGCTTGCCATTATCTTGTGCGGCCCCAAGAACTACGATCGCATCGCTCTTCTTGACTGATTGGTGATGCGCAGTCCACCAAATCTGACTCGCCACATAGAGCGGAACCACGATGATGAGCAACAAAATTGCCGTAAGGATGCGACGCAGAATCCTAAAGAGGAACATTCTCAGCCACCAGAAACTGCATCATCGATTGTGATCGATGCAAATTCATCGGGATCATTGAGCCAACCGTCGGGCAGACTCACGGCGCGTCCATGGCTGCGACGACCGCGGGGTGATTCGGCGATCTCAAATGGATAGGGCTGATCCTGCAATTGTGAGAGCAAATGCTCTAACTCACCGATTGAGGAGACCATTCCAAAACCGGCGCGCAATTCGCGTGGGACGGAGAAACCTTTGAGGTACCAGGCCATATGTTTACGCAGATCGCGCATCGCGCGACCTTCACTTTCAAAGAACTCAACAAGCAACTCACCGTGGCGGTAGATCACCTTGCGGACTTCAAAGAGTGTTGGAAGTTCTGGGGTTTGCTCACCACTAAATGCGGCAACGAGATCTGCAAATAACCATGGGCGCCCGAGGCACCCGCGTCCAACAACCACGCCAGCGCAACCAGTCTCTTGCACCATGCGCAGCCCATCGGCGCCTGACCAGATATCGCCATTTCCTAGTACCGGAACTCCAGTAGGAGCCAGCCGTTCAACGAGAGTTGCGATACGCGACCAATCTGCTTCGCCTTCATACATCTGTTCTGCGGTGCGCGCATGTAGCGCCACCCATGCGACGCCAAGATCGGCGGCGGATTTAGCGGCTTCCAAATAGGTGTGGTGATCGCTATCGATACCAACGCGCATCTTGACCGTAACCGGAATCCCGTATTTAGCAGCAGTCTTGACCGAAGACCCCACAATTGCGCTAAAGAGATTGCGTTTATACGGAAGGGCTGCTCCTCCTCCGCGACGAGTTACCTTGGGAACTGGACAGCCGAAGTTGAGGTCGATGTGATCGGCCAAATTTTCGGATCCGAGTAAATCAATTGCTTGAGCAACGACCGTTGGATCAACGGCATATAACTGAATTGAGCGCGGGCTTTCATCTTTCCCGGGAGTGATCAAACGCAGAGTTTCTGGGTGACGTTCAATCAGCGCGCGCGCCGTGACCATTTCAGAGACGAAGAGTCCCGCACCCTGTTCTCGGCAGAGCGTTCGAAAAGCGGCATTGGTAATACCCGCCATGGGAGCTAGAACGACCGGGGTATCTAAGACCACCTCGTCATTTGCAAATTGCCCATTGGCAATAGGCAAACGAAGCGGAGCGGTCCCAGTGATCACCGCACTAGTGATCACCGCACTAGTGATCACCCTACTAGTGATCACCGTACTAGGCCCCGATAAAGCGCGGTGCAAGCCAAGCCTGCACCTGATCAATGCCGATGCGCTCTTGCGCCATCGTGTCGCGATCGCGGATCGTGACAGCGCTGTCATCAAGTGATTCAAAGTCGATTGTGATGCAGTACGGAGTACCGATCTCATCTTGGCGTCGATAGCGCCGACCAATTGCTCCGGCATCATCAAAATCGACCGACCAGTTCTTGCGCAACTCTGCAGCAAGGTCGCGCGCCTTTGGCGATAGATCAGCGTTACGAGAGAGCGGAAGTACTGCGACCTTAATCGGAGCAAGGCGGCGATCGAGCTTCATCACTGCGCGCTTCTCCATTTCGCCCTTTGCATTGGGAGCTTCATCTTCGGTAAAGGCATCCATCATGAAGGTGAGGGTGCAACGATCAACCCCGGCCGCTGGTTCAATAACAAATGGAGTCCAGCGCTCGTTCTTCTCTTGATCAAACCATGAGAGATCCTTGCCCGAAGCTTTGCTGTGCGCCTTGAGGTCGAAGTCGGTGCGCGAGGCAATTCCCTCGAGCTCGCCCCATTCGGTGCCATTAAATTCAAATTTATACTCGATATCGACGGTGCGCTTGGAGTAATGCGACAACTTCTCTTTTGGGTGCTCAAAGAGGCGCAGGCGATCGGGGTTGATCCCAAGGTCTGTGTACCAAGCCAAGCGGGTATCGATCCAATATTGATGCCATTCTTCGTCAGTTCCAGGAACGACGAAGTACTCCATCTCCATCTGCTCAAATTCGCGGGTACGGAAGATGAAGTTGCCTGGAGTGATCTCGTTGCGGAAAGACTTACCAATCTGACCAATTCCAAATGGCGGTTTTTTGCGCGAAGTAGTGGCGACATTCTCAAAATTAATAAAGATGCCTTGCGCAGTTTCGGGGCGCAGGTAGGCAAGACCTGATTCATCTTCGACTGCTCCCAAAAATGTCTTGAGGAGACCAGAGAATTGGCGTGGAGTTGTGAACTGACCCTTGTTACCGCAGTTAGGGCAGCCAATCTCCTCCATCGAATTTGGCTTGCGTTTGTGTTTTGCTTCGAAGGCCTCTTCCAAGTGGTCAGCGCGATAGCGCTTGTGACAGGAGGTGCACTCGGTGAGTGGGTCGCTAAATGTTTCGATATGGCCCGATGCCTGCCAGACCTCGGGAGCAAGGATGACCGAAGAATCCAGACCGACAACATCCTCACGTCCCTGGACCATGGATTTCCACCATTGGCGCTTCACATTATTCTTTAGCTCAACTCCGAGGGGGCCGTAATCCCATGCAGCGCGCAGGCCGCCATAAATCTCTGAGGAGGGATAGACAAATCCGCGCCTCTTGGCGAGGCTGACAATAGTTTCTAAACGATCTGCGGCCATGGGCGCTCCTTTAATCCGGCTGGCTGTCGGCTGGCCTGCTGCCTTGTTATTCGCAAGGTTCGCGAAGGTTCGCGAAGATCCGCACGTCGAACAACGGGCCTGAGTTTACCCTGCCGTAGAACGATTATGCTCCCCCGGCCACCACGGCCCACATCACTAGAACGCCTACAATTGTGGCAGCTAAGGTCCATCGCGAAGGATGTCGAGAGTGCGCCTCGGGCAAAATATGTGAGGTGGCAATATAGATGACCATTCCAGCAAAGAGCGCGAGATAGAGCGCTATCCAATTAGTACCGAATGCAACATATGAACCGACTGCCGCTCCGCTAATTCGCCCGACAGCATCAACGATCAAGAGAATGCGAGCTTTCTGCGTCCACATCTGCTCTTTAATCAAGAAGGTGACGGTATTTAGACCATCACTGAAGGCGTGCACCATGATCGCCGCAAAGACAGCCAATCCAAGAGAGCTCGATACTCGAAAAGCGGCGCCAACTCCCAAGCCATCGGCGAAGACGTGGCCCGCCATAGCAAGGGCCGCAAGGCGACCAGCATGGTGTTGATGCTCGTTGTCGTGGTGCGAATCGAAAGGTTCGTGCGTTGCAAATCCGCGCTCGGAGAGGTGCAAGACCAAGAAGCCAAAGACGATGGCCAGGCCTACCGTGCGAACTCCGCCAAAGCGCTCGGTATTTCCCTCAAAGACGTTTGGGATGAGGTCAAAGAAGACGAGCCCGAGCATCAGCCCCGCCGCGAGCCCCAGGATGATGTGGGTGCGATCTCGCACCTTGACCGCCAAGAAGCCGCCAAGCGCAGTTGCCACCGAGGTGACTGCGGCTAGCAAGAGCGCTTGATGCATACTTGCAGTCTACGCCACCTCTCCTGCGACTTAGCCGAAGGTGAAGGTGAAGGCTTGAATCCCATCTTTTAGAAAGGTGAACTTTAAAGTCCCCTCCGAAACCGCACTCCCACTGCTAAAGATGTTGTAGAGCCGATCTGAGTTGACGGTGATCAGACCGTTCACGACATCGCTTCCAGCAAGGGCCCCGGTAAGTGGCTTTCCGTTGTAGGTGACCGCAACCTGACTGCTACCAGAAGCCGCGGGCTTTAGGATCATGTAGACGTTGGAGGCAGCAAAGTGTTCGGTAATCGTTGCACCCTTCGCAGACTGCACATCATCTGGTTGCACCGTCCAGGTTCCCCCAAAGGCATAGTCATCTTGCGGCACCGTTTTTTGCTCTGGAATTGTGTAGGTGCCTGTTGGGTAGCTGGGCTCTGGGTAGCCAAATTGGGAGCGGTTGCTTCCAAAATATGTCTCAGGAGTTATTTGGGTGTGAGGCGTTGTATCTGCGACAACAGAAGGCGCGACGGTGATCTTCTTACCAGTATCTGCCAGCAAGGTGCGTATCGCCTTCTCGGTTTGATCGTAATTTCCCTCACCGAACTCGGTGCGACGAATCTGCCCCGTGGAATCAATCAGGTATTCCGCAGGCCAATACTGATTGTTGTAGGCGTTCCACGTAGAGTAATTATTGTCCAGCGCAACAGGATACGGAATCTTGTAACGCTTTATCGCAGAACTAACGTTGCCCGCATCTTTTTCAAATGCAAACTCCGGAGTACTCACCCCGACTACTTCAAATCCTGCAGCGTGATACTTGTTGTACCAAGCCTCAACGTGGGGCAGAGTGCGTAAACAATTGATACAACTGTAAGTCCAGAAATCAACGAGTACAACCTTGCCTTTAAGTGAGGCTAACGTCTCTGGCTTTGCCGTGTTGAGCCATTGTGAAATTCCTTTGAACTCAGCTGCTGTCCCGCTGGCGTTGAAGAGTCCGGATTGATCTCCACTCACGGTTGTTGGCACGACCTTAGTTCCTTTAAGTTTTGCGAGTTGCTTGCTCACCGAAGAGGTGCTTTCGATCTTGGTTAATGCATTGGAGTAGGAAGGTATTGCGTTGAGCAGATTAGCTTCCAAGGTCTTGTCATAGTTGGTGTAGATGGCGAAGGCGGTCAGGATCATGATCGCACCGGAGGCGATCTGAATCCGAGCGGTGTGCTTGGAGAGCCGACGAGATTTAGCGAGTAGCTTCTGTCCCCCAACGGCAAAACCAAAGAGTGGGATAGAGACTCCTGCGACATAAAAAAGAGTTACGAAAACGACTTGCAGCGAGACCTTATTGGTTGCGGCAAGAGTTGCCACGGAGGCGAGGATTGGTCCACTACATGGAGTCCAGACGACGCCGAGCGCTAGCCCGGTAATGAATCCCCCGCTGAAATCGCTCCGCTGATTGCGGCCCACTCCACCAAAACGACCTGCCAACCTGGATATCGTGGCTTCCAGACGGTGGGAGAGCGCAGGAACAACCATCGAGAAACCAATGACCAAGAGAACTACGACCGCTACCTTGCGAAGAACGTTGGGGTTCAAACCGAGGGAACTCTCGAGGAATGAAACGGCTAAAGTTAAGAAGGCGAATGAGATTGCTACTCCGGCGGTAATACCAAGGGGACGACGCTTTGACTTTGACTGCGTAACATCCGCGAGAACTATCGGAAGAAGCGGCCAAATGCATGGCGCTAAAATCGTAAAGAGGCCTGAGATAAAGGCGACACCATAGAGAACGATCATTGTTATTTAGCTCCTAACTCAATTTCTGCTTCCGCCACCGGATTTACTCGGCGATGCTTGTCATAGAAAACCTTGCTCTTGCGCAACGCCCCGCAATGCGCCATATCGCACCATCTGCGAGATTTGTTCTTACTCTCATCGATGAAGAGAGCCTCGCACTCTTCACCTTCACACTTCTTAACACGACTCAAATCCACGGTGACGAGGATGTCCTCGACTTGTAAGGCAAATTCACTGATTCGACGTGCATTTCCGGTTATCCCCACTAATTCAAACTCGATGGAGTGGGTACTCGGCTTCAAACGGCGATGTTGATGTGCCTTTCCTGTGAGTTCACCGAATTTCTTCATAGTTCGGGTATCAAAGTTCCTCCGGCTAGTTACGCTGAGTAGAACCTCACGCAAAACGGCCAGATCTGAATTTGGCTCCAACTCCTCATCGTTGATGGCGGCGAAGAGCTCTTTCAAATCCATACTCAAAGAGTGGCACAGGTCATAAAAAAAGGCAACTACCTAAATGTGTTTTGCTGGTTGCTTTTTTTGAAGGATCGGTTTACTCTCCTGCTACCACCTAGAGTCTTAAGGAGATTCCTATGAAGGTAGTTCGCATCACCAGAATTATCACGATCATCACCATCACCACGATCGCTGCTGTTAGCCCGGCACTTGCCGCGACACCTACACCTGCCGCTTCGGGGGCGATGACGCACGGTAACGCTATGAAGCATGAGACGACAATGAAGCACACAACCGTGATGAAGCATGAGACGAAGATGACCGACAAAATGAAGATGGCTCACCCAAAACCTAGCAAGTCGAAGTAGTTCTAAGAGCTAGGCCTTGCCGAAGCGGCGCTCCCTAGAACTATAAATTTCAATCGCCTTCCAGAGAGTGGCCCGATCAACATCGGGCCACAAAACATCCATAAAGACCATCTCTGCGTAGACCGATTGCCAGGGCAAGAAGTTCGAGGTCCGCTCCTCCCCAGAGGTGCGAAGAAAGAGATCCACATCGCTCATCTGCGGGTTGTACATAAACTTTTCAAGGGTCTTCGCTGTGATTGCCTCTGGTTCAATCTTCCTCGACCGCACCTCATCGGCGATCCTTTTGACCGCATCAACGATTTCGGTACGGCCGCCGTAGTTGACGCACATATTGAGCGTTAAAACTTTATTGCGCCTCGTCAGTTCTTCTGCTTCCTGTAATTCACCGATGACTGATTTCCAGAGGCGACCAGGTTTGCCAACCCAACGGACTCGGACGCCTAGCGCATGCATCTCATCACGGCGACGTCGTAAGACATCGCGATTAAATCCCATCAAGAACTTCACTTCATCTGGGCTGCGCCGCCAATTTTCAGTAGAAAAAGCATAAGCGCTAATTTCTTTTACACCGATTGCAATTGCACCGTGGACAACATCAAGAAGCGCGGCCTCCCCCGCTTCATGTCCAGCTGTACGCGGCAAGCCGCGCTTCTTGGCCCAGCGTCCGTTGCCATCCATCACAATTGCGACATGGTTGGGTACGTTGGCAACCTTAGGAACGCTTGGGGTACTCATTCAAATTCTCTCAACTAAAGGCAGGCTCCGCAGCCCCCGTTCCAGATGCCACTGTAAGTAGGCTGCGATCAGACCAGATGCTTCGCGGCGATAGCGCTGCTCACTTGCCGAGGCAAAATCCCAATCTCCGCTGAGCAGCTGTTGCATCAACTCCAGGGTTTCAACATGTGGGGTAGGTGCCGCGCTCGGCTTGCAATCAGAGCAGACACTTCCACCGCCGACTAGTGAGAAGTATTTGTGGGGGCCTGGCGCATCACAGCGCGAGCAATTGGTGAGCGACGGTGCATAACCCGCGACTGCCAGCGAGCGCAGTAGGAAGGCGTCGAGAATTAATGAGGGGTCGTAAGTCTGGTGGGCAAGCGCCTTTAACGCGCCCACCAATAATAAATATTGTTGCAGCGCGGGTTCGTGTTCGTGGGAGATAAAGCGCTCGGCTGATTCTAAAATCGCCGAAGCCACCGTCCAGCGCTGATAGTCCAGCGACAAGGCGTCGCCATAATTTTCTAGGCTCACCGCTTGCGTCACAGTGTCGAAGGTGCGCCCCGAGTAGAGCTGCAGATCCACATGGGAGGCGGGCTCAAGGCGGGCGCCCCACCTAGATTTGGTGCGGCGCACACCCTTAGCTACTGCTCGAATCCGTCCGTGTTCACGGGTGAAGAGGGTGATGATGCGATCTGCCTCGCCCAACTTCTGAGTGCGAAGGACGATCCCTTGATCGCGGTAGACCGACATGGGTCCACCGTATCGCGTACTACTGTCGCAAGCCGCGATTTACCGCCGAGACGACCGCCTTCAGCGCTGCCGTCGTGGTGCTGGGGTCGATTCCGACTCCCCAAAAGGTCTGGCCAGCAACTTCGCACTCCAGATAGGCAGCTGCCTTGGCATCGCCACCTGCAGAGAGCGCGTGCTCGTAGTAATCCAGCACGCGAACCCCGGCTCCCCCAACATGAGAATTCATGAGGTTTACGAAGGCGGCGATCGGACCATTGCCCGTGCCGGTGAGCGGGTAGAGCGCGTGGTTATCTAGAAGGTCAACCGTGAGGTGAACGTCCTCATCGAGGTGGCTGCTCTGTGAGAGTCCCACCAACTTAAACCGGCCCCATTGGTTATCGCTGGCAGGCAGGTACTCATCTTCGAAGATCCTCCAGAGTTGGTCTGGAGTTACCTCTCCACCCTCTGAATCAGTCTTGGCTTGCACCACTTGGGAGAACTCAATCTGCAGCCGACGCGGAAGATCGAGCTGATGTTCATTTTTCATCAGGTAGGCAACGCCACCTTTGCCGGATTGCGAGTTGACGCGGATTACCGCCTCGTAGGAGCGCCCAATATCTTTAGGATCGATCGGTAGATAGGGAACAGCCCAGCTCTGTTGATCAACGTGGTTACCCGCCGCATCTGCATCGCGCTGCATATGCTCCAAGCCCTTCTTGATCGCATCTTGATGAGAACCCGAGAATGCTGTGAAGACGAGGTCGCCTCCGTATGGGTGGCGCTCTGGGACGCGCAATTGATTGCAATATTCCACGGTACGGCGGATCTCATCGATATTTGAGAAATCGATATGGGGATCAATTCCGTGACTAAATAAATTAAGCCCAAGAGTAACCAGACATACATTGCCGGTGCGCTCACCATTGCCGAAGAGAGTTCCCTCGATGCGATCTGCTCCTGCCAGGTAAGCAAGTTCTGCCGCAGCAACTCCGGTGCCACGATCATTGTGTGGATGCAGTGATAGCACAATGGAATCGCGATACTTTAGATTGCGATGCATCCACTCGATGGAGTCGGCGTAAACATTGGGCGATGCCATCTCGACGGTCGCAGGTAAGTTGATGATTGTCTTGTGCTCTGCCGTCGGCTTCCAAATATCATTGACCGCATCACATACCTCTTTGGCATATTCGAGTTCGGTGCCGGTATAGGACTCCGGACTGTACTCAAAGAAGACTGTCGTTCCCGGTACGGAGGCCACAAGATCTTGGCAGATCTGCGCACCATCGGTTGCGATCTTCTTGATGCCATCTTTATCTTGCCCGAATACGACACGGCGCTGCAGAGTTGAGGTGGAGTTATAAAGGTGGATGACAACCTGCTTCGCACCCTTTATAGATTCGAATGTACGTTCGATAAGCGGGCGACGAGCTTGGGTCAACACCTGAATGACAACATCATCAGGGATCAGATTCTCTTCGATGATCTTGCGAACGAAATCAAAGTCGAGTTGTGATGCGCTGGGGAAGCCAACTTCGATCTCCTTGTAACCCATCTTGACTAAGAGATTAAACATCGTGAGTTTGCGGTGTGGATCCATAGGATCGATCAGGGCTTGGTTGCCATCGCGCAGATCAACCGAGCACCACTGCGGAGCCTTGGTGATTCGCTTAGTGGGCCAGGTACGGTCTTGTAGATCGACCGGGATAAATGGTGCATAACGCTGCACAGGCATCGTCGAGGGGGTTTGATCTGGATATTTCATGTCCTGCTCCTTAAATTTCGCGGGGTTTGCTCTTATCTACCGGCAAGAGAAAACCTCCGCGAGCGAGGTGACCGGTTAGTTGGCCCCGCTGCGGCAGCGAAGGAGGAGGCTGCGCAAGATCATTTCGCTAGGTTACTAGAGCCCGTGGGCGGCGGCAACAGCCGCGTAGCGGATCTGCCCAGCGTGGATATTGAGCCCCGATCCCAACGCAGGATCACTTGAAACGGCAGATTCCCACCCCAGATCAGCGATGGCGAGGGCATATTTAATCGTTGCATTGGCCAGGGCGTAGGTCGAGGTTGCTGGAACGGCTCCTGGCATATTGGCGACGCAGTAATACAAGGAATCGTGAACCTTAAAGGTGGGCTCGGCGTGAGTTGTGGCGCGCGATCCCTCAAAACATCCACCTTGATCGATTGCGACATCAACCAGCACAGAGCCTGGCTTCATCTTTGCAACAAGATCTTGAGTCACCAACTTTGGAGCCTTCGCTCCCGGCACCAAGACCGCACCAATTACTAGATCGGCAGCGATGCACTGCTGTTCGATTTCGTACGGTGAAGAGGCCAGTGTCTTTACCTGTCCTGCAAATATCTGATCAATCTCAGCTAGCCGGGCCAGGTTGAGATCAAGGATGGTGACATCAGCGTGCATGCCATGTGCGATCGTTGCTGCGGCTACACCAACAACTCCCCCACCTAAAATCACGACCTTTCCGGGACGAACTCCTGGCACTCCTGGGAGCAACACACCACGACCGCCCTCTGGACGTTGCAGCGCTGTAGCACCAACTTGAATCGACATCCGTCCTGCGACTTCAGACATCGGCGCCAGAAGTGGCAGCTGGCGATTCACCTCGACAGTTTCGTAGGCAATTGCTGTGACGCCCTGTTTCATCAGCGCAAGTGTTAGATCACGATCTGCTGCCAGATGCAGGTAGGTAAAGAGGATCTGCCCGTTGCGCATCTTGGGATACTCAACCGCGATCGGCTCCTTGACCTTCATGATCATCTCAGCGCGCTGCCAAACTTCATCAGCCGTTGCCAGGATCTGAGCACCAGCTGCGATGTACTCTGCATCGCTGATCGCTGATCCGACGCCTGCGCCGCTTTCGACTAATACGGTGTGGCGAGCGCTAAGCGCGTGGGCGCCAGATGGCGTGAGGGCTACACGAGATTCGTTATTTTTGATCTCTTTCGGAACTCCGATAATCATAAGCAGGATGCTACTCCCGCACGCAACCTCCTATCCGAAGATGGCGGCAACGATCTTAGGATGTAGGTCACCGCGCATCTGCGTAAATGCGGATGGCGGCCAACCTGCGGCAAAGGTGCGGCGCAAGAGCTTAGCCATCTGGTACTTAGGGCTATCTGCAAAGGCGCGATCCAGAGCCCGCTGTGCCAACGCGCCATCTCCGCGCTCGTAGGAGATTGTGGCAAATATCACCGCCACTGGCGCTACATATCCGCGCGGGGCAATCCGCAATAACCAGCGCCACATATCCCATAACTGCTCACTTGTGGCTTCGGTAGCCATTCCCATCGCATAATCGCGAATCTGTAGATCGAGCAATCGCACCAACACCAACGCGATCAGCGCCTTATTTTGCGAGCGCCCTTCCTTACTAAATTCCAGCGCCAACTCATTGATTGCGTTAGCTCCCTCGCGTTGTAATGCGGTCACCTCATCGGAGTCGTAATCGATCTCGGAGAGCTTCTTAATCGCCCGACCCAACTCCTTGTCGAGTGGCTGCGCCGCAAGAGAACGCTTCATCTCATCGAGATCCAAGAAAGGTAGGGGATTCCCGGCTGCAACTTGTTCGGCGGTCACGCGACTATCCGAGAGCGAGGGCAGCGGGTTACCGGCTGGCGGGCAACAGGCGATATCAGCACAGAGAGTGGAGCGAAAGCGCTCTGCACGCACTTCTATGCATTCTTTAATGAGGACACCGTGAGCTGCTATCACTTCGCGCAGTTGCGCTAAAGGATCGATGTGGTGCACTGCAGAGGGTAGGTAACCAACGACGATTGCTTCGCTCGCGCCTTCACGAATCAAGTGCGACGCGATCGTGCTGCTGGTAGTAACCATTAAATCCTCTGTCGGAAAATCCACCCGCATCGCCATGACGACCTTGTTCTCGCGCAGCGCCATCGCGACGAGAGAATCTTTGGGGTGGTAGCCGACCATGAAAGGAACGGCGGCTAATAAATCGTGAGGTGAAGTGAGCTCAGTTGCGGTATGTGTTGTCATGGCTTAAAGATCGCGCGATAGAGCGACACAACGAGTACTGCTAACAACGAGATGTGCATAACTTCAACGTGTGAAATCTGTTGGACCGGGTTGGACTTGAATGGTGGCAGTCGCGTTCTGCACGATCGCCCCACCAAGGACTGGCAGTACCGCACCTTGAGCCGCCCAAGAGCCAGCCCACGAGATCGCTAGGTTGATCGTGTAAGTTCCGGGACTTTTATAGGTGTGAGTAATCGTGGCATTGGGATATGGCCCTCCCACACCCGATGTTCTCAGGGTTGTTCCATCACCGAAGTTCCAGAGAAACGAAGGGTTCATAACAACGCTCACCCCGACGCCCAAGATCGCAGTTGCAACTTGGAAGAGAGAATTTGTGTCGCTCCAAAAGTAAACGGGGACTCCGGTTAGAGCGTTGCTCCGCGGTTGATACAAAATATTGCTGCCGGGCAGCAGCCTTGTTATCTGGTCGGAGAGCGAGAGGGCGCTGGTGATCACCTTCGCGATCGGTGACTTCTTCTTCACGGGTGGTTTATATGCTCGGTGCACCACTGGAACGGCCTTATAAGGTATCCAGGCTTTGGGCTTAACCCTGGGTGCCGGTCTTGGCAGCGGTCTTGGCAGCGGGTTTACAACGGCGTGCGGTTTTGGTTTGTAAATCGGCACTGGGCGGGGGTGCGGCTGCAGCGATCTTCCGGGTCGGTTCTGTTTGGCAGTAATAACAAGTTGATGGGTCGTGGGATCGGTGTAGACCTGCACACATGGACCCAGCGCGCAATTCGCCGACATGAGTAAACCCGCCATAAAGATCATCCAGGCAGGTTAAGTGCGCCGAGTTTCAGAGGTGTTGCACTCCCCGACACTCTGTGTGTAGCGAGAGGGTGTGGAGAAATAAAGTGGAGAAATAAAGTGGAGAGTCGTGCCACTCTAGGAGCATGGCTCACACCGATGGCGATGGCTGGCTGCAATGTAGCTGCGGAAACCGCCATTGGGGACTACATGGCGCGGCAGGACTCTTGCTCGTTCGCGAGGGCACCATCCTCTTACAACATCGTGCGCCCTGGGTGCATAACGGGGACACCTGGGGTATCCCCGGCGGTGCAAAAGATAGTCACGAGACAATTCTGGAGGGTGCAAAGCGCGAAGCGCGTGAAGAGTTGGGCATCGACACCGATTTAGTCACACCGATTCATACCTTTACCGATGATCACGGAGAGTGGCGCTATGACACCATTATCTGCCAAGCCGCTGCGGATTTAGTCGCGCACGAGATGAATGATGAGTCCCAAGAGATCCGCTGGGTTCCATTTCTTGATGTTGCGAAGATGCACCTACACCCCTCTTTTGCCCGCCACTGGCCGCAGCTACAAACCCTGCTCGGAGAACTGCTTATCTAATCGCTTTAAAGATTCCTTTACTACGGCGCCATCACTAGTGCGATAGAATGGCGGCATCGAATTAAGCAAGATCGATCCGTAACGCTTAGTAACGATGCGCGAATCCAAGATGGCAACAACGCCGCGATCATCGATAGCGCGAATTAATCGACCGGTCCCCTGGGCCAACAAGAGCGCCGCGCGCGGCAATGAGACTTGCATAAATCCACTACCTCCCGCCTGATCTGCTTCAGCCGAGCGCGCGCTCATCACGGGTTCATCGGGCCTTGGAAATGGAATGCGATCGATAGCGACGAGCGTGCACGAGGGCCCAGGAACATCGATCCCCTGCCATAGCGAGATCGTTCCCAGAAGAATTGAACGCGGGTCCTTCGCGAATTTCTCCACCAGCGGCCCAACAGAATCTCCACGGCGCTGGGTAATGATCGGCATCTTGAGCTCTGCCAGCACCCGCCGCAGATGTTCATCTGCCATCTCAACCCCGCGCCATGAGCTAAAGAGCGCAAGGGTCCGTCCGCCAGCGGCCTCAATCAACTCACCGAGTTCGGTGAGGGCATCCTTTGCCGGTCCATCACGACCCGGCTCCGCCAGGTGCCGTGGCAGGTACAACATTCCTTGCGAGGCGAAGTCAAAGGGCGAGCCGACATCGAGCATCTGCACATTAGCGGGATCAATCACCCCCCTACCCTCATCACTCTCTTCATCGATATCTTCACCGACGACAAAACCAATGGAGCGTGCGATGGCATCAAATGATTTTCCGATTGTGAGAGTCGCTGAGGTAGCAATCACCGGAGTCTCAGTCAGCAGATTGCGGCGCAAGACATCTGAGACCTCAAGTGGTGCCAAGAAGAGGGATGAGAAGGTTGGTTCAAACCACATCACCTGATGCGCACCCGGCCGCAACATCTTGGCAGCGATCGTTTGGATTTCGTTGGTCGCGCCCTTTACTCGGGCGCGCTGCGCGGCGATATCGGGATCAACCAGATCCTCATCGGCATTGATTACAGCTACGACCGCTGCAGCTGCCTCTTTTACCGCGCGAATCGGAGCTTCCAGTTGCTTGGGGAGCTCGGCCAATCGCCCACCCTTACTTGGGTCGTTGCGAATATCTGCGGCAAAGTCCGCAATCGCCTCCGCAAATTCATCTGCCGCCTTGTTAAATGCAGTTGTCGCCTTGGTCGGAATATGTTTGGCAGCCATCTTTGCCGCTCGCTCTACCCGAGCCGCGGTTAACTCTTCAGTGACCGCCTGGGTTGTGCGATCCATAAATTCGTGCGCTTCATCCAAGATCACGGCGTCTCGCTCCGGCAGAATCGGGTGCGAATCTACGATCTCAATGGCCAGCAAGGTGTGATTAGTTACCACCACATCTGCCGTTTGTGCCTTCTCTTTGGCCGCGACGGCGAAGCATTGCGAGCCAAAGGCGCAGTCTTCCTTACCGATACATTCCCGCCCCGAGACAGAGTTGGCAAACCAGACTCGGCGATCGACTTCAGGGGCATCATCGCGGTCCCCAGAAACTCCAGGCTTCTGGGCCCATTCCTTTAGCCGCTTCTGGTCTTTCTCTAGCGCCCCAATCTCCATCAAGAATTCGCCATCGGGATCTTGCGCGGCGCCGTTCATCTTCTGCAAACAGAGGTAGTTACCGACGCCCTTGTAAACGGCAAAGGTGAGATCGCGCCCCAACACCTTTTCTAATGCGGGCTGAATCTTTGGCAGATCCCGCTCAACTAGCTGACGCTGAAGTGCCAGAGTCGCGGTAGCGACTAGCACCTTCTTGCCATGGACGAGGGCAGGAACCAGATAGGCGAGTGATTTCCCGGTGCCGGTACCCGCTTGTACTAAGAGATGGTGCCGATCAGTCAGCGCGTTGGCGACCGCTTCAGCCATCTGAATCTGACCCTCGCGAGGTTGCCCCCCTATCGCCTCAACTGCTGCGTTGAGCGCCTCGCCCACCAGCTTCATCTGCTGATTTTTTGCGGTGGACATTCCTTAACCTTATACGCGGGTAGCAACGCTCTTCGTTGATCCACAGTCCCTTTGGCAAGTGGCCTTAAATCGACGACGCCTCTAGGGCAAGTAAGCGAAAACCAACACCGCGGACTGCGACCAACACCTCAGGACCACCAGCATCACGGACCTTGATTCTGATACGGGATGCATGCGTATCTATCAACTTGTCGCTCGAAAAATCAACAGATCCACCGATTGCTTCAATAATCTGCTCGCGGGTATAAACGCGATTCGGCTCCCCGATCATAAGCTGCAAGAAATCAAATTCAATCCTTGTTAGAGCAAGGCGATTTCCGGCAACCCGCAACTCTCGCGTACTTAAATCCAACCTCAACTCTCCTGCCTGAACGATCTTTCCTGACAAGAGCTGAGCGGCCCGCCGGTGTCTGACTTGAGTGGCAACTCGCAGGATCAAGATGCGGGGTGCCACCGGCTTGGTGATGAAATCATCAGCTCCGATCGCCAAACAGAGCGCCTCATCCACCTCATCGGTATGGCTCGTCAGAATGATGATTGGAACATTTGAACTTTGCCGAATGGATCGACAGACATCCATCCCATCTGGTTGCCCAATTGAGAGATCCAAAATAATGATGTCGGGTTCGGCACTGCGAACCATCTGGAGAGCTGAGTTGCCATCTAACGCCTCAGTAATTCGATATCCCTCTGGCTCCAGGACAAAACGCACAAAATTGCGAATATCTTCGTTGTCATCAACGATCAAAATCTCTGCCTTCGCCACCTAGTGCTCCCTTCCCCTCTTGACCTCATCGAGTGACTCGTTGAGCATTTCCAAGATAGCAACTTTCTTCTTTCTAATCGTCGTAATGCTCGCTCTCGGATTCTTAAGTAGCCATCGCGACAAGCCGATCAGTTGCTTTGACTCGCTAACAAAAGTATAGAAGCCGATCGCGCCGCCCACTTCATGACTCAGATCGACCAAATTTACTTCATCGGCTTCTTCCAACGACTTAATCGCTCGCTCCAAAACTTCTTCTCTCTTTCCCATGATCATCTCTTCAAGGGAGGAAATCGCAAATGGCAATTCTATGATCATGGCGGTTCCCTCTCCCTCGGTCGAGAGAGCGGAGATCTTTCCATGATGCAACTCGAGGATGCGCTTCACAATCGCTAAACCTAATCCAGTGCCCGGAATCTCACTGCCGAGCGCATTGCTCGCCCGGTAAAATTTGGTAAATAAATTAGGAAGATCTTGGGGCGGAATTCCAAAACCTTGATCTTTGACTTCAACTCTGATGAATTGTTCCTCGTGAGACCGCACACCACGAGAGAACGAAATAGAGATTCGGGATTTATCTGGACTAAATTTGATGGCATTAGATATCAGGTTTGTAAATACTTGACTAAGCAGCGTTCGATTTCCGAGTACAGTAAAATATTGATCATCCTCATAGTAGGTACGCACTTTTATACCTGAAGTTTTAATTGCGAGAACTTGCTCCGAGATAGAGGCCTCGCATAGATCTACTAAATCAAGTACCGATTCCTCCGGAAGTGAATCTTGGTTGTCAAGAGCCGAAAGAAAGAGGATACTCTCAATTAATTCTGTAAGCATCGCGGCGTTGCGGTCCATTACCGATAAATATTTATGAAACTCAGAGTTATCACTTGTTGTTTTAAAGTCTTTTAAGATTTCTATATAGCCAATGATCGAAGTAAGCGGCGTTCGAAGTTCGTGATTAAGAGTGGTTACGAAATCGGTCTTTGATTCATTAATCTTCTGCAAAGTCTCTACCGTTTCATGGGCAGCCTCTAGCTCCTCGCGCGCCTGATCCAATCTCTGCTGGCTGGCTAGTGTCGCACTCGCAGAGGCCTTAAATTGCCGTCTAAATGTCGTGGCAATCCATAACAAAACCATGAAACTAAAGACAAGCCAGATCAAGAATCGATACAGCACCCAGCGAGCCGATGAGCGTTCGGCATCGGAATAGTTTGTGAATTCTTGATCCACCAACACTCTGTATCCCTGTGCAAAATTTTGAGCTTGATTGGTCAGCCCATCAACTAGGTCTTTAGCAATTAGCTCCCACTTCTTCTGAAATTGCACCGGTAAATATCCAGAACTTGATTGGTTGATCAAATTTTCGGTGGATTGCAGTAACTGTGTCAGCTCTGGATTGATTTTTTGCGCTAGCGAACTTCCGACTCCGTTGATGGCGGCTAGCCTCTGCTTCAATATATATCCGGCATCCACAACGTCGCTCTTTGGGATTTCACCGTTCGTCCACTGACTAAAACGAACTTCGTATACGAAGATCTGGCGCCGCGCCTCGGTCGCCGCGACAAATTGCGAGGTCGCTTCTCTGGTCAGGAGAGAAATTTTTAAAGATTTATTGGTAGAGATGACCGAGAAAATGGATATGACGATTAAAGCCAACATGGAGAGCAGGGCGATCGAAATCTGTATTATCGAGAGGGCAAACCTAGGCTGTCTCTTTGCTGCCATTTTTAATTATTCATGGCCTAATAGATCGTTCACCTTTGCTACCAATTTTGAGGGCCTAAAGGGCTTTACGATGTAGGAGGTGGCTCCCAGTTCCAAAGCCTGATCGATATCGTCGGTGGAGGATCTAGAGGTAATCATGAGCACGGGGATATCCCGTACCTTGGCATCTTTATGGGAACGAACCGCATCCAGTACGTCGTAGCCCGAAAATTCCGGCATCAGCACATCCAGAATAATGAGATCTGGCCTGATCTCTTCGATCAAATCGAGTCCGTCAAGGCCATTCGCCGCGCTAGTTACTTCGTACTCCTCACGGCGCAAAATAAAGGCCAAGAGCTCTCGGATGTCAGCGTTATCGTCGATAGCGAGAATTCGACCTTTGACTTTACCTACTGAACTCACCCCCTCCGTTAGACCGCTAGACCGCTAGACCGTTAGACCGTTACTCCCTTAAGCCATTAGTCCTGACGCCTAAGAGTAGCCCGCACGCTCGAAAGGCTAGCCTTTTTACGCCTGCAGAACCAAAAATTTAATTCCTGAGAAAATGGACATAGTATTTACCGTATCTAGTTTGGCGCCCTGCTGTGACCTTCGCGTGAGGTTACCAACCTAACCTATCTACATGGCAACTATGACGGCACAAAAGAAGAGGGCATCAACCAGCCAAAGGAAGGCCTTTTTGAAGGTCTTTAGTGGTCTGGTTGCTGCCCTCTTCATAGCGGCGCCGTCAGTAGCTCATAGTCAGTTCGGAATCGGCTTCTCTCCGATTTTGACCGGAAGTATGCGGCCATACGCCAGTCCGGGTGATCTCTTTGTCACCAAAACCACGGCGGCGTCAAATCTAAAAGTTGGCGACATCATCTTGATTACTTCGCAAGCGACGGGCGTTTTTTACTCCCACCGCATTGTGAGTGTCACGAAGCAAAATGGTGCACTGCGAATCACCACCAAAGGGGATGCGAACGCCGCCCCTGAGGCCGCTCCGTTTTTAGTTGGAGTCAACGAACAGGTACCAAGAAATATCGCACGCGTGAAGTGGATAGGTCGACCGCTCGTCTATATCTCCTCGGTCCAAGGCAGGCAGGCTGCGCTGGCCCTCATCGTGATTGCGAATCTCATCGCACTGATCTTGTTCCTCTTTCGGAAGAAGATCCCTGAGGTAAACCCTTTTTCGGTACATGTTTACAGAGATCTGTACGCCGAAGAACGTGCAATCAAAGAGCAAATAGAGAAGGAACTAAACCTTTTCAAAGAACTCTTCGCTGAATCCCAAATCGATCCGGCACAAAAAGAGGTCGAAATGGCTAAAGAACTACAGAAGATACAGTCACAATCCATTACATCCCTAAAACCAAAACCAAAACCATCCCCAAAACCAGAAAATAGGAGCAAAAAATGAGAAAGTTAATAACTGCCGGCAGCGTCGGGGCAAAGATAGCCATCGTCGTGGCAGCAACCGTTGGTGGAACAGCCCTGGTGGGCTCCTCTGTCTTCGCATCTTTAACAGCAACCGCTTTTAACACCGCTGCTCACTCTGTGAGCTCCGGTACCTTGAAGCTCACCCAGGCAGCCTCAGGTGTCGCAGGTTTGACCGCCGGCTTCACAACTGCAGTCACTGGTGTCGCACCTGGAGATATCATCAACCGCTTCATCGATCTATCAAATGGTGGAACTCTTGCAGGCGCATCAATGACTCTGGGTCTTGCTGACTCTGCTGCCACCAAGTTAACTACTGATGCAGTGAACGGTCTTCAAGTAACAGTTAAAGAGTGCACAGTTGTATACACCACTGTTACCGGCGCTTGTTCTGGAACAGAAACTAACGTCTTGACTGTAACTCCTGCCAACACACTGCTATCAGCAACAGCCATAACCGTTGCTGCAATAGATTTGCTGCCTGCTGGTGTTGCTCACTTCAAGTTCATCATCAACCTCCCAACAAACAGCGAAGTCACCACAAATGGCACACTTCCTGGAGGAACACTCCAAGGTTTGACTTCACTTCTCACTTGGACGGTCACCGAGACTCAACGCGCTGCTACAAACACAGTCGCTTAGCCTCTAAGAACCCAATATGAACGAGCGAACCCCAGCCTTGATGGTTGGGGTTCGCTTCATACTAATTTTCGATCCCTCAGGGACTCTGTAATTCATTAGAAGGGCGGGTGAGCAGAGATGAAAAGAACTCTTGGAAAATATTCTCCAGGAGTGATTCTTCTTGCCCTCTTGACCCTGCTTCTACCTACAACGGTTTACGCCAGTGTTACCGCCAAAGCCTCTAACTCCAGCGCTGAGTCATTCACGACAGTAATCTTCAGCGTGGCCCCCGAATCAACAACCAACGGTTCGGCCACGGGCGTAATTACGTGGACCGCCCCTGCTAACAACTCAAATTTCTTTGCTTACTTCGTAAATACCGGGACTATTAGCGTCACAGCCTTCAGCTCAACAATCACCAACGTCTCTGGTAACGCAGGAAATACACTCGACTCCTGCCCGATCGGAACAACATACTCCACTGCGACTCTTTGCTCTGATAGTTCCACCCCGACAACTTTGGCGCTTATAGCGACGGGTCCCGCGCTGACTGTAGGGCAGTGGCTCCCTATACATATAAAAATCAATAAGATTGGAGCTGTCTTCTCTGCCGGTTCAACTGTCTCGCGATCCCAGATCCGCGCGGGCACAAATACCGTCGCTTAACTCTTCAACTCATGGCCCAGGCGCCACCTACATACGATCTCGAACCACCAGTTCCCACTTTATGACCCATGGTCCGCTCCACCTACTTGCCATGGACGAGGGAAGGAACCAGATAGGCGAGTGATTTTCCGGTGCCGGTACCCGCCTGGACTAAAAAGTGATGTCTATCTGTGAGTGCATTGGCTACCGCCTCAGCCATCTGAATCTGTCCTTTGCGGGCTTATCCGCCAATGACTACATCACCAAACCATTTGACGTGGAAGAACTCTTTGCGCGGATACGAGCTGTATCGCGTCGCCGAGAAGAGAAGATTGAACTGCGCACCATCTCTATGGGTGAGGTGCGCATTGACTTCACACGCCGCTCCGTAAGCAATGAAACTGGTAAAACTGCCATTCCTCACCTAACCCAAAGAGTCCGATCTACATTGTTACGGGACTTGGCATGCGTTACAGATTCACGGAGGATTAAAAATCCCTGTCGTGGACAACGTTCGACAACTCCCCTAGGTTTCTCAAATGCGAATATTGATTCTCGGTGGAACTTCATTTGTTGGTCATGCGATATCGGTCGCGGCCACGGTGCGCGGCCATCAAATCACGACTTTCACGCGATCGACTCTCCCACCAGGAGCCAAAGAAGGAATCGTCGAAACTCTATTCGGTGATCGCACCATATCTGATGCATACAATTTTGTTCATGGTCGCGAGTGGGATGTAGTGATCGATACATGGTTTGGAGCGCCCCGCGTTGTTCAAGAGAGCGTGCTGAAACTTAAAGATCATGTTCCCTATTACGCCTACGTTTCAACTTGCTCTGTTTATGATGGCAACCCGTTTGATGGCAACGCTCTCCCTTTTGGAGTGGATGAATCAGTGGCGCCAGTCCCGGCTGACCCATCAGCGCAATCCACCAACTACCCCGCTGACAAACGCGGGGCCGAGTTGGCAATTCTTGAGGGATATGGAGCAGGTGGGTCACTCATTGCACGACCCGGACTCATCCTTGGACCGAGAGAGTGGCCATCACGATTGAGTTGGTGGCTCGGTCGAATCCGTGAGGGTGGCGAAGTCCTCGCACCTGGCCCTGCTGATCTACCTCTGCAATATATAGATGCCAGAGATCTAGCCGAGTGGTTGATTACATCAGTTGAGCAAAAATTGACTGGCACCTTTAACACTCTTTCCCCAATCGGGCATACAACTTTTTCTGCGCTGCTCGAGGAGTGCAAGAAGGTGACTGGTTCAAATGCAGAATTCACATGGCTACCTGTTGATTTCGTTACCGAAAACGAGATCCAACCGTGGAATGAAATGCCCATTTGGATTACCCCCAACATGTATGGCTTCTACAACTTCGATACCATCAAAGCACAAGCAGCAGGTCTTAAATGTCGTTCCATGGAAGAGACGGTAGCCAACACCTGGCACAGTGTCCTGACTGAGTCGCAGGCTGATCTACCGGAAGGTCGAGTGCCTCCTGG